>NZ_CAJPPN010000007.1 GCF_905372525.1 uncultured Porphyromonas sp.
ACTGCACACCGTAGCCCGTGAAGGGAGTATGCGAGCGATCGGCATAGCGGATCTCAGTGAAGCCAAAGACCTTGACGTCATGTACCCCTATATGGCGGTCATAGTCCAGAGCCAGACGCATGAGATAGCTCTTCAGACTCGTCTCATCCTTCTTAAGTATCCCCCCATGAGGCAGGGCAACCTCGGGGCGTCGCTCGGGATGCTCGGGGTCACGTAGCAGGTAGATGTTGGCCGCGGCTACCTCGGGAGTCTCCATAGCTCTGTAGGCAAGGACTTGGTTAGACTGCTCCGTGATCTCGTGGGTCATAGAGGTGTAAGCCTGTCGGGTGGAGACGAGGGCACGTGCCTCGAGATAGGGGCGTACCTTGTAGCTGGCTTCGGCTTGAGCCTTGAAGTCAAGTACCCCGATGTCCATGTGGTTGGAGCGGTACTCCTGATGGATGTTGAAGGGTGCCCAGTTGTTGCGGTATCGCTCCGAGGGTAGGAGCGTACGGCTCGTACCCAGAGCATAGCTAAAGGGGTTGATGTCGAAGTCTCGCTCGAAGACCCCGAGCGTAGTATTCTTACGTTGGGGTAGGGTACCAGGCGCCTTTTGCGAGCGGATGTTCCCCTGAGCAGATAGGGTGACCTGTAGGCGATCTCCGAGATAGAAAGTATTCTTGAGGTTGGCGGTGATGCGCTGCACCCGGTCGGCTACTGTCCAGCCTCCGTCATAGAAGAAGCCCAGCGAGGCATAGGTGGCACTGCTCCGTCCCCCGGCACTGAAGCTCACGGTGTGGCTCGTCGTAGGGGTTAGGCGAAAGAGCTCTCTGAACCAGTCGGTATTGGCTCGCTCGTGCTGCTCTAGGAAGGCTCTACGTGCCTCAGGAGTATTCTCCAGCCTATAAGTCCCCGTCTCAGGATTGTATTCGGAGAGTGCTCTATTGAGTAGATAGTATACCCCACCACGACGTCCATAGAGACTGCTAGCGAGGCTGAAGTAGCCCTTCTGTCTCATCTCCTCGTAGACCCCCATTGTCTCCTGTGAGTTCAATAGGTCATACTGGCTATAGCTAGGCCGGAGGCGCATGGTATTCTCCGTAGCATAGCTTACCCTCAGGGGGGTATCCCTACGCCCTGACTTAGTCGTCACGACGATCACCCCGTTCAGCGCTCGTGCTCCGTATATCGAGGTCGCAGAGGCATCCTTCAGTACCTGTATGTCCTGTATGTCGGAGGCATTGAGCCCCGATACGGCAGAGCTGATGAGGGTCGCTGCATCTCCCGAAGCTAGCTGATCGAGGCTAAGGTGTACGAGGTCCTCATAGACCGCTCCGTCGATGACCCAGAGGGGCTGTACATTACCTAGTATGGATGCCCCACCTCGGATATTGATACGAGGTGCAGCACCGAATGTACCCGAGATGCTCTGGATGGATAGACCTGGGACTCGTCCCTCTAGCATACGAGAGATATCCTGTGTCCCCTCTAGGTGTATGTCCTTCATCTTCACGGACGAGGCCGCACCGGTGTAGACTCGGTTACGGATCTTCTGATAGCCCGTCACCACGACCTCCTCCATGAGCTTGTTGTCCTCCTCGAGGGTAATGGTGAGACGTTCGCTAGTGATCTTCACCTTCCTTGCCTGCATACCCACACTGGTGAATAGCAGGATATCTCCCATACGGGCTGTGATACCAAACTTCCCTTCGCTGTCCGTGAGCGTCCCCTGCGTTGTCCCCACGAGTCGTACGGTGACACCGACTAAGGCTTCGCCACGGCTACTACGTACGATACCTGTGATCCGGCTCGCTTGCTGTGCCAGCGCACTGAGGGGAAGGGCAAGGAGGAAGAGGAGGCAGAGGCGTATGATATGTCTGAGTGATTGCTTCATGTCTTGCTAGGAGGCGTTAGAGGTTAATACGTACTCCGCCATAGATGCCGAAGGGGTGACCAGGTCTGAGGCCTGAGGGATGACGGGAGACGAGGTAGACCTTGTTCGTGAGGTTTACCGCATTGAGCGTCAGGGTGAGGTAGCGGTTGATGCGCGCCTTGAGTGATGCGTCTAGGATGGTATGGCTAGGGATGAGATGTGCCTTGGCGATACGTCCCTGCCCTGGGGTAGTACGCATGTCTGAGTTGTAGCGGATACTGAGATTAGCCTCCAGCCACTTGTACTCTAGCCCCAGCTGGGCATTCACTGCATGTCGGAAGATATAGGGTAGTTCATCCCCTGCGAAGACTTCCCCCCAAGCGGAGGAATAGAATTCGTTCTTCATCTGTGTATCTGTCAGGGTATAGCTGACCTGCACTGGTAGGCGTACCTCCCAGCTCTTAGGCAGGGGTTGCCAAGAGGCTAAGAACTCAAACCCCTGGACACGTGCTGCTCCTACCGTGAACTGGTCTAGTGTGCCTTGTCCACCTGCGGCAGCGAGGTCACTGCCGAGCATGTTGGAGTAGTCGTTGTAATAGCCAATAGCCTCTACCTTCAGATCCTCTGTAGTGAGACGTAGACCAGCCTCTAGGTTGATACTTTTCTCGGGCTTCTGCTTGTAGTAGGTCATCACGCTTGGGGGAGCAAAGCCCTGATGAACACCTGCAAATATCGAGAGCGGGCGAAGGATCCTATAATTGATCCCTAGGCTAGGCAGTAGTGCGGTAGCGTGGTTACTTCCCTCGATGCGTAGGTGGCCAGTACGTCTAGGGTCTTGGGTCGTGTAGTCTCGCTTATACAGCTCTACATCCTCCAGACGAAGCCCAGCGGTGATGGTCCATCCTGCCCGTGTCCACTTCCCAAGGAGATAGGAAGCGAAGGCATGGGCTGTCGTGATACGATTGCTCTGTGAGCCGGGGAGCCCTGCTCGGAATAGGCTCATCTTCCCACCCTCGATAGAATAGCTATCGTCGTGCTGGAAGCGGTCTTCTACGTCGGCATGATAGCGGGCACCTGCCTCCAGCTGGAGGTAGCTCGATAGGAAGGGTAGGCGGTACTCCACCTTCGTCTGTATCCCACGTGAATGGTAGGAGCGCTGGTTTGCTCTCACTAGGAGGGCCTCACCGAGTCGGTTGGCGGCACCGGTGAGGAGTTCTAGGTAGCGAGCGTTGGTCTCGGGGTCGGCTAGTACCTCCTCGATGCTACGCTTCTCCCCCTTTTGGTCGCCGACACGTACGTCACTCAGCTTGTACCAGTTGCGCCAGAAGTAATTGTAGTAGGCGCTCGTCGTCACCTTGAGTCCTCCATCGAGGTCGATCAGGTGAGTGAGGGCACTCTGCATGTGTCGTGTACTCATGTGGTCCATCTGGGCGCCCCGATAGCGATAGTAGGGGCGTGAGGCGAAGTCCTGCTCACTCAGCCCCACATAGCTCTCATCGGAGTGCTCGTTGGCGAAGCCCAGCTTCAGCTCTAGGGCTTGGCGGATCGTGGCCTCCTCGTCTGTGTGTAGGCGGAGCTTCCCCACGACATCGTTACGGTAGAAGCCCGTGCGCTCGTTGGGTTCGTCCTTCTTAAAGCCCTTTGACTGATAGCGAAGGTATTCGATGAGGTAGCCGAGATGCTTGTGGTCGTTCCCTACATGGGCATAGCTATTGAAGGTGCCGTAGCTCCCATAGGAGGTCCGCAGGCCGGCCTGGAAGCTCTTGGGGATTGGGGTCGAGACCATATTCACCGCTCCCCCCGTAGTGAAGGGGCCGTACTGCACCTGACTACTCCCCTTCAGTACCTCTATGGCGTACATGCGAGCAGCGTTGGGGAAGTAATAGGCGGCAGGGGCAGCATAGGGAGCTGGAGCAGCTAGGATCCCATCCTCCATCAGTGAGATACGTTCACTACGCTCGGCCTTTGTTCCTCGTAGACTGATATTGGGGCGCAGGCCATACCCGTCCTCTTCGTAGATGTTTACACCTGGTACGGCACGTAGCATGCGGCTAATATCTGTGTAGCCGAACTTCGCTAGTTCCTTGGGCGAAAGGTAATAAGCCGAACCGGTGCGGTTACGTGCCTCGAACTTGCTCCCCAGCATCTGCCGTGCGTAGACCACGACCTCACTGAGGCGCCGGGTGGAGTCCCTCATCTCCCGCAGACTATCTACTGGGAGCTCCTGCGCCCCGGCTCCGAGGCTCAGCGTACCGAGGCTTAGTGTAAATGCTAGTCGCCTAGCTGTATGGTACATATTGGATGAATAAGTATTATCTCCTCCGTCACCCGAGGCACACCCTAGCCTAGACCCCATCAGGGTCAGACCGGACACGATATATATTGTCTACATATGGTGAAGGGGAGCAGTCCGCGAGCAACCTAGGTAATTCGCCCGCAAAGATATATCATATCTAGTCCCTACAAAATACCTATAAATGGGTATTTTATACCTCCTTCCTCCCCTTGCCTTCTCCCCTTTCCTCCCTTACACTTTCTCTTCCCTCCACACCTCTTACTGCGCCAATCTCTAGGTAGCGCATAGGACAGCCCCCGGGGGATCGCTCCCTCGCGCGCGTACCTATTGTATATAGTGTATGGGGGCGGGGGGCGAGTGTGGAGGTTGGTGTGGGCGGTAGGGACGAGCCCCCGAGGAGGGGAGGGAGACGCCACCCTCTAGTGTAATACCCTCTGTATCAGACGCGCCTAGTGGACAAAAACGCTCTTACCGAGAGCCCATCGGCGCTCTCGGTAAGAGCGTCCTCATCACCTTACATAGGTGATGGAAACGTTCATTATAGGAGCGCCGATGCGCTCTCGGTAAGAGCGTCTTCGTCACCTTACATAGGTGATGAAGGTATTCTTTATAGGAGTGCAGACACGCACTAGGCCAGGAGGGATCTGCGTACTTAGGATGCCCGACATTAGCCCCCCAGGAAGCCCTAGGTGCTCGGGGCGAAGAGCGTCCCCGACCTAGTAGACCGAGGTAGCCTACCCCTAGGGCTTGAGTGAGATAGCTCGGGGGAGGGGAGAGGAGGGTGGCCTTTCCCAAGGTAGGGCGCTGATTTCCGTCCCGTCTACGGCTATATGTTGGCAATGCCGTATCTTTGTCTTGTAAAATAGCTTCGTATAACAAAGGATAGTCACGATGGTCATCACCTCTGCAGAGTTCATCATCAGCAATAGTCGGGTAGAGAAGTGCCCGACCACAGGGCTACCCGAATATGCCTTCATCGGCAGATCCAATGTGGGGAAGTCCTCCCTGATCAATATGCTCACCGGGCGTAAAGGCCTAGCGATGACGTCGCAGAAGCCCGGTAAGACACAGCTCATCAACCACTTCCTTATCAATAGAGACTGGTACCTCGTAGACCTTCCCGGCTATGGCTATGCTCGTCTCAGCAGAGATGGTCGAGATGGGCTACGTCGTATGATCGAGGACTATATCCTCGAGCGTACCGAGCTCGTATGCCTCTTCGTGCTCCTAGATAGTCGTCTGGAGCCCCAGAGGATAGACCTCGAGTTCATCGAATGGCTAGGTGAGGAGGGCATTCCCTTTGCTCTCGTCTTCACCAAGGCGGACAAGCTCTCCCGGGGTAAGCTCGCTGCCAATATCGCAGCCTACAAGGAGCGTCTCCTACAGCAGTGGGAGGAGCTTCCACCCCTCTTCATCACCTCCGCCGAGGCACGGCTGGGACGAGACGAACTCCTCTCCTATATAGACGGAATAAATAAATCACTATAAACCACACCACATGTCCACCAAAGGTACAATCCTCGTCACGGGTGGGACGGGCTACATCGGCTCCCACACCACCGTCGAGCTCATCCAGGCCGGCTATCAGGTCGTCAGCCTGGACAACCTCTCCAACTCCAATATCCATGTCCTCGATGGTATCGAGGCTATCACGGGTACACGCCCCACATTCTATCAGGTAGACTGCAATGATGAGTCAGCCATAGAGGAGATCTTCACCCGTCACCCCGACATCCAGGGAGTCATCCACTTTGCCGCTAGCAAGGCGGTCGGAGAATCCGTACAGAAGCCCCTGCTCTACTACCGCAACAACCTCCTATCCCTCATCGTCCTCCTAGAGGCCATGCAGCGCCATGGTACCCGAGGGATCGTATTCTCCTCCTCCTGTACCGTCTATGGTCAGCCCGAGGTACTCCCCGTGACAGAGGATGCCCCCGTACAGGAGGCCCTATCCCCATACGGCAATACCAAGCAGATCAACGAAGAGATCCTACGTGATGTCGTCTATGCTGGAGCCCCCTACAAGGTCATCCGCCTGCGCTACTTCAACCCTATAGGTGCACACCCCTCAGCTCTTATCGGGGAGCTCCCACTAGGTGTCCCTCAGAACCTCATCCCCTACCTTACGCAGACTGCTGCCGGTATTCGTCAGGAGCTAAGCGTATTTGGTGACGACTACAATACCCCTGATGGCTCGTGCATCCGTGACTACATCAACGTCGTCGATCTCGCCCGAGCCCACGTCCTCGCCGTAGACCGTATCCTAGATGAGGCGAAGCAGAGTCCCGCACTCGAGACCTTCAATATCGGTACTGGCCGTGGTGTGAGTGTCCTAGAGCTCATCCGTACCTTCGAGGAGGTAACGGGTGTCCCCGTCCCCCACAAGATCGTCGGGCGTCGTGAGGGCGACATCGTGCAGGTATGGGCTGATCCTTCCCTAGCGAATAACGTCCTAGGCTGGCAGGCCAAAGAGAGCCTCGCTGATACCCTTCGCTCCGCTTGGGCTTGGCAGGTACGGCTGAAAGAGCAACAGAAGTAACCCTATAGGTCGGGGGGCACATCTGTGCCCTCCGACCTATCACCTATTTAGCTATCGATGCAGAAGAACTATAAGAGAACACTCATCACGGCCGCCCTGCCCTATGCCAATGGGCCAGTGCATATCGGCCACCTCGCTGGGGTATACATCCCGGCAGACATCTACGCTCGCTACCTGAGGCTCAAGGGGCAGGAGGTGCTCTTCGTCTGCGGGAGCGATGAGCACGGTGTGCCCATCGCCATCCGTGCGCAGAAGGAGGGAGTCACCCCGCAGGATATAGTAGACCGCTACCACACCATTATCCGGGACTCCTTCGCTCGCTTCGGTATGACCTTCGACATCTATAGCCGTACGACGAGCCCTACCCATCGGGAGCATGCCTCGGCCTTCTTCCGTACCCTCTATGACAAGGGAGCCTTCATCGAGGAGGAGACGGAGCAGTACTACGACCCCGAGGCACGGCAGTTCCTCGCCGACCGCTACATCGTAGGTACGTGCCCTAGATGTCAGAATGAGCATGCCTACGGAGACCAGTGTGAGAGCTGTGGCTCGACCCTCAACCCCACCGACCTCATCCACCCCCACAGCGCCATCTCTGGCGCTACGCCTATCCTCAAGAAGACGAAGCACTGGTACCTACCCCTAGACCAGTACGAACCCTTCCTGCGCGAGTGGATCCTCGAGCAGCACAAGGAGTGGAAGAGCAATGTCTACGGGCAGTGCCGTAGCTGGCTCGACGGGGGGCTCCAGCCTAGAGCTGTGAGCAGAGACCTTGACTGGGGAATACCAGTCCCTGTCGAAGGTGCCGAGGGCAAGGTCCTCTATGTATGGTTCGATGCCCCGATCGGGTATATCTCCAATACCAAGGAGCTCCTACCTGACAGCTGGGAGACCTGGTGGAAGGACGAGGATACCCGTCTGCTGCACTTCATCGGCAAGGACAATATCGTCTTCCACTGCATTGTCTTCCCAGCGATGCTCCGGGCTGAGGGCTCCTACATCCTCCCCGAGAACGTGCCCGCCAACGAGTTCCTGAACCTAGAGGGGAACAAGATCTCCACCAGCAGAAACTGGGCCGTCTGGCTCAATGAGTACCTCGACGAGCTACCTGATAAGCAGGATGTCCTGCGCTATGTCCTCACAGCCAATGCCCCCGAGACGAAGGACAACGACTTCACGTGGAAGGACTATCAAGCACGAAACAACAACGAGCTCGTAGCCGTCTTCGGCAACTTCGTCAATCGTGCCCTCGTGCTGACCTCGAAGTACTTCGACGGTCATGTGCCTGCCCTCGGGTCGCTGACCGACCTAGACCGGGAGACCCTCTCGGAGCTAAGCTCAGTGCGTGGAGCGATCGAGCGAGAGCTTGACTCCTTCCACTTCAGAGAGGCGCTCAAGGAAGCGATGAACCTCGCCCGACTCGGCAACAAGTACCTAGCCGATACCGAGCCGTGGAAGCTGGCCAAGACAGACCTTCCCCGTGTGGCGACGATCCTCAACATCTCCCTACAGATCACTGCCAACCTCACCATCGCCTTCGCCCCCTTCCTCCCGATGAGCAGTGAGCGTCTCTGCCAGATGCTCCTGATCGACCTCCCCAGCTGGGATGACCTAGGACGTGCGGATCTACTCCCTGTGGGGCATACCCTAGGAGAGCCCCATCTGCTCTTCGAGAAGATCGAGGATGAGGTCATCGAGGCTCAGGTGCAGAAGCTCCTAGAGACGAAGGCACAGAATGAGGCCGCCGAGGCTAAGACCCCTCCAGTGGCTGACCCGATCGCCTTCGAGGACTTCCAGAAGCTCGACATCCGTGTCGGCACCGTGCTGGAGTGCACCAAGGTGCCGAAGGCGGACAAGCTCCTGCAGTTCCGCCTCGATGATGGACTCGGGGGACGGACGATCATCTCTGGCCTAGCCGAGCACTATGCTCCCGAGGAGCTCGTCGGCAAGCAGGTCTGCTTCATCGCCAACCTCCCTCCCCGCAAGCTACGTGGCATAGAGAGCGAGGGGATGATCCTCTCGGCGCTAGATGCAGAGACGGGCAGGCTCCGTGTCATCACTCCCGAGCAAGGGGTCACCCCAGGGAGTGAAGTTAAGTAACCCATACTGAATATGAACTGTACCCTCACAGGTAGCATGCTCACCCCACGGCTGTGGGTGAGCATGCTACTCTTCTTTTGTCTCCCCGCACTCCTAGGGGCTCAGTCCCCCAGAGCTCGGCTCACAGAGCACCGCCTGCGTATCATCCACACTACGGATATACACGGCAATATCTACCCCTACGACTTCCTGAATGTACAGGCTGGCTCGGGGAGCATGTCTCGCCTATCCACGGTGATGAAGCAGGTGCGGCGGACAGACCCTCAGACCCTGCTCCTCGATGCCGGTGACCTACTACAGGGAGAGCCTCCTGCCTACTACTACAACTATGTGGATACCCTCACCCCTCACCTCGTAGCCTCGGCGATGAACTACCTACGCTACGATGCCGTAGCGATGGGCAACCACGATATCGAGCCCGGGCATAGCGTCTTCGACCGATGGGGACGACTCTGCAAGTTCCCTCTACTCGGCGCCAATATCATCTCGGATAAGACGGGTAAGCCCTATTTCAAGCCTTACCAGACCTTCCACCGCTCTGGACTGAAGGTCGCCGTCCTCGGCTTCACCACTCCTGCGATCCCACAGTGGGTACCTCGCCATCTATGGGAGGGCTTACACTTCGAGGACATCATCGCCTCGGCCAAGGTCTGGATCCCCCTGATACGGGAGCGAGAGCGTCCCGATCTGCTCGTCGTACTCATGCACTCAGGTCTGGAGAATGACAACCCAGACTATCTGGAGAATGCAGGGCGTGCCCTCGGCGAGGGTGTCCCCGGCATCGACCTCCTACTCATCGGGCATGACCATCGCAAGGAGCTAGAGTGGCTCCACCCACGTGGTACGGCAGACTCGGTGCTCCTGATCAATCCTGCCAACCACCTGGATCGAGTATCCGACATCCAGATCACCGTCAAGAAGCGAGGTGGGGTAGTGGTCTCCAAGGAGCTCCGCCCGACCTTTATCTCCCTAGAGGGTGTCGAGCCCGACCCAGCCTTCCTCGCCCGCTTTGCTCCCGAGAGAAAGGCTGTCGAGGCTTACCTCGGTAGCGAAGTAGGTACGCTGGAGGCTCCCGTAGTAGGTCAGGAGGCTGTCTTCGGCTCTTCGGCCTACATGGACGTGATCCATAGGATGCAGCTGGAGGCTGTAGGGGCAGAGATCTCTTTCGCTGCGCCACTGAAGCTCTCCGCCGTGCTCCCCGCAGGGAAGGTCTATGTACGTGACCTATTCAAGTTCTGTCCCTTCTCCAACTTCATCTACGCCATGTCCCTCACGGGACACGAGATACGTGGTTACCTCGAGCACTCATACGCTGGCTGGACGGGCGGAATGACCTCCCCCGAGGATCAGCTCATACGTCTGCGCCCCGGAGCGAAGGAGGGCGACAAGTACAAGACCGCCGTCCCCCCCTACAACTATAGCTCTGCCCAAGGCATAGACTACCTGGTCGATCTCACCAAGCCCGAGGGGAGTAGGGTGACGATCCTCCGCCTAACGGGGCACTCTGAGCCCTTTGACCTCGACCGCACCTACCGGGTAGCCGTGAACTCCTATCGTGCCGGAGGGGCTGGTGGGATGCTGACCAAGGGGGCAGGCATAGCTAAGGAGGATTTACCCAAGAGAATTGTCGGAGCGACCTCCCACGATCAGGTCTACTATCTAGCGGACTTCTTCCGTAAGCGGGGCTCGGTGCGTCCCACTGACCCTAGGAACTGGCAGTTTGTCCCCGACAGCCTCGCCCGTCCTGGAGCTGAACACTCCCGCTCGTTCCTCTTCCCTCGGCAGAGGTAATCCCTCTGGCCCCCCTGCCCCGATCCCTCACCTCCGTCTCCCTCGCTGACCTATGCCGCTCTCACTCCTTGGGTGTATCCTCCTCGCCCTTATGCTGGGCTGGGCGCTCTACCTCCTCTATGAGATGCGTCGGCGTAGGGAGCTCCTGAGGGAGACGGAGGTGTCGTGTCCGCCGAGTCCTCGGCACTCGGGGAAGATCGACGTAGATCGCTCCCTGCTCTTTCGCCCTACTGCCTCAGAGGGGGGGACTCCCTACTGGCTCGTCTTTGATACGGAGACCTTTGACCTCATCCTCGACGAAGATCCCACGGAGGGATACGATGATCGTCCGATCGCCCTCTCCTGGCAGCTGCTGGACGAGCATGGGGTGATGCTCCTAGAGGAGAGCTATCTACTGACCCGTACGGAGCACTTATCCCCCGAGGCCACTGCCCTGCATGGGGTGACGGACGAAGACCTAAGGATGCGAGCGAGGACACCCCGAGACGTCTACCAGCTCTTCCTCAGGGATCTCTCTCGGGCACAGGTAGTCGTCGCACACCACTTAGCCTTCCACCGGGGAATACTTGCTACGGATATGCAGCGTGAGGGGCTGGGGGCAGAGCCACTGCTCTCTGCGCGTAGCCTCTGCACGATGGAGTGGGGGCGGGGGCTGGGCTTCAAGCGTAGTGCCTCGGGACAGGCACTCTATCCTCGCCTCACGGAGCTCTTCGGACAGCTCTACTTCGCTCGCCCTTCGCTCTCGGTACGCTATACGAGTAAGACACTTCGTGATGTGCGTCTCTGCGCTGCCGTGCTACGCCGTCATCCCCTGCTCGCTGCCCCTGAGCAGTAGGGCGGGGATACTTTTTTCTCTACTTCTCTATCTTTGCTCCTCGGCTAGGGAGGGAAAGAGGGGCATATACTTGATCTCTCCATAGGATGATCCTCGGGAAATACCCATACCGCCAGGAGAAGTCCCCTCTAGGACCTTGGGGTGAGTACCCCCAGATCCTTCGGAGGTCTCTCCCGAGGGCTAGGGTATACGACTACACGGAGCCTCGATAGAGGCATCGTGAACTGCCCTACCCAGAGGCCAAGGCAATACATAAGGAGAAATAACTACAAAACATAAAGGAGTATGACTGCAACATACAAGCTAGGACTAGCGCTCAGCGGCGGTAGTGTCAAGGGCTTTGCCCATCTCGGTGTGCTCAAGTACCTAGAGGAGGTGGGGCTGAAGCCCGAGATCCTCGCCGGTACTAGTGCAGGCGCCCTCGTGGGGGCATTCTATGCCTGTGGCTATAGTATCGAGGAGGTCTTTGAGCTCCTCTCCCGCAATGGCTTCATGAAGATGACGACCTTGACGATACGAGGTGGGGGACTCTTCAGTGCTACGAACTTCCACCGACACCTCAAGCGTAACCTCCGCTACAAGAAGCTCGAGGATCTCCCCCTCCCCATGAGGGTCGTGGCTACCGACCTAGACGCTGGGGGACAGCACGTCTTCACCGAGGGGCGACTAGCGGATATTGTCCTAGCCTCGTGTAGCGTCCCTATCCTCTTCACCCCCGTAGAGATCGATGGTCATACGTATGTAGACGGGGGGATCTTCCGTAACTTCCCCGTGACGATCATCCGTGAGGACTGTGAGCAGATCATCGGGGTGAACCTAGGGCCAGTCTCTAGCGAGGAGGTCGAGCACACGATCACCTCTATCGCTAACCGTGCCTGGGAGCTAGTCTTCCGCCAGAATACTGTCCCCGATAGGGAGGCCTGCGACTACCTGCTGGAGACGATGGAGGTCACACGCTATAGCATGTTTGAGGTGAGCGCAGCCTCCACCCTCATGACGATAGGATACGAGCTGGCTCAGCGAGAGCTCGCCCCACTAGCTGCCCAGCATACCCCCAAAGAAAAAGAATAATGAACCCCAATAAGATCGTTATCTACTCCGTCCTACCCCGTCTGTGGGGAAACAAGACCCAGGACCTCAAGGTCGGTGGGACACTTCGCGAGAATGGCTCGGGGAAGCTCTCCGACTTCACCCCCGAGGCGCTCAGCTATATCCGTAGCCTAGGTGCTACGCACGTCTGGTATATCGGCCTGCTAGAGCACGCCACCAAGACCGACTACAGCGCCTATGGCATCCAGCCCGATCACCCCGATACGGTCAAGGGGCAGGCTGGCTCGCCCTATGCCGTGAAGGACTACTACGATGTCTGCCCAGACCTAGCGGATGACCCACGGCGACGGTTCGAGGAGCTCAAGGCACTCATCGAGCGCACACACGAGGCGGGGCTCAGGGTGCTGATGGACTTCGTGCCGAACCACGTAGCCCGCTCCTACCACTCCGATGCTAGGCCTGATGGTGTCGAGGATCTAGGACAGGGGGATGATCCGAGTCAAGCCTTCTCACCGAGGAATAACTTCTATTATCTCCCCGGGGAGTCCCTTCGTCTCCCCCATATGAGCCCCGATACCCCGCCCTACGAAGAGACGCCAGCCCGGGCGACGGGCAACGACTGCTTCACTGCCACTCCTAGTGTCAACGACTGGTACGAGACGGTCAAGCTCTGCTATGGAGTAGACTATCTCGGTGGGGGAGCCCTATATGCAGACCCTATCCCCGATACGTGGCTGAAGATGCGGGATATCCTCCGCTACTGGGCTGAGTATGGCGTTGATGGCTTCCGCTGTGATATGGCAGAGCTCGTGCCCGAGGCTTTCTGGTGCTGGTGTATCGCCTCACTTCGGAGCGAGTATCCACAGCTGTACTTCCTGGCCGAGGTCTACCAGCCACATCGCTATGAGGCGTACCTAGAGGCAGGCTTCGATGCGCTGTATGACAAGGTCGGGGTCTACGATAGACTCGTGCAGATCGGTCAGGGAAGGATCCCTGCCACCCCTGAGTTCACCTGGATACGGGATGCTACGGGGGCTCGTCAGCGACAGATGTGCTACTTCATGGAGAACCACGATGAGCAGCGTCTGGCCTCCTCGACGGTCTTCGGGGATGCTCATCAGGGCTTCCTCGCCTCGGCGAGCGCTGCCCTTAGTGGGTGTAATCCTTGGCTCCTCTACTTCGGTCAAGAGCTAGGCGAGACGGGGATGCAGTCCGAGGGTTTCAGTGGCTGTGACGGACGGACGACGATCTTTGACTATTGGGCTCTGGATCGCCTACAGCGTCTCCAGCAGGGTGACTATACGGGGCAGTACCTGAGCGAGCAGGAGCAGCTACTCCTAGGGCTCTACCAGAGGCTTGGGGAAATGATGAGTCTCCCTGTGGTGCAGGAGGGGGAATACTTCGGACTTATCCCCACGGATGTGGATAGGGCGGATCAGGTGCTGAGCTATGTGCGCTACTGGGGCGAGGAGCTCCTCCTGGTCGTCGTGAACTTCTCCGATAGGTCGGGGGAAGTAGCCCTTCCCCTACCCGAGGAGCTCTTTGGGGCTCTCGGGGTAGAGCCTGGCGAGGCTGTGTATAGAGCGGTGGATAAGCTCACCGGGGAGCAACAGCTCCTCACGCTCACACCCTGGGCACCGCTTCGCCTAGAGCTAGAGGGGCATGGACTTCGTCTGCTACACCTCGTCGCTCTGGGGGCATAGAGGGCGGGAGAGCTGGGTGGAATGAAGTTGCTGTATTAGATCTTTTTCCCTACCTTTGAGGTGGAGGTCGCCGCGCTTCCTAGCCAGCCTCCTCCATCAGTACATTCTAAGTGTCTCACCGCTCCCCTCACTAGGGGGGAACACAAACAACTAAGAACTATGGACATCAGAATTCAAGCCCTCCACTTTGAAGCTACCACACAGCTCAAGGAGTTCATCCAGAAAAAGCTAGGGAAGCTCAACCGCTTCGCTGATGACATCCAGAGTGCGGAGGTCATCCTGAAGGTAACGAAGCCTGAAGTATCTAATAATAAGGAAGCCTCCATCAAGCTCAAGGTAAGTGGCCCCGACTTCTACGTAGAGAAGATAGGTAACTCCTTCGAGGAGTCCATCGACCTTTGTATAGATGTCCTCAAACGCAAGCTAGAGAAGCATAAGGCTGTCTAGTCCAAGCGTATCCTCCCCACCCCCTAGGGGTAAAACGAAGCCCCCCAAGTGCCATCTGGCACTTGGGGGGCTTCTGTGTATGAGGTAGACTAGCAGTAGAAGAAGCGCTCAACGAGCTCCTTGAGGAAGACAGGGTCTGCCTGCGCCTTGTCTCGTAAGTCTCCGTCCTGGAAGCTACGTAGATGGCGGATCACGCCATCGATGGTCAGCGGATCAAAGACTCCGAGAGCCTCATAGACAGCACGATCCTGCTCCAGACGATCGGCCGAAGCAATACAGGAGGCGGGGAGGCTGTCGAGGTGGGCGAGCTTGTCGGCGAACTCACTCTTGTGGATGTTCATCGAGACGTAAGTCTTCTTGGCGAGCTCTAGGGCATCAGGCAGCTCGAAGCCATGGCGAGCAGCAGTAGTGATACCAGCCAGCAGCAGATAGATATTCGCTGATCCGTCTGGAGCACGGAACTCGATGGTCTGCTTGCCCGTGTAGCGCTTATCCTGTGGCTTCTCTAGGGGATTGACTAGGCTACACATATCGACCTTGGCACTCCAGCCGAGGGGTACACGTACCAGAGCGGAGCGGTTGCGGTCACCCCAGCATACAGTGGTAGGAGCCTCCTGGTGAGGTACTAGGCGGAGGTAGGAGGTTGGGTTCGTGTTGCCAAAGGCTGTGAGGGAGGAGGCGAGGCTCATCATACCCGCTACGGCCTTGCGTGCGATGTCAGTCAGAGAGCCGTCGGCATTGACATAGCAGTTGTTCCCCTCGTGATCGACGATCTTGGTGTGCACGTGCATCCCACTACCAGCCTTCCCTACGATGATCTTAGGAGCAAAGGTTACGTTGAGCCCCATGCGCCAGCCTAGCTCGAAGAGGATCCACTTACCGAGCTGTAGGTCCTGTGCCGCACGCTCTACTGGGATGGGCAGGAATTCGATCTCGTTCTGCTCATAGTTGTACTCCTCGGTACTAAAGTTCCCCACCTCTCCATGAGCATACTTGATGTGTCCACCACACTCGGCGATGAGTCGGATAGCCTGTGTGCGGAATTCGATCTGCTTGCTGAAGGGAGACATCTCATGGTAGCCTCGCTGGTCAACGGCTGCGTAGTGCTCTTCCTTGGGGCTGATGACGTAGTACTCGAGCTCACCCATAGCGTAGAACTCTAGTCCGCCCGTGACCTCACGGAAGGCCTTAGCTGCACGATGCAGGATCTGGTCCGGAGCCGAGGAGAGGGGCTGACCATCCTTGTCCATGTAGGCGCAGAAGAAGCTGATGGTAGGCTCCTGAGTGAAGGGATCCATGAAGGCCGATGAGAACTGAGGTACGACGTACAGGTCAGAGGAGCCGGCCTCCATGACTCCGGGGAAGAGGCTCGAGCCGTCTACACGCTCCCCAGAGGAGAGTACCTCGTCTAGATAGTCCAGATCTTGGATGATGAAGTTAAGCTCCTTGAGGTGTCCATCGCCACCTGTGTAGCGGAAGTTCACAGCATGGATGTCTTGATCCACGATATACTTGATGATGTCCGCCTTGGTGAAGGCCTCAGGCTGCTTCCCTATAGCTCGTGCGATAGGGTTTAGGATGTACTCCATAGTTTGTTGTGAATAGTTTGATTGGTATGTACAGTTTGTCTTTGGGGGCAGGGCTAGTTGGGGATAGGGGGCAGGCTGTTCGATCGGGGGACGTCTCTCATGTGTCGCTCTAGTTCACGAGTCATCTCTAGGAGCCCGTGTAGCTGGGTCAGTAGGTCAAAGACTGCATCCTCGCTGAGTACCCCACAGGGCAGATCCGCGGGGAGCTCATTGCGGTCGCTCCGCTCCTTGTCTACGAACCAATCGGGAGAGCTGTAATAGGTGATGAGCTCCTCTAGCTGAGGGGTGGCCGCCTGCATCGCACTGAGGAGACGCTCGCCCTCATTGCCGAGGGCGATCCACTGCTCAAGCGCTGCTTCCATGAGGCGTATCCGCTCGATGTGTCCTGCTTTCATATTCCTAACTAGTCTAACCTTGTGGCAAATATACAGATTAAATACCAAGTAACCGCTACCTGAGCGGGTATTTCTCGGCATATTGTCGGGAGCCACCTCTCGCCCCCCTCGTCTTCTCTCTGTATATGAGCGGTCTAGCTCCTATCTGGAGATACCTATGAGGGCGTCAAAGAGAGCCTTACCCCCTTGTGTAGGCCTTATCGCTACCTGCGCCATCACCTATCATAGGTGGTAGGTATCACCTATGATAGGTGGAGGTCGTCACCTATGATAGGTGACGGTGACGATGTCACCGAGGCCGTTACGCTCCCCATCCCGTAGCAGGTATAGCTCTATCATGTAGCAGGTATAGTCTGAGTATAAGTAGCTCGCCTCTCTATTAAAGTGTATCAGTGAAAGTTCGCTACCTTTGTAGACACGACCTCGTTTATGAACGCTAAATAATCTATCAGGAAGCAATGAAACGGCTCAGTCTCGTAGGTATCCTATGCTCTATCCTAGCCCTCATGAGGCTCGTCTCTTGTAACGACTCCTCACTCCCCCAGGATATCCTCGGAGAGTGGGTGGCTGATCCTAAGATCTTGAAGAACCTAGAATGGATGGGAGGGGAACAAACGACGGTTTATGCCCTTGACTGGACGTTTGGTAGCGGGAATCGAGGTTGGATCAAGGCGGGGAAAACGCTCACTTTGCGGGAGGAGGGAGATGAAGCGTACCTAAACGTATCTATCGTCACTCCGATTATATACAACGTCCATGATGGTGGCCTTTCCTTCAGGTTAGATAAGGATTCTATCCAGGTCGAGATCCTTGAATGCCTTATCAACGGAGAGAATTATAAAGATGTAGTTGCCCAGAGTGTTAAGGGGGAAGGTAAAGCTACCCTCCAAAGTGCCTGCGATACAGTGACGGAGCAGCTAAAAGAGTTAGTAAAGGAAGATATTCGCAGGCAGATCACCCCTATGGATGATATCCCCTCCGATACCCCTATGGAGGTTATCTATAGTTATGACGCTAGGGTGAAGGACGATATCCTGACACTCAAGCAAGGGGGAAGAATCGCCCTCACCTTCCAGCGCAAGAAGCCCCAGGGGGCTACAGCACCCTAGGGGCACCTACCGGCGAGGGGGCGCACCAGCCAGCCCCTCGCCTAGTGGGAAGCACTCGGCACCCCTCGCCCCCCTTCGCGGGGGCAACACTACCTCCTCACCGGAGAATAACTATACACTCTACGAACAATAAATAAGCTATCTGGAAGCAATGAAGCGACTAAGCCTTGTAAGTATCCTATGTTTTCTCCTAGCCCTTGTGGGGCTCAGCTCTTGTGGTGAATCCACACTTCGCAAGGATATCCTCGGGGAGTGGGTAGGTGATCCTAAGATCTTGAAGAACCTAGAATGGATGGGAGGAGGACAAACGAAGGTTTACTCCTTGGACTGGACATTTGGTGGCGGGAGCCGAGGTTGGATCAAGGTTGGGAAAACGCTCACTTTGCGGGAGGAGGAAGAGGTGGTGTACCTACGTGTAGCTATCGAGGTTCCGATTATCTACAATGTCTATGGTGATGGGCTTTCCTTCAGGTTTGATAAGGATTCTGTCCAAGTCGAGATCCTTGAATGTCTTATCAACGGCAAGAATTATAAAGATGTAGTTGCCCGGGATGTTGAGGGGGAAGGTGAAGCTGCCCTCCAAAGTGCCTACAATACAGTAACGGAGCAGCTAAAAGAGCTAGTAAGGGAAGACGTCCGCAGACAGATCGATACCCCTCTGGAGATCACCTATAACTATGACGCCAGGGTGAAGGACGATATCCTGACGCTCAAGCGAGGGGGAAATACCCCCCTCACCTTCCAGCGCAAGAAGTCCCCGGGGGCTACAGCACCCTAGGGCACCTGCCGACGTGGGAGCCACCCCGGCCAGCCCCTCGCCTCGGGGGGGTACTCGGCGCACCCCGCTCCCCCCAAGCAAGTACAACGCTCTCTCCTCATGGGTATCCTTCGTAGCCCCTTCGCTCCACGGAGCGTCTACACAGGAGATCCCTACGGGAGAATAACTATACGCACTACGAACACTAAACTACTAGAGAACAATGAAACGACTCAGTCTTGCAAGCATCCTATGCTTGCTCCTAGCCCTCGTAGGGCTCAGCTCTTGTAACGACTCCTCACTCCGCAAGGAGATCCTCGGGGAGTGGGTAGGTGACCCTAGCACCCTAAAGGCGCTAGAGAAGATGACAGATGGGGAGGCTAAGTTCCATTCCTTTGACTTCACTTTCAGCGATGAGACAAAGGGCGTCCTCAACTTTGAGTACACCGTCAGCACCAAGGTGGATGGAGAGGAGATGACCCTGCGCCTTGCCTTTGTAGCACCAATCACCTACAAGATACTTGGGGGGAGACTTACCTTCAAGTTCGATCAGGCTGCTACTCGGGCAGAGATTCTCGAATACCTAATCAATGGCAAGGAATGCATCGAGGTGCTCCGTGAAGCAGCCGAGGGCAAAGAAGAGCAGTTCATCCAAGATACCTACGAGAAAATGAAGAGGGAGATGGAAGAGAGTGTCAAGGAGGGTATGCTCGAAGGCTTTGTGGAAGCTGGAGGTGAAGCCTTCGGTAATGACCTCAAGGTGAAGGACGGCATCATGACGATGAAGGATGAGGATCAAGTACTTCTCTCTTTCCACCGCAAAAAGTCCTAGCTGCTACGACTTCATCGAGATACCTACTGATAGCGGATAGACCCTACAGGCTAGCCCCTCATCCTAAGAGGGATGAGGCGACGTCGCAGGTAGGGGTGTCGTAGCCTTAGCCCCTAAGGCTGAGAGGCCCACCTCTGTGCTATGCTTCGTAGGTCTCGTCCCACTATGAGAGAGGCTCTGTCTCCCTCACGGGGTGTCCTTCGTAGACCCTTCGCTCGCTGGAGGATCTATAGATATACCCCTACAGGAGGACAAGGATACACGCTACGAACACTAAAACTACTAGAGCACAATGAAACGACTTAGTCTCGCAGGCATCCTATGCTTGCTCCTAGCCCTTGTGGGGCTAGGCTCGTGCAACGACTCCTCGCTCCGCAAGGATATCCTCGGGGAGTGGGTGGGGGATCCCAGCACCCTAAAGGCGCTAGAGCGGATCACAAATGGGCGGGTAAAGTTCCATTCCTATAACTTCGTATTCAACGATGAGAAACAGGGCGTCCTCAACCTAGAGTACACCATGACCTCAAAGATGGATGGTATGGTGATCGACCTACGCCTTGCCTTTGCCGAACCTCTTACCTACAGCATACTCGGCGGGAGACTTTCCTTCACACTCGATCAGGCTGCTGCCCGAGTCGAGCTCCTCGAATACCTCATCAATGGTAAGGCATGCCTCGATCTCCTCCGAGAGGAGGCCAAGGATAAAGATGAACAGGCTATCCAAGAGGCCTACGAAAAGATCAAGAAGGAGATGGAGGAGAGTGTCAAGGAGGGTATGCGTGAGAGCTTCGGGGCATCTGCTTTCGAAGACCTCGGTAATGACATCAAGGTGAAGGACGGCGTCTTGAGTATGAGGGCTACTGATGGCGCGCTCCTCTCCTTCCATCACAAAAAGTCTTAGAGACACGATCACATATGGACTACATCGACCAACCACTCATCCGGGGAGACCTAAGGCGACGTCTCGGGCGGGAGTACTATATCCTCCGACGCAAGGTGGAGGACCTCGCCTCGGGGGCACGCTGGGCACGTCTGGCACCGCCACAGGAGAAGCTCTACCCCCTCATGGAGCATCATTCGCTGATCCTTCGCCCACTGAAGGATGTGGATATGTACCTGCAGGAGAATAAGCGTACCAATCTTCGTCTAGCGATCGCTCACCTAGACGGGATGCGTATCTGCCCCGGAGAGACTTGCTCGGTATGGCGTAGCGTCGGGCGCACCTCTAAGGCTAAGGGCTATCTGGAGGGCTTGGTGCTGCATCAGGGGCAGATCCGCAAGGGGATCGGAGGGGGGCTTTGTCAGCTAGGTAACTTGCTCTTTTGGCTCGTGGCACATAGCCCGCTTACCATCACGGAGCGTCACCGCCACACCTTCGACGTCTTCCCCGATGTCCACCGCTCGGTACCCTTCGGGGCGGGAGCGACCCTCTCCTATAACTATATAGACTTCCGCTTTCGCAACGACACGGATCAGCCCTTCTACCTCGAGCTCTGGATGGACGATACCTACCTCTGGGGTCGTCTGAGTACCGAGGGGGAGCACCTCTGTCGCTATCGAGTAGAGGAGCGAGACCATCGGGTGGTCCAGCAGATGTGGGGTGGCTACACACGCCACAATAGGATCGTGCGCATCACCACCTATCCCGATGGGATGGAGCGGGAGCAGCTCCTAGTAGAGAACCACGCGATCATGATGTACAGCCCGATCCTCAGCCCGCCCTATGGGGTAGAGGTGCCTACGACCTCAGCGGGGACGGAGACGGGGGAGCCGGAGGGAGTGCATTGAAGAGATCTTAACGACTTTAGCTTAAGACCCTATACTTATCTTGTAGGTATGGGGTCTTTTGTGTATCTTTGCGAAGATTTTTACGCTACCAGCAAGAGTATATCCGATGCATACCGACCAGTATAAGCTCAATCTAAGGACACTCACGGCCGGGGATCACGAGTATTCATGGCTCCTGGACGATAGATACTTCCAGAGTATTGACGCTAATGGTATCACGGGCGGTAGGGTGGAGGTACACCTAGACCTTCGCCGTACGGGAGATGTCTTTAGCCTCGCCTTCAGCTACGATGGGGTGGTAGAGACGACCTGTGACCGGTGCCTAGATCCCCTAGAGATAGAGGTGGCTACGGATAGAGAGCTCGTCGTGAAGTTTGGACAAGAGTATCTGGAGGAGAGCGACGAGATCCTCGTCGTCGCCGAGCAGGATGGCGTACTGGATCTGGAGTGGCTGATGTATGAGGATATCGTCCTGTCGCTCCCCGTGCAGCGTCTGCATGAGGATGGGCAGTGCGATGATGCGATGCTACAGATCATCCACCGAGTAGAGCCCGCAGAGCTCGTAGAGGGGAGCGAGGGTGAGACTATCACCCGAGATGAGGATGGGATAGATGAGCGCTGGGCAGCCCTCAAGGCGTTAAAGAGAGATTAGTAATTCAAAACAAAAATAGATTTATGGCACATCCTAAAAGAAGACAGTCCAAGACACGTACCGCTAAGCGTCGTACCCACGACAAGGCAGCTATGCCTACGCTTGCTAAGTGCGCTAATTGCGGCGCATGGCACATCTACCACACCGTCTGTGGTGAGTGTGGCTACTACCGTGGCAAGCTAGCTCTGGAGCAGGCACAGTAGTACGTAGTCTGACAGACGAAGAGAGCCCCAAAGAGACCTTTGGGGCTTTTTTCGTATCTTCGTACCCGATATTTTTACAGACGCGAAGGGGCTTCAAGCTCTTCGATACAAAAGAAGTATATCAGAAATAAAAACTATGAGTGTCATCAACGCAGCTATTACGGCTGTAGGAGGTTATCTCCCCGAAGATAAGCTGACTAATGCCGACCTCGAGAAGATGGTCGATACGAATGATGAGTGGATCATGACCCGTGTAGGGATACGCGAACGCCGTATCCTGAAGGACCCCACCAAGGGGGCTTCGTATCTGGGTATCCAGGCGGTCAAGGATCTCTTCCAGCGTAATAACATCGATCCAGCGACGATCGATGGTATTATCCTCGCCACTAATACCCCTGACTACCACTTCCCCACGACCTCCTCGATCGTAGCCCATGAGACTGGCTGTGTGAATGCCTTCACCTTCGACCTTCAGTCTGCCTGCCCTAGCTTCATCTACGCCCTAGAGGCTGGAGCGAACTATATCCGCTCGGGCCGCTACAAGCGTGTGCTCGTCGTATCTGCGGAGAAGATGTCGGCCGTCACGGACTATACAGACCGAGCTACTTGCCCTCTCTTCGGTGATGGTGCAGGCTGTGTCCTGCTTGAGCCCACCGAGGAGCACATGGGAGTGCTGGATGCTTACTTCCGTACCGATGGGGTAGGGAAGAGCAACCTCATCATGAAGGCCGGCGGCTCGGCTTGTCCTCCCTCGCACGAGACCGTAGATGCACGGATGCACTACGTCTATCAGGAGGGTGCTGCAGTCTTCAAGCAGGCTGTCAAGGGGATGTCCGCCAGCTGCCACCTCGTGATGGAGCGCAATGGTCTTAGCTACGACGATATCGCCTGGGTAGTACCTCATCAAGCCAACCTTCGTATCATCGATGCCGTAGCACGTGAGATGCAGGTGCCTATGGATCGTGTGATGATCAATATCGAGTACCGAGGCAACACCAGCTCGGCTACTATTCCTATCTGCCTGTGGGAATTTGAGAAGCAGCTCCACAAGGGCGATAATCTCATCCTCACTTCCTTCGGGGCAGGCTTCACTTGGGGTGCTGTCTACGTCAAGTGGGCTTACGATCCTAAGAACTAAGTTACTCTCTAGGAGACCTTGCCTGTCCCCCACTGTGTGCGGGCAGGCAAGGTCTCTCTTTTCTATCCTACCCCTCACTTAGCACTCGGATGAGCGAAGTATCACCAAGTCCCCAGCACCGCTCGGGCTTCGTCAATATCGTAGGCAATCCCAATGTCGGGAAGTCTACCCTGATGAACCTCCTCGTGGGAGAGCGTGTCTCCATCATCACCTCCAAGGCTCAGACCACACGACACCGCATCATGGGGATCGTCAATACCCCTGAGCTACAGATCGTATATAGCGATACGCCCGGTGTGCTACGTCCGAACTACAAGCTCCAGGAGAGTATGCTGGAGTTCTCCGAGTCTGCCCTAGGCGACGCTGATGTCCTGCTCTATGTCACCGACACGGTGGAGACAGCGGACAAGAATGAGTTCTTCCTAGAGCGTGTACGAGGGGTGAAGTGCCCTCTGATCCTCATCATCAACAAGGTCGATCTCACGACTCAGGAGGCTCTGGTCTCCCTCGTTGATCGCTGGCATGAGGAGCTACCTAATGCAGAGATCATCCCTCTATCGGCACTCAATAACTTCAATGTAGAGCCTCTGCGTCGTCGCATTGAGTCGCTTATTCCTCCCTCTCCTCCTTACTTTGATAAGGATGCTTTGACCGATCGTCCTGCACGCTTCTTCGTGACAGAGATCATCCGAGAGAAGGTGCTCCTCTACTACCAGAAGGAGATCCCCTACTCGGTGGAGGTCGTAGTAGAGTCCTTCAAGGAAGAAGACGATCGTATCCACATCCAGGCGCTCATCATCGCCGAGCGTGACAGCCAAAAGGGGATCATCATCGGGCATAAGGGCGCTGCTCTGAAGAAGGTAGGCACGATGGCCCGCCGAGATATGGAGCGTTTCTTTGAGAAGAAGATCTTCCTCGAGATCTTTGTCAAGGTCGAGAAGGACTGGCGCAATAGAGACAACCTCCTACGTGCCTATGGCTACCGCCTAGACTAGAAGTGTAGCTACACCCCAATAATACGAACAACAGCATTATGAGTCATCTAGTAGCAATCGTCGGACGTCCCAATGTGGGCAAGTCCACCCTCTTCAATCGCCTGACCCAGACCCGTGGGGCTATAGTCAGTGAGGAGGCAGGCACGACACGTGACAGGCAGTATGGCAAGGTCTCTTGGCTCGACCGAGAATTCTCTGTAGTGGATACAGGGGGCTGGGTCGTCGGTAGTGAGGATGTCTTCGAGGGCGAGATCAATAAGCAGGTCGAGATCGCTATGGAGGAGGCCGATGTCATCCTCTTCGTCGTAGACGTGGAGAATGGTATCACCGACCTCGATGATGAGGTGGCTGCCAAGCTCCGTAGATCCAAGAAGCCCGTCCTACTCGTCGCCAACAAGGCTGACAACTACGCTCAGCACTACGAGGCTGCCGAGTTCTACGCCTTCGGTCTCGGTGATCCTATGCCCATCTCTGCTATCAGTGGTAGTGGTACGGGTGACCTCCTAGATGCCATCATCAAGGAGCTCCCCGAGGGTACCTTCGTCGATGAACCACTAGATGCTCCACGTATCGCCATTGTGGGACGCCCCAATGCAGGTAAGTCCTCCCTCGTCAATGCCTTCATTGGAGAGGAACGCAACATAGTGACCAACGTCGCTGGTACGACACGTGACTCCATCTACACGCACTACACGAAGTTCGGGATGAACTTCTACCTCGTCGATACCGCAGGTATCCGCAAGCGTGGCAAGGTGAACGAAGACCTAGAGTACTACTCCGTCATTCGCTCTATCCGAGCTATCGAGAGTGCAGATGTCTGTGTCCTCATGCTCGATGCCACACGTGGGATAGAGAGCCAGGACCTCAATATATTCTCCATCATCCAGAAGAATAGCAAGGGGCTCATCGTCTGTGTCAATAAGTGGGATCTCGTAGAGGACAAGAGTACGCAGGTCATCAAGACCTTTGAGCGTGCTATCCGAGAGCGTCTAGCCCCCTTCACCGACTTCCCCATCATCTTCATCTCAGCACTGACGAAGCAGCGTATCTTCAAGGTACTGGAGGAGGTACAGCAGGTCTACGAGCGTCGTAGCAAGCGTATCCCTACGCATCAGCTCAACGAGGTCATGCTGCCCATCATCGAGGCTACTCCGCCCCCTGCTACCAAGGGTAAGTACATCAAGATCAAGTACGTCATGCAGCTCCCCACTGCCGTGCCTAGCTTTGCCTTCTTTGCCAACCTCCCGCAGTGGGTCAAGGAGCCCTACAAACGTTTCCTCGAGAACCAGATACGAGCACACTGGGACTTCTCCGGTACGCCTATCAATATCTTCATCAGAGAGAAGTAGCCCTCGTGGCTATTTCTCTCTTCTCGTTTATCCTCTAACCCTACTTACATCGACATGCAAAGCAAATACACACTCCTAGCTAGTGCCTACTGTGCCCTATCTATCCATCGGGCTAAGGTCTCCAAGGATATCCTTCGCTTCACCCTGCTAGAGACGAACCTCTACTTCTCGGTTAAGAACCGTGAGGAGCTAGCTGCTATCCTGAAGAAGAACTATGATATACGCAATCAGGATACCCTCATGGAGATGCTACAGAGTCTCGAGGAGGATAGCTATATCTATTACCCTGCAGCGCAGATCCTCTTCGCCATGTACCTCCAGTATGGGGATAGCCTGACCGACGAGGCTGTCCAGGCTTGGGCGCTAGAGCACTATGGCTCGTCGGTGGTCATTCGCCAGACGATAGAGCGCTTCCACGAGGGTGTGGTACCCGTCCTCTCCGATCGCCCTGATGCCACACCGCTCGTCGTGAGAGTCGGCAACAAGCTCCGTGAGCTCCTCTCGGATAAAAGTCGCCTAGGCAAGCGTCACCTTGCTTTCTTTGCTAAGCACCGGGCACTACTGGAGGCCACGGATGGGCTCTTTGTCCTGGGCTTCGACTACTCTCGTATGGTCGAGATCATTACCTCCTCGGGGGATCTAGGCTATATCGACGAGGAGCTCCTAGGTGAGCTCCTAGAGCACGTCGGGGGGCATGCAGAGCGGGTCTTTGGCTCTTGGGTTACCTTCTGGGCAAGTGCCGTCGCAGGTAAGCTCTGGTCTGTGGAGGAGCAGGCGGTCAAGGGGGATACTATCATTTCGGGTAATGAATATCTGAGCTCGGTCTATGGGCTCGTGACCTCACCTGCGCATCCCCTGACCTCCTTTGGGCTGTGGGAGGATAGTGATATGGAGGCTCTTCGCACCCTGCTCCTGCCCTATGTGGATCTACAGGCAGAGGCAAAGCTCGATGAGGAGGCGAGAGCTAGTGTGGAGCTTCGTAATCGCTACTTCCGCAAGAATGGCTTTGACCCAGAGATCGAGGGGCGAGCCCTACTCCTAGCTGCCGAGCTGGTCGGTCATCCGCTCGTTCGCTTAGGACTCAACTACTATATCGGCGAGGATCCCGTGGTGCGGGAGATCATCTTCCCTCTGGACGATGGGGGCGATACAGGGATCTTTTGGTATAGGGTGCATAAGTGGGCTCGTAGGGTCGGGCTTACCTTCGAGGCAGACGAGATCCCCTTCATGTATGCAGCCCGTCATATCTTCACCAATAAGCGGATCTACCGCATCCGACGTCGTGCGCTCTTCTTCTCCCGACTAGAGCAGATCGAGTGGCGGGAAGCTACCTTTAGTTTCCGCGCTTCGGGTGCAGGGCTCATCGAGTGTAAGCTCGGGGGGCGCAAGTTTGCTGATCTTACCTTCCAGCCCGAGCATATCGGCACGACTAAGCTCGGGGAGCTTCTCGTCATGTCCCAAGAGGAGATCGATACAGCACTCGCCGACGACCTCGCAGCACTGCGTACCCTCTTTGACGGCCTTATCGCAAAGCTCTCCTAGCGACTTTTATAACTAGACAATAAAGGACTAAGCCCCCTGAGCCTCTCGTAGGCTCAGGGGGCTTAGTCTTTTCTGATGCTTGGGGCTCTATCCCCTGTGGTGTCGGGGGACGATCCCTTAGGTTACTTCAGCTTCGCTACGTGGGGTACTTCGGTGAAGGTGCCTCCGTAGTCGCAGGTGAGGGTGTAGAGACTTGTCGTGTGGGGGAAGATGAGTGTCCCGCTAACTCGATACTTGTCGCCGCCGAGGGCATCGACACGGAGCTTGCTCCCCTCGAGGAGCTTGGGTAGGAGTGGGTTGCCAAAGAACTCCCTCTTCTCCCCTTCCTTGATGAAGCTGATGGCCCATCCTAGTTCCTTGGCCTGCTCCTTTGTGTTCTCTACGGTGAGGGGGATCTCTGTGCCGAGGAGGTTCTCTGGCAGACGTATGTAGAGAGCTTCGGTGAGCTTCTCGTAGTCGGCATCGTTGGGAGCTGCGGGTAGGAGCAGGAGCTCGGTGAGCTTCTTGCTCTTGGCGAGCTTGGAGACGAAGGCGGTCTTGACGTGGGTGGCGTCATAGGCCAGCTTCTGGGGCTCTACCAGCTTGTATTCCCTCAGGTCATCGAAGGGGAGGAAGCCTTGTCCCCCGACAGCGCAGCTACCTAGGTAGTTGAGGTCTATGGTGTGGGTCTTCCCTGTGGCATCGTCATAGACGAGGTGTAGCTTGACCTTGAAGGTGTTGATCCACTCGTTCTCGACCGTGAGTGTGAGGGTACTTCCCTTCTTGGCACGGCTCTCACCATTTTTCCCGAAGGTCTTCTCCTTAGATGAGGCATCCTCACGTAGCTGTATAGTCCAGGGGCTGGTGGTGGGGTCGGCAGGAGCGAGGTCGATCTCTTGCCCCTTGAGGGTCCGAGGGATAGAGATATAGAGGTACTCGGGCTGCTCTTGTAGGTGTCCTGAGCCTACGGTGGGCTCTGCTGGGAGGAAGCCGAGGCTGTAGGGGGGATTGATCCCAAATCGTAGGTTGAAGAAGGCGGCGAGCTTGATCTTCTTCACGACGCCGTCGGTGATGATGCTGTTAGCTCGTAGGGCTTCCTCTTCGCGCTTCTTCCGTGCTTCTTCCTCTTGTTGCTTGCGAAGCTGCTCCTGACGTGCTCGGTCGAGGTCCTCGTTCGTCTTGCTTCGGCAGGAGGTGAATGTGAGGCCTGCGGTGAGGATAAGAGCGAGGACGAGGAGTGCAGGCACTCGGGGAGACAGATGTGATTTCATTCTGTAACTATAGTATTGGGGTAAATGGGGGAGTGTCTCTCCTCCTGGGGCGCAAAGGTACTTAATCCCTAGCAAAGCCCCCCGCCCGTCCTGCCCGTAGCGTCATCAGCTGGAGGCATGTGGAGTGGGTATCCATACACTCCTAACAGTCTCTTTATCAGTCATCCCGAGAGGAACAAAACGCTCTTACCGAGAGCACACTCACGCTCTCGGTATGAACGCCCTAATCACCTTACATAGGTGACGAGACCGCTCTTACCGAGAGCGCAAGAGCGAACATTATATGAACGTCCTCGTCACCTATGTAAGGTGATGAGAGGCTCGCTACTGGGAGCTCTTTTGAGCCAATGCTGAGCCTCCTATACTTCGTTCGAGATGAGGGGCTTACCATAGATATAGAGAGGTGTCTCTGGCTGCTCCATTACTCGTTGTCTATCGATAGCCTTTTATCTCTGGTCTTGTATACCTATACGGTGGAGTGTGCGGAGGTACAACGTGATGTGCCGTATTTGCTTTTCCCGATACTTTCTTTTATGTTTGTGGAAGATGGACGAAGCGAGCCCGTCATCGTAACACTAACAACTACAACTTGAGAGAATAAATTCTCAGCATGACACGCTTCCTACTACTAGGAAGTGTCTCTTGCTTCATAGCAAAAGCAAAGCTCGTCAAGATTACTGCCCCTCATGGCACGGTCACTTGGACTGACACAGACCTGTATGAAGGGTCTAACGAGGACAAGTATTGGGCTCTTATAGAGCTGGCTCTAATGCTGGAGAAGCAGGATTGTCAAAAAGAAGCTGGGGGAATAGAGGTGATGTAGTCTCTACCACACCGATATATACCTAGATTAGGTATCCCCTGCCTTCGGATAGTCAAGGCTACCTACTAACAGTAGATTCTAAAGGGGGAGGATAATTTGCAAGATGGTTGTCCTCCCTCTTCATTTAACCTTACATACGCACTACTAAACTATATGAGACCGACACGAAGTATAAGGAGTCTGGTGTACATACTCACCAGCCTCATCGCTCTACTCCCCCTAGGGGCGCAGAATGGGACGTTGAGCACCTCACAGGATCTACTGCAGCAGATCTACGGGTCGAGGAAGCTCACGGAGTCCGATACGCTCAAGAAGCAAGTCTTGGAGCCCTCGCAGTGCAAGGTCCTCTACGAGCTCCGCTACCACCCTATCTCGGGGTCGGCAGAGCGGGAGATCACGTGGCTCCATGTGCTCCACGTGGGGAGCCACTACCAGAGCTTCGGCACCTATGGGGAGTTCCTCGCTGACTCTATCTGGGATGCCTCGCTCAGGGCGAAGCGTAGTCATACGGAGTTCTACCCAGAGTTCGTCGAAGCGATGCGGCAGAATAAGGGGATGGGAAAGATCATCCTCGATCAGGAGCGAGGGACGCTGGAGCACCACGACAAGGTACTCACAGACTACTACAGCTACATAGAGCCGATCCCACAGATGCAGTGGACACTGCTCGAGGGAGATACCCTCATCGCTGGATACGCCTGTCGTCGGGCTACGACCCACTTCCGTGGACGAGACTACACAGCCTGGTACTGCGACTCTATTCCCCTATCATATGGCCCCTACAAGTTCCATGGGCTACCGGGGCTCATCCTCTGTCTATACGATAGCCTCGGAGACTATAGCTACAGACTCGTAGGCCTCCAGAGGGTATCTGAGCCTATCTACCGACGGACGAGAGGGAATACCTTCACCGTCAAGCGAGAGCAGTTGCTTAAGCTCAAGAAGGATCTCGCCGAGCACCCCGAGAGCTATAGGTCCCCAGTGCTGGGCGATCGTACTGCTCCGCTACAGAGTACCCCAATCCGCTACAATCCGATCGAGCGGGAGTAGGCTATGGCTAGGCAGCGCATCTGGCTCCTCGCCCTCTGGGTGTGTGCCCTCGTCTGGTTCGCTGAGGCGAGGACGCACGCCCAGAGCTCAGGGCGTCAGCTGACCCTACGTGTCCTCAGCGCAGAGGATGGACGAGCCATCACAGGGGTCATCTGCTCCGTGTGGGATAGTGTACACCGACGGACGGGGTTCGCTCAGACAGATCGTGAGGGACGTGCTACCCTGACCCTTCGCCCCAGTGATCATACCCTGACCCTCGTCCTGATGGGCTATCGGAAGCGCGAGCTCCTCCTCTCTAGCCCTGAGCTATCCGTAGCTCAGCCGACCCTGAGGCTGGAGGTCGAGGAGGTCAAGCTCCGGGAGGTCTACGTCCGAGCGGCCCCGATCACCCCTCGGGGCGATACCCTGAGCTATCGGATCAAGACCTTCGCTGGGGCTCAGGATCGGTATATCGAGGATGTACTGAGGAAGCTCCCTGGGATAGAGGTCGGGACGAATGGACAGATTAGGTACCAGGGTAAAGCCATCGATAAGTTCTACATCGAGGGGCAGGACCCGCTGGGGGCGAACTACAACCAAGCCAGTCGTAACCTCCCCGCCGATGCCGTCGATCGGGTCGAGGTCATCGAGCACAACCAGCACAAGCGTATCCTACAGGGCAAGGTCGTCGGGGAGCAAGCTGCACTAAACATACGTCTGAATAAGAAGGCTCTCTTCCGCCCCTTCGGAGAGCTGATGGGGGGCACGGGGCTTGAGCCTCCACTCTGGACTGGCAAGGCCTTCCTCATGCAGGTCGCCCCGAGCAATCAACTCATCACCAACCTCAGAGGGAACAACATCGGGCAGGAGCTCGCCACAGACTTCGTCGAGCATACCTCTCCCTACCCAGAGGAGGACTATCAGCCCCTACCCCACACGATCCTCAGTACCTCGGGGAATACTCCTCCGCTCAGTGAGGGGCGCTATCTCCGCAATCGGGCACTTAGCTGGGGGGTAAATGATCTACAGCGGGTCGGGCAGTACGGGAGTCTTCGCCTCAATGTCCTAGGCTATCATGACCGTACGAGGGGCGAGTCCACGCAGGCCATCCGCTATCTAGGTGCCTCGCCCTACGACCTTCACGAGACCTCGGGCCTCGTAGCCAAGCCCAACTACTACCGGGCAGCACTACACTATGAGCACAATGCACCGGGACTCTTCCTGCTGGCTGATATACTCTACAGCACGCAGGGGAAGACTAGCCGGGAGGAGCTCCTCTCCAATAGCAAGGTTTACCAGCTGACCCTACGCCAGCGTCCTCAGTGGCTACAAGCTAGTCTTCAGGGGAATGTGAGCCTAGGGGGCACGCTCATCAGCCTGAAGTCCTCCACCCGAGGCTATACGGCGGGCGAACGGCTCTCGGGCTGGCAACGAGATCCCGCAGGGATAGAGACAGCCCTCACTACGAGACGAAGGGTGAGCCAGTTCGCTACTACCAATAGTGCCCAGATGGGCTTTGCCCTGGGGCGGGTCAATCTACAGACGGGCCTTCTGGCTCGGGCTACCTATAATAGCTATGGAGTGCATGAGCTCCTCTCCCCGAGCGACAATAGCTATAGCCAGCTCACCGTGGGGCTCAATAGTTCCCTGAGCTACAGCTCGCCTGGGGTCAATGTCTCGCTCTCTTGTCCCCTATACTATCAGGCTGACCGGCTCCGGCTAGGGCGCCAGCTGGATCACCGAGCCTACCTACACCTTGCTCCTAGTCTCTCCCTTCGGCTCCCGCTCTCGCAGTATAGCACGCTACTCCTCTCGGGGGGCTATCAGTCCCAGCCCGATATAGATGACTACTACAGCGCAGGGGTGATCCGTCGTGGTTATCGCTCCTATACCCAGAGCCTACAGCAGCTCTACTATCGTCATGAACTGAATGGAGCTGCCCGCTTGACCTACCGCAATCCCCTCGAGCTGTTCTTTGCCTATGTACGGCTTAGTTACCGGCAGGCGGCTCATAGCTATCTACGTGATATACGTCTCCGCCCCGAGCAGACCCTGAGTATCCCCATAGATACAGCCTATAGACACCAGAGCTATTCGGTGCAGGGGGTACTAGATAAGGCTATCCCACACTGGGCACTTACCCTACGTGCCGAGCTCGGGTATACGCATAATAGGCACCTCACAGCGCTGGCAGAGCGTATATACGCTGTACGCAGTGATAATCTTCTCTCCATGCTCACCCTGCGCTGGAGTAGGATCCCAGCCCTCTCAGCGAGCTACTCTGTAGGCCTTGGTAGCCTCTGGTATCACCGCTCGGGTATGGAGCCCCATCCTAGTCTCCGCCTAGAGCAGGAGCTGAAGCTGGTAGGGACGCTGAGCAAGCTCTTTAGCCTCTCCGCCCTCCTCCAGCATAACTATGGGAGAGGAGGGGACAGGGCGGGGCTATAGGCATACCCTCTTCTGTGATGTCCAGGCTGACTGGGTCGTGAGCAAGCGTGTCAGGCTAGCGGGGAGCCTAACGAACCTCTGGAATGAGAGAGTCTATAGCCTCACGAGTATCTCTACCACACAGATCGAGCACTATACCCTCCCATTACGTCCACGGGAGTTTGTCCTCTCATGTACGATCCGGCTATAGCTCCTAATACCATATTATATACAGACTCGGGATATTAGGCCTAGCCAAGCGATTGTAGGATGGGGGAGGATCTAGGTACCTTCCGCTCCTCTTTTTTTCTGAATTCTATGTAGGTGGGTAGCCTGTCCTCCTCCCATGATATCTCCAGAGAAGGGGAGGGGAGTGCTGCGCTGGGTCTAAGTCGCTCGTTCGGAGATGTTTGCTCTGTGGGTATGTCGTGGCCTTCCTCTGGGAAAGGAGGGGGGGTAGTAATGATTTAATTTATCTTGAGTGGGGTATAATGGTGACTTTTTGATGCAAGCGTAGAAATAAAGTCAGGCTTCCTTAAATTATTTAATAAATGCACTTTATTTCCAGGCGTTTAATTGTTATATTTGCACAGCCTAAGATGGCTCATAAGGTATATTCCTCAAAAGGCAGAGCCCAGGCATTAAGGTAGGTAAAACAATAGTAATCACTAATATTTAGGAATAAATGAAGCTAGCAAAGCATTGGATCGCAGCTGGTGCCCTGCTCTTGGCCTCCAGCTGGAGTGCCTTGGCACAGACGATCAGCTCACCCAAGGGAGGGCTACAGCTCCACTTCGCGCTGACAAACGAGGGGGTACCGACGTACCGCTTGTCCTTCGCTAATGGGGAGGAGATCATCCGACAGAGCCGCCTAGGTCTGGAGATGACTGATGGGAAGAAGTCCTTCGATAAGGATCTGGAGGTCACGGCGACGAAGGAGTCTACCTTCGATGAGACGTGGACACCCGTATGGGGCGAAGTGAAGCAGATCCGCAACCACTATAATGAACTCCTCGTAGAACTCAAGAAGAAGTCCAACGGCGATCCTATCGCTATCCGCTTCCGTCTCTTCGACGACGGGCTGGGCTTCCGCTACGAATTCCCCGGGGGGAAGGATCGTAACTTCTATGTGGTCAAGCGTGAGCTCTCGGAGTTCGCCATGACGGGAGACCACAAGGCACACTGGATCCCTGGCGACTACGACACCGAAGAGTACGACTACCAGCATAGTCGCCTCTCGGAGATCCGTGGACTCTTCGACAAGGCCTTTACGGAGAACTGCTCACAGAAGGCCTTCTCCAAGACGGGGGTGCAGACACCGCTGATGCTCAAGACAGACAAGGGTGTGTACATCAACCTCCACGAGGCTGCCCTCATTGACTTCCCTGCGATTAACCTCGATCTGGATGACAAGAATATGGTCTTCCACGTAGAGCTTACCCCTGACCCTCAGGGCAATCGTGGGCACATCGAGGCTCCCTTCAACACCCCTTGGCGTACAGTTATCGTCAGCCGTGATGCTCGAGATATCCTAGCCTCCAAGCTTACTTATAACCTCAATGAGCCCTGCGCCTACGAGACCACCGACTGGATCAAGCCTATTAAGTATGTAGGGGTCTGGTGGGAGATGATCACGGGCAAGAGCACCTGGGCCTACACCGATGACCTGCCCTATGTGAAGATCGGTAAGACCGACTACTCCAAGGTAAAGCCTAACGGCAAGCACGCAGCTAACACCCAGCACGTCAAGGAGTACATCGACTTTGCCGCCAAGCACGGCTTCGATGCTGTCCTCGTCGAGGGGTGGAACATCGGCTGGGAAGATTGGTTTGATCACAGCAAGGATCGTGTCTTTGACTTTGTCACCCCTTACCCTGACTTCAATGTCGCCGAGCTCCGTGACTATGCCAAGAGCAAGGGCGTGAAGATCATCATGCACCACGAGACCTCCAGCTCGGTCACGAACTATGAGCGTCACATGGAGAAGGCCTACAAGTTCATGGTCGATAACGGCTACTCCGCCGTCAAGAGTGGCTATGTGGGTAATATCATCCCTCGTGGCGAGTACCACTACGGCCAAAGCATGGTCAATCACTACCTCCACGCTGTCAAGGAGGCTGCTAAGCACAAGATCTCGGTCAATGCACACGAGGCTGTCCACATGACCGGTCTTAGCCGTACCTACCCCAACCTCATCGCACAGGAGTCGGCACGTGGACAGGAGTATCAGGCCTTCGGGGGCAACAAGCCCAACCACCTGACTGTCCTGCCCTTCACCCGCCTCATCGGTGGCCCGATGGACTATACCCCTGGTATCTTCCAGATGGACATCAGCAAGTACAACCCCGATAACAATTCCCACGTCAATACGACCATCTGTAACCAGCTCGCCTGCTACGTCACGATGTACAGCCCGCTGCAGATGGCTGCCGACCTCCCCGAGGTGTATGAGAAGCACATGGATGCCTTCCAGTTCATCAAGGATGTCGCAGTAGACTGGGACGACACGAAGATCATCGAGGCTGAACCAGGTGAGTACATCACGATCGCTCGTAAGGCGAAGAACTCCGACAACTGGTTCGTCGGTAACGTCGCTGGCTACGAAGGTCACAAGACGAACCTCACCCTCGACTTCCTCGACGCAGGTAAGACCTACATCGCTACGATCTACGCAGACGGCAAGAACGCTAACTACAAGACCAACCCCGAGGTGTACACCATCCGCAAGGTGAAGGTCAAGAAGGGGAGCAAGCTCAGCCTACAGTCTGCTCCTGGTGGTGGCTTCGCCATCTCCATCCTACCCGCTAGCAAGTAAACTATAGCCTTGGGCTACCCCGATAGGTAGAGCATCTTGCCCGCCTTGGCTGGGTAGCCCAATCCATTATTCACTATAAACAGAGTACGTAAAATGAGTAAGATTTTACGCCTTATCACCCTCTGCTTTGCCCTCGTTGCCTTGGCTCTGCCTGCATGGGCTCAGGAGATCCAGGTCAAGGGTCAGGTCGTCGATGATAAGGGAGAAGAGATCGTGGGTGCTGCTGTCAAGGTCAAGGAGACCTCGCAGGGGATCATCACGGATATTAACGGGAACTTCGTCGTTAAGGCGCCGAAGAATGGCCACCTTATCATCTCCTTCCTAGGTTATAACCCACAGACCATTAGCCTAGCTATCGCACAGCTTCCCCTGAAGGTTGTGCTCACCGAGAACGCTAAGTCACTCAAGGAGGTCGTCGTCGTCGGCTACGGCTCCATGCAGAAGAAGGACCTCACGGGGTCGATCAGCTCGATTAACGAGAAGAACTTCCAGAAGGGTGCTATCTCCACCGCTAGTGACCTCCTCGTCGGGAAGGTCGCTGGGGTACAGATCACCCCTGACGGCTCGCCCGGTGCTGGTGGTCGTATCCGCATCCGTGGGGGGGCTTCGCTCAATGCGAGTAACGACCCACTAATAGTCATCGATGGGGTGCCCATCGAGAATAGTGCTGTCTCGGGTGCTCCTAGCATCCTGAGCTCGCTTAACCCCCAGGACATCGCTTCCATGAACGTCCTGAAGGATGCCTCAGCTACCGCTATCTACGGCTCTCGTGCCTCCAACGGGGTCATCATGATCACTACCAAGCGTGGTAAGGTCGGACAGAAGACTCAGATAGCTGTATCTGTACAGAACTCCCTCTCTCAGGCTGCTCGCTATGTGAACGTCCTCTCGGCTAACGAATACCGTGCCCTCATCCAGCGCATCTCTCCTTCCTCCGTCGGCAATCTAGGCTCTGCCAATACCGACTGGCAGCGTGAGATCTACCAGCTAGCCTATGGTGGGGACTACAACCTCAGCATCAGTGGCGCCACAGGGAAGCTCCCCTATCGTGTCTCTGCGGGCTTCTACCATCAGGAGGGGGTCCTCAAGACGGATAAGATGAACCGCTTCAGTGGGGATATTAGCCTCAACCCTCGTCTCCTAGACAACCACCTCTCCATCGACGCAAGTGTCAAGCTCTCGGCTACACACAACCGCTTCGCTAACAAGGATGCTATCGGTGCAGCTGTACAGTTTGATCCCACCCGTCCTGTCCGTGATAACGATCCTAAGTTTGCCCCCTACGGAGGCTACTGGACACAGCTAGATGGGGGCAACCTGCATAAGCTCGCTCCTAAGAACCCTGTCGCTCTCCTAGAGCAGAAGGATGACGTCAGCGATGTCTTCCGCACCATCAGCAACCTCAAGCTCGACTACAAGGTTCACTTCCTCCCCGATCTTAAGCTGAATATGAACCTTGGCTACGACTATGCTTCGGGTCGAGGGCATGTGATTGTCCCCGAGAACTCCTCCCTCGAGTGGCAACGCTTCACCCTCAAGACCACTGGTCAGCCCGATGTGCTCAAGAGCGGTAAGAACAATACCTACGAGCAGCAGAAGCGCAGCTTGCTCTTCGACTTCTACGCCAACTATGCCAAGGAGCTACAGAGCCTCCGCAGTCGCATAGACGTCATGGCTGGGTACTCCTACCAAGACTGGAAGACGAACGTGCACAACATGCCTGACTACACCTACGACAAGACGATCGTCTCTAAGCCTGTCTTCGAGTACGACTACCCACAGAATACGCTGGTATCCTTCTACGGACGTCTCAACTATAGCCTCCTAGACCGCTACCTCTTCACCGCTACGGTACGTGCCGACGGCTCTTCACGCTTCAGCAAGGAGAACCGCTGGGGGATCTTCCCCGCCCTTGCCTTCGCTTGGCGTATCAAGGAAGAGTCCTTCCTCAAGAATGTCTCTTGGATCGATGACCTCAAGCTACGTCTAGGCTACGGCGTCACGGGGCAGCAGGACGGTATCGGGAACTACAACTACCTCGCCTTCTACTCCCTCAGCACCAACACCAACCGCTATCAGCTAGGCAATACCTTCTACAACATGATGCGTCCTATTGCCTATGATGAGAACATCCACTGGGAGCAGACCGCTACCTACAACGTCGGGCTAGACTATTCCTTCATCAAGGGACGTCTCTCCGGTACTCTGGACTTCTACGAGAAGCATACGACCGACCTGCTCAACGAGATCCCAACGCCTGCAGGGGCCAACTTCTCGAACCGTATCCTCACCAACGTCGGTAACATTACCAGTAAGGGCTTTGAGCTCGCTATCAGTGCTACTCCTGTACAGACAGACCGTCTGACCTGGGATGTAAGCTATAATATTAGCTCCAATAGCACGCGTATCACCAAGCTCAATGCTGTCGATGTCCCCGGCTACCAGGGCGTACCTACCGGTGGTGTCACTGGGGGGACGGGGACCACGGTGCAGATCCACTCCGTAGGCTATGCTCCTGGCACCTTCTTCGTCTACAAGCAGAAGTACGACGCTGCGGGCAAGCCTCTGGAAGGACAGTACGAAGACCTCAACAAGGATGGTGTCATCAACGAACAGGACAAGTATCGTGCGCATAACCCCGAGCCTAAGGTACTCATGGGGCTATCTACCACGCTGACCTTCGACCGCTGGAGCCTATCGACCTCCCTACGTGCTAGCCTAGGTAACTACATCTACGACAATGTATCTTCCCTCATGGCTACCCATCAGGCAGTGCTGAACTCTGGGGGGTACTTCCGTAACACGACCCCTGAGATCAACAAGTCGAACTTCCAGAACAACAACGACAAGCAGTTCATCTCCGACTACTACCTCCACAAGGCTTCCTTCCTGAAGATGGATAACCTTACCCTCGGCTATGACTTCGGTCGTATCCTCGGCAAGGCGTCGCTGAGGGCTTCGGCTACGGTGCAGAATGTCTTCTCCCTCTCCCCCTACAAGGGGCTAGATCCAGAGCGAGCTATTGACTTCAGCCTCTATCCCATCCCTCGCACCTATTCACTCAATCTCTCCCTCACTCTCTAACCCCTAGCTCATCATGAGTATGAATAAGAAGATGCTCCGAGGTACACTTACCCTCGGGCTCCTAGGAGTACTAGGACTTAGCTCCTGCACGAAGGACTTAGACCGCTTCCCCACCAACGGGGATACCGCCCCACGTGTCTACGGCTCTCCAGAGAAGACCCTTCAGGCCTTCGCCAAGGTTTATGGTGCTTTTGCCCTCACTGGGAATGGGGGGGATAATAAGAAAGATAGTAATGGTGCTGATATTGAAGGTATAGATGAGGGGACGAGTGACTTCCTTCGTGGTCTCTTCAACCTCCAGGAGCTACCCACCGAGAGCGGTATATGCGCCTGGGGGGATGGCGGTGTGCCTGACCTGCATGCGATCTCTTGGTCGGCCTCGAACCCTATTATCAGAGGCTTCTACTATCGCTCGATCTATCAGATCAAGCTCGCCTCAGAGTTCCTCAAGAACACTGCCGACAAGTCCAGTGACGCTACGATCAAGACCTACCGTGCCGAGGCTCGCTTCCTGCGTGCCTATCAGTACTGGGTGCTGATGGATCTCTTTGGTAATCCTCCCTTCATCGACGAATCGACTCCTACGGGGAAGGTCTACCCTCGCCAGATCTCACGCTCCGAGCTATTCAGCTACGTAGAGAGCGAGCTGAAGGCGATCGAGAGTGACCTCATGGAGCCTAAGGCTAACGAGTATGGTCGTGCAGACAAGGCTGCGGCCTGGGCACTGCTCTCCCGCCTCTACCTCAATGCCGAGGTCTACACGGGCACTGAGCGGTATGCTGATGCAGCTACCTATGCCGAGCGAGTCATCGCCTCGAACAAGTACTCCCTGCACCCCAAGTACGAGAACCTCTTCCTCGCAGACAACAACCTGAACAACCCCGAGACGCTCCTCTCCATCAACTACGATGGGACGAACTCGCAGAACTGGGGGGGGATGACCTTCCTCGTCAATAGCTCTACCTCGGCAGATGCCAAGGCGGCTACGGGTAAGAATATGGGCGTCGGTGGCGGCTGGGCTGGTAATCGTGCCACCAAGGCCCTCCTGGATCTCTTTGGCTCGAATGCCACCACGGATACTCGCTGTCTGATGAATGCCACTACGCCAGTGATCACGGACGTCAAGACCTTCACCCAGGGGGTCTACGTCTATAAGTTCCGCAATGTCACCAGCGCCGGTGCCAACGGTAGCAATAGTGACCACTGCGACACGGACTTCCCGCTCTTCCGTCTCTCGGAGCTGTATCTCAACTATGCTGAGGCTGCTATCCGTGGCAAGGCAGATGCTACAAAGGGACTCCAGTACCTCAACCTCGTCCGCACCCGTGCCTATGGCAACGCTACGGGCAACTACTCCGCTCTACCTAGCCTAGATGAGCTACTCAATGAGCGTGGCCGTGAGTTCTACTGGGAGGCGCAGCGCCGTACCGATCTGATCCGCTTCGGCAAGTTCACCTCTGCGACCTACCTCTGGCCGTGGAAGGGGGATGTCGCTGCTGGTAAGGGCCTCGAAGCCTATCGCACCCTCTATCCGATCCCCTCGGATGACCTGCAGGCTAACCCAGAGAAGCTCCGTCAGAACCCCGGCTACTAGCCCTCATTCATCCCTCTAAATAGCTTATCGCCCCTACCATCCTCGTGATGGTAGGGGCGATAAGTCTTTTCATGCCCTCGTGTCGTACCGTACGGGCGGGGTAGCCCGCTATCGTGGCAGGTAGGCAGTGTGTGCTTTAGCGCAGTCCGTTGAGGTAGGCTGCGGCGGGCATAGCCTTCTTGCCAGGGGGCTGTAGCGTCTTGATCTCGAGGAGTCCATCGAGGGTCGCCACAGCGAGCCTTCCCTTGGGGAGCAGTACGAGGGTACCAGCGGGTGGTGCTGGTGTCCCCTCGGGATAGGGTAGGGGGGCACTCTCTAGGATCTTGAAGGCGGTGGGGGGATGCCCCTCGAAGGTAAGCGTTGCCCAAGCAGCTGGGTAGGGGCTAAGGCCTCGAATCTGATTGTGCAGGGCATTCGTCGGACGATCCCAGTGAAGCTCGGTATTCTCCTTCGTGAGCTTGGGGGCAGGAGTAGGGGCTTCGTCTACGGAGCTCTGCGAGATGCCCTCGGGCTCTTTGTCCTGTAGGAAGAGGTCCACGGTCTTCACTAGGGTCTCTGCGCCTACGTGCATGAGGGTGTCGTGGATCTTACCCACGTTGTCCTCGGGTGCTATGGGGAGACGAGCCTGCAGTAGGAGGTCACCCGTGTCAAGCTCGTGACGGAGGCGGAAGGTCGTGACTCCCGTCTCCTGATCCCCGTTGATAATCGCCCAGTGGATGGGGGCTGCCCCACGGTAGCGGGGCAGGAGCGAGCCATGTAGGTTGATCGTACCGAAGCGAGGTAGGCTCCAGACGATCTCGGGGAGCATTCGGAAGGCCACCACTACCCCGAGGTCGGGGGCGAGCTCACGTAGGCGTTGGATGAAGGCTTCGTCACGCAGACGCTCGGGCTGTAGTACCTCCAGACCTACCTCTCGAGCGTAGGTCTTGATGCTACTCTCCCGGAGCTTATGTCCCCGTCCTGCGGGCTTGTCGGGCATAGTGACGACGGCCACGACGTTGTAGCCCTGCTCGACGAGGGCTTGGAGGGAGGGCAGGGCGAAGTCTGCCGTAGCAAGGTATAGGATGCGAAGTAGTTCTTTATTCATCTAGTCAATAAAATGTCTATATGGGTCTAGCAAAGGTACTAAGAAGCAGGCAGAGTACCACCTCTACCAGCAGGTGTTGCAGGACCAACACATGGAATGACTATAGTGCGAGGATAGAGTAGTCGAGGAGCATATACCCAGGATAGAAGCATCTGCATACTAAGTATATAAGCCCCCATTGTGTACCTGCTACTTAGGAGGAGCGAGTATACACGTGTGTACACTACCTCGCTCTAAGTATATCCTCGGTAGTGCTCTCGTGCATGTGTCCCTCGGGGGCTAACGCCTAGGTACTCTAGGAATACGGCTAAGGCTCCCGGATATGAACTAATATCCCCAAAGAGCCAGAGACTGGAGTGTACGAAAGAGATCAAGCCTCGCCCCTAGCTAGCGTGGGGAGAGGGACTGAATGGGGATCCCCTTAGCTCTGTACCCCTCCTGCAACATGCTCTGTATCAGTCCTACCGAGAGGACAAAAACGAACATACCTAGAGCCCTCCTGCGCTCTAGGTAAGAACGCCCTCGTCACCTTACATAGGTGACGAGGGCGTTCATTATAGGAGCGTAAGAGGGCTCTCGGTATGTTCGTTTTGGGGATGGTATAATGCGCTCAATAGCCGAGGCCTAATGGCTCGGATAAGGTCTATGTATCCGTGGGGGGGGCGGGAGTGGCGAAGAGCCTTTAGCCCGACACTTCCCCGCTTCTAGAGCCTCCCGCTAAAGAGGATCTACGTCGATCGTAATGCTGACCCGACGGCTCTCCGGCAGGGTCGTGTGGAGCTGTGCCTGTGCCGAGGCGAAGGCTACCCGCTCAGCCTGGTAGGAGGTGGTGAAGGGACGACGAACGAGGATACGCTGTATGTAGAGCCCATCCACACGGCCTACGTGTGGGGTCAGGGCTTCGCTTACCTCCTCTTGGGGTAATAGAGCCCTTAGGTAGAGGGATAGGTGAAGGCCTACCTGAGCTACGAGGCGGGCATCCTTGCCCTTGAGGTAGATATAGGTCATACGCCATAGGGGAGGGTAGTGTAGGGCTTCACGTTCCTCCAGCGTCTGATGGATGAAGCTCTCGTAGTTCCCCTGGGCTAGGATCTGTAGGAAGAGGTTCTCGGGGTCATTCGTCTGGACGAGGCACTCTGGCTGTGCGCCTCCCTGCTCGGCACCTCGTAGGCGGAGCTGGTAGAGCAGCTGGTAGGCTCGCTCATAGGAGCGGAAGTCCGGGTAGCCGAGTAGTGCATCTAGCTGTACGACACCGATGAGGCCGACTTCGCCCCATACGGACTGCCCCTTGATGAGCTGTGTCCCGATGAGGATCTCGGTGCCCTCTGCCTCTAGTCGTGCCTGGAGCTCCGCCTGCTTCCTACGGGAGGAGAGGGAGTCGCTATCGATACGTACCACAGCATGATCGGGGAAGAGACGCTGTACCTCCTCCTCCACACGCTCTATCCCGTAGCCGACCTCACGTAGGGCGGGCTTTACCCCACTCTTGGTCTCCACCTCTGTCGCTCCACAGATTGGGCAAGCAGGGGGGGGAGGCTCGCTGTGCCCGCAGTAGTGACAGATGAGTAGTGAGCGGGACTGATGGTAGGTCAGGCTGACGTCGCAGTGTGGGCATAGGAGGCGCGAGCCGCAGGCTCCACAGAGCAGGTAGGGTGCGTAGCCCCGTCTATTCTGTAGCAGGAGGGCGGTCTTCCCCTGGCTGAGGACGGCCTTGATCCGATCATAGAGGTACGGGGAGAGGGCATAGCCGTAGGGCATAGCCTTGCTTTGGCGGAGCCCCTTGAGGTCGATCGTCTGTATTGGGACGAGGGCAGGTGGGGCTGTCGGTGTCGCTCCCTCTTCGTTCAGTAGGGCATACTTACCACGTAGAGCGTGGAAGACGACTTCGGCAGAGGGCGTACACGAGGCCAGCAGCACACGAGCTCCCCGCTGATGTGCCCTCCATAGGGCGACGTCACGAGCGTGGAAGAGTGGGGCGGTGCTCTGCTGCTTGTAGAGGTACTCCTGCTCCTCATCGATGACGATGAGACTGAGCCTAGGTAGGGGGAGGAAGACCGCAGTGCGTGTCCCGACCACTAGGGCGGGTGTCTCTAGGGTGGTGAGCCTACGATAGGTCTCCACACGTAGGGGCTCACCGAGGAGACTATGGTAGGGGTAATAGCCCCCCGGCAGGAGACGTGAGAGACGGCTTAGGAAGGAGAAGCTCGAGGGGGTTAGGGTGACTGTCGGGGTGAGGAAGAGTACTTGTCCCCCCTCCCCTAGGGTCTGATGTACCTGACGTAGTAGGTAGTCCTCCTTGGCGTGGGTGCTCTGTCCCCAGTAGAGGCTGACGGGATGCTCGAGCTTCGATACGGGGGGGAGGGCTGGGAGCTCTGCGGGATTACCTAGCTCTATTCGGCTCTTGGGCTGCTCCAGCTGCTCTAGGATGCCCTTGTCTATGAGGGCTCTGAGAGGTGCACTGCCCTGAGGGTGATGCTCCAGCAGGAGACTACGAGGAAGAGGCTCGGAGAGGGGTAGGTTACGCTCCTCGAGGAGGCGGGCGAACGTCCCCAGGAGCTCTGCCTGTCTCGGTGCTCTACTGAGCGTGGCATAGGTCTGGCTGAGTGCCTCGTCGTCCTGCTGGAGGTGTGGGGCTAAGCGTAGGACACGTATGAGTCTAGGTCGGTAGGTCTGCTGGAGTAGCTCCTCCGTGAGGAGTGCTCCGAGCGAGACGAGGTGGGCGATAGGACGGACGAGCCTTCGCCCGAGGATCTTCTCCAGCCGATCTACGGCGAGGCCTTCGCCCCCTAGCTCTCTGAGGGTGTCGAGGATCTGGAACTCAAGGGGGCTAAGAGGCTCTGTCGTCACAAAGTCGGGTGCGAGGCGAAGGATCGTCTGGCTCTCGGGAAGTAAGCCCGCAGGTAGCGCCATACGGAGCACCGAGCCTAGGGGGCAACAGTAGTAGTAGCTCACCCAGTCCCACAGACGTAGTTGCTCTTCGCTGACGAGGGGGCTAGCGTCGAGGACTTGGTCGATAGGCTTGTACCTCCGACCCTCCTCTCCCTCGCTTAGCCTGCGGATGACCCCCGTATAGTATCGCTTGGCACCGAAGGGGACAGCCACCCGACATCCTGCGCCTACCTCGGGGTAGGAAGCGTGCAGGTCGGGGGGGAGCTCGTAGGAGAAGGAGCCTTCGACGGCAAGGGGGATGATGACTTCGGCGATGAGCATATTGCGATGGGGTGGATAGCTTACCCTCTAGGTGGATAGCGTCGCCCTTCCACAGGAGAATATGTGGATACCTCGGTGGAGAGGTCGTGGATACCTCGGGGAGGGCGATGGGGACAGCTCGGGGAGCGTGATGGAGATGCCTCTACAAAGGTAATGAAGATGCCCCAGACGAGTCGTGGACGGAACTCACTCAGCGATAGCCCTTAGAGCCTCCCAGAGGGGGTGGGGAGGAGCGCCCCCGAGGGGATACCCTAGTCTCTCCCCCCCGAGACGAGAGGCGTAGGGGAGGGAGATGGGAGCGAGGAGAGTAGCCCCCTCGGGGAGCAAGCTATCTGGAGCGTCTGGAGCGTTTGGCCTTGCGAGCGGAGGACTTGGAGTGCTTCTTGCCCTTCTTCTGGTGCTTGGGGGGAGGGGGCGGGCTGACGAAGAGTTCGCTGACGAAGTGACCGAAGGCGAGCTTAGCCTCTGCACTATTGCGCAGGTTATTGGCCATGAAGACGAGACTGTACCACTTATCTCCCCACTGGAGGTAGCCTGCATAGCCCCGTACACCACGTATAGATCCGCTCTTGACATAGGCTCTGACGTCGGGGTGGATCTGTATCTTGCGTACCGTACCCGCTACCCCGACCTCGGGGAGCGAAGCGAGGAAGGGGGCACGTAGTCTATCATCCTCCCAGAGCGCATGGAGCATCTTGCTGAGCGTCTGCGCCGTGATACGTCCATGGGGACTTAGCCCCGATCCATCGTAGGGGGTGAACTGCGAGGCCGTCAGCTGGAGTCGCTGGCGCCAGTAGTTGCGCACCGAGACGGGCAGAGAGCCCCTGCGCTGGGTGCTGTCGTTGAGGTGATAGGCGAAGGCCTCGGCATAGATGTTTGCACTCCGATGGTTGGTAATCCGGATGAGGGTATCGGCTCTGAGTGAAGAGTACACCCCGAGGCGACTGATCCCTATCTGGGCGTTCGTCTGTAGCGGGCTCGGGGTGGTGCGCACCTCTATCCCCCACTGCTTGAGCCCCTCTCGGAGCCAGAGTGTAAGGAAGCGAGGCGGATCGACCAGTGGCATGCGTCGGTGATGTGCGTGTAGAGCTGAGCGAGCAAGCCCCGAGAGCAGGAGGCTATCCCCCCCGGCACTCACCCCGAGGTCTAGGTGCATCCTTCGCCCCGTCTCCACCTCGACAGCCGTCGGGAGGCTGAGCGAAGCGATATTGGTCTCAGCTAGCAGGCTATCCCGAGTGCTCCGTAGATAGACGTCGGCGTAGTTGTCGGCGATATTGAAGCCCGAGGCGGGTGCACCATAGTACTCATTGAGGTCTTCGTCTGGCCAGTACTCCCCGTAGGTCGGGGTGGGGAAGCCCCGTAGATCTAGGACGACTCCCCCCGTGATCAGACGGATCCCCCAGCGGTGTAGGAGCTCGGCGATCTCCCGGATGAACCTCTGGCGATCATCGATATAGTGCGAGGCTAGCGAAGGGTCGCCCGAGGCTCCGATCACGAGCTCCCCCTGCAGCGTGTCCCCGAGGAGTATCCCACGAATACCGATGGAGGTCTGGAAGCGGTAGTTTCGCCCTCTGAGGGCGAGGAATGCCCCTGTCGTCGGGATCTTCATGAGCGAAGCCGGGCAGAAGGGGTCTTCTGTCCGATAGCTGATGATAGGTGTATGGGTAGAGAGATCCGTGAGTAGGACGGTGACACGGGCATGTTGCTTCTGCTCTAGCTTCTTGAGGTGACCGAAGGCTTCGGGGAAGGGCTGTGCCTCGATCTGTGTGCGGGGTAGTAGGATGAGCAGTAGCGTGATGAGTAATATACGTGATGTGGGCATAGTGGTATAGTGGTCTGCCCGTCGGAGGGGATATATCTACCCGACAGAGGCAGTGAGAGGAGTAATAAAGCTATTCGGCAGTCAGTGAGTAAAGGGCAGGAGAAGAAAGATAAGTAGGGGCACCCCCTATGTAGGTTCGTCTCACATCCCCACTAGGGAGGTGTGTGGTAGACCCTCAGGTGGCGTCGGGAGCTTCCCCTGGCGAAGGGAGGGGGAGAGCTCCCATCGCCCCAGTGGGCTCGCTTACCTCGGGAAGAGAGGTTGGCCTGCGGGGCGAGGTAAAGGAGAGAGGCCGTCCCAAGCCTAAGCTAGAGACGGCCTCTTCGTTGGGATAGATCTGAGTAGGCGACTTACTTACCGCTCTTAGCCATAGCACCACGTGCAGCACGTGTGAGCTTGACGGCGCATACTACAGCGTTCTTGGCGTTGATGATCTCGAGCCCATCGAAGTGTAGGGCACCGACCTGGATCGTCTTCCCTAGGCCGAGCTCTGTGACGTCGATGAAGAGCTGCTCGGGGATCTCGGTGTAGGGAGCACGTACCTTGAGCTTACGCATCTCTAGGCTGAGCTTACCCCCAGCCTTTACCCCCTCGGCGTGACCCGTCAGCACGACAGGTACCTCCATGACGATGGGCTTGCTAGGCTCTACCTGTAGGAAGTCTAGGTGTAGGATACGATCTGATACGGGGTGGAACTGTAGATCCTTGAGGACAGCCTTGACCTGCTTGCCCCCGATGGTGAGATCGATAGCGAAGATGTCTGGCGAATAGACGAGGTTACGTACGCTCTCCTGACTTACGGTGAAGTGTACGACTTCGTTACCTCCGTAGAGGACGGCGGGGATATTGTCCCCTTGGCGAAGGCTCTTAGCGGCCTTCTTGCCTAGCTCCGTGCGGAGCTGGCCTTCGAGTTGGAAAGTCTTCATTCCTTGTTTCTAATAGTTGTGTTACTCAAAATTAGTGTCATCTAATTTCCCATCACACGAGACCTCGCACCAGAGGTACAAGGGCATACTCGCCCGAGAGACAATCGTCAAACGCCGACAAAGATAATTAAAAACTTTTAGAGTGCTTTCCTACAGCTACATCTGAGGTGTAAGTAGGGGCTCATCCGCCTTTGCCTCAGGGGCGATCAAGGGGATGAGTTTCGGTAACGTAAGGGCTTGGTACGTAGGCTCGGGGAAGGCTATATGCACAGAGCGGGAGGCGCTTCCCCGAGGTAGATAAGGGGGGATGTGCTGTGGTCGGCATAGGCTACCGATGAGAGGAGCACAGACAGCTCAAAGGGGAGAGAAAGGGAAGATAATCCGAAGCTGTAATACAAGGTGCAGGAGGCTCTATCCATCATCTGCACAATAAATCCGAAGCAAATAGACTGCTCGCCCCAGAGGGACTAAGCCGGGAAATAAACCCGTGGGGTAGGAGGCACTAGAGCCTACTCGCTACCGCCGAAGTAGAGACCCCATCTAGCTACGAGTGCTAGAGGATGCGGGGGAGCTATCTGCGGGATAGGACGAGACGGTCGCCTGGCTGCATGAGGGGGAGGTGGATACGACCATCCTCTGTCAGCGCCTTGACATCGAGGAGACGTCCGTTGAGGCGAAGCTTGTAGTCCTTGAGCTCCTTAGGCAGGGTGAGGATATGTCTGTAGGTAGCATGTGCTACGAGGGTGAGCCGTGTGAGCTTGCCCGGACGTGACTGATCCCAAGCGAGGGAGCAGGTAGCATTGCCTACGACCTTGAGCCCAGAGATCATCCCCTCCTTCCATGCCTTCGGTAGGGCGGGTAGCGGGGTGATACTGCCAGTCTCGCTCTGTAGAAGCATCTCCATAATACCCGAAGATCCCCCGAAGTTACCGTCGATCTGGAAGGGTGGGTGTGAGCTAAAGAGGTTGTTGTTTGACCCACTGCCATAGGGCTTACCCGTCTTGGGGTCAAGGGCATCTACTGGGCGCAGGAGCATGTTCAGGACTTCGTAGGCCTTCTCGGCATCTCCTAGGCGAGCACGGAAGTTGATCTTCCAGGCCATCGACCAGCTGGTACTGCTCGCGCCACGTGCGTCTAGGCTCTTGCGTGCTGCAGCGATGAGCTCTGGAGTACGCTCCCTAGTGATCTCATTGCCGGGGAAGAGTCCATAGAGGTGCGAGACATGTCGATGGTGAGGGTCTACCTCCTTGTAGTTCTCCAGCCACTCCATGATACGTCCATCAGGGCCAATAGTCGTAGGCTTGATCTGGGGGAGGAGCTGGGCAAGAGTGTCAGCGAAGGCTTGCTCTCCGAGGATACGGGCCGAGGCGATCGTATTGGTAAAGAGCTCTCGGATGATCTGGTTGTCCATCGTAGAGCCTGCACAGACGGCTACAGTAGAGCCGTCGGGAGCGATGAATTGGTTCTCGGGCGAGGTTGTCGGCGCATTGACGAGGTAGCCGTTGTTGGGGTCCTTGACGAGGGTAGACTGGAAGAATTGGGCAGCCCCCTTGATGATCGGATACACACGCTCTAGGTATGCCCTATCCTGAGTATAGAGGTAGTGATTGTAGAGGTGCTGGCAGAGCCAAGCGGCACCTGTATTGGTAGCGCCCCAGCTGGGGTGCTCACCAGGGGCGGTGAAGCCCCATACGTTCCCGAGGACGTGTGTGACCCAGCCCCTGCCCTTGTAGAAGGTCTGGGCGGTTTGGAGCCCCGAGGGGCCCAGCCCCTCGACCCATGAGGTGAGGGGCTGGACAGACTCGGAGAGATTACCCTTCTCGCTTGGCCAGTGGTTCATCTGGAGGTTGATGTTCAGATGGTAGTCACTGTTCCAAGGAGCCTGGACGAGGTTCGTCCATAGGCCCTGGAGGTTGGGAGGGAGAGCACCTGGACGGGTGCTGGAGAGGAGTAGATAGCGACCGAACTGCATGTAGAGGCTTGCGAGGTTGGGGTCAGCAGCGGGGTTCTTGTGGTAGGCTGCCAGACGCTGGTCGATGGGGAGTCCCTCGGCCATACTACCTGCGTTGCCGATACGCATCTGTACGCGTGTCATAGACTCTGCGAAGGCTTGACGGTGATCACACTCCAGAGCAGCGGGGCTAGTCCCTGCGGCTGTCATGATCTGGTCGATGCCTTCCTCTACGAGGGAGAGCTGAGGATTGTAGTAGTTGGTGTTATGGGCGATGAGTATTTGGATGACTGGAGCATCTACGATGAGTAGCTCGTTGCCCCGGGCGATGAGCTTACCACCGTGTAGGAGGAGGGGCTTTGCGACGATCGCATAGCTTAGCCCTTGTCCGCCTCGGCCGTTAGGCAGCGAGCCAGAGAGGGTGATGAAGCCATCACGGATGGAGCTGTAGCCGTTCTCTGGGCGGCTCATGCTCAGGCGTAGGGTGTCCTGACGTGCAGCGGGGGTCTGGTTGTAGATGTTGATGACATTGACATCGCTGACGTAGGAGCTGTAGAGTGTCTTTAGGCGGAAGGGCTTGCCAGCGACCTCGATGATTTCTTTGCTCTCACCGTGGTTGAGGTCTAGGCTGCGCTTGTAGCTGGAGCAGGGGATGTAGTGACTCCAGTCTAGGTGGAGGAAGCCTCCTACCTCGTAGCTCCCATAGGGGGTCTTAGCACCGTTGCCTTGGCCGCTGCCCTTACCTCCGCAGACGAAGGTCTTGTAGATAAGGTTTTCAGCCTCCTTGTGCTTACCGGCAAAGAGCAGTTCGCGGATCTCGGAGAGGTACTTGGAGGCCTCGGGGTTGAGGGCTTCGGCATCCTTGCTACCGCTCCACATAGAGCTTTCGTTGAGCGTGATCTTCTGGTGCGTCAGGCCACCATCGCTGAGCATGCCGAGGCGGCCATTCCCTAGGGGAAGCTCCTCCATCATGTTCTTGGCTGGGCGGTCGAAGTAGTAGGTTAGTTCAGGGATGGGCACGAAGCTCCCTGAGGTCGACTCTTCGGGTGTGGGACCCGAGCTCTGGGCGTGTGCGGGACTCGTGGAGGCAAGGAGCACGGCGAGACCGGCACAGGCAATAAACTGTGTCTTGATCATAAGTTAGATGTATAGAATTAAACGAAGGACCCTCGGTGTACCCTTGATCAGGGGGTACTCGGGGGGGTATCTGTGATGTTTTCTGGTTCGCCCTCGAAGATCTCTACAGCCTCCACGTCTCCTGCGTCAGAGCAGGGGGAGAAGCCCACGGGGGTCTTGAAGGTTGCGTCTTTTCTGTAGCCTAGTTTACTGTCAGAGTATACTTTCTTGATGAACTTGCCGAAGACAGGTAGGGCGGCGGCTGCCCCCTGCCCGAAGGCCATGGTATTGAAGCGCACGCTACGCTCTTCGCCTCCTATCCAGCATCCTGCCACGATGTCTGGGGTGAAGCCCATGAACCACGTATCGCTATTGCGCTGTGTCGTCCCCGTCTTACCGCCCAGAGGCATCTGGAGCCCAAAGGCTGCCGAGCGCAGGCGTCCCCCAGTACCGCCATTGACGACGTTCTGGAGCATGTAGAGCATCTTGTTGGCAGCGTCGGTGGTGAGCACCTCGGTCATCTGTGGGGCGAAGGTCGCCACGATGTTGCCGTGCATGTCCTCGATCTGTGTGACGAAGATCGGGTCTATGCGTACCCCATCATTGACGAAGGTTGTGTAGCCCGAGACCATCTCTCCGACGGTAGCCTCGGGGGTACCGAGAGACATAGCCATCGTAGCCTCGATAGGGCCTCGGAGGCCGTAGCTCTCTAGGAGTCGCTTGAAGGTGATCGGGGAGGTGCGACTCATCAGCTCGGCGGTCACCCAGTTATCGGAGTTCTGTAGCCCCCACTGGATGGAGACCATCTCGCCGATACGACGGCTATTGGAGTTACGGGGTGTCCACGTCTGACCATTGTCCAGACGGTAGGTCTGCTGTACGTGTAGGATCTCGTCACAGGGCGAGGCTCCGTCCACCATAGCCAGCGAGTAGAGGTAGGGCTTGATGATCGAGCCCGTCTGGCGTCGTCCATCGGAGACCATATCGTACTGGAACTGTCCGAAGTTGATGTCCCCCACATAGGCCAATACATGACCGTTATGTGGGTCCATCGCCATGAAGCCTGAGCGCAGGATCCCCTTCATGTAGCGGATCGAATCCATCGGGGTCATGATCGTGTCACGCATACCACGCCACGACCATACCTGCATCTTAGTCTTCTTGTGGAACTGTGCCTTGATCTCGGCCTCGGAAAGTCCGTCCTCCTTGCTTAGGCGCCAGCGCTCACTCTGGCGCATCGCACGGCTGAGGATCGCCTCGCGCTGTTCCTTGGAGATAGAGGAGCTGAAGGGATCACCCCCACGACTCTTGCGCTCGCGGTCGAAGGCGGGCTGTAGATACCCCCCGACATGCTCCTCGATAGCCTCCTCGGCATAGCGCTGCATATCTGGGACGATCGTCGTGTAGATCTTCAGCCCATCGGTGTAGATGTTGTAGGGGGAGCCGTCTGGCTTGTGGTTTTTGTTGCACCATCCGTAGAGGGGGTTGGTCTCCCACTGGATGCTGTCGTCCCGATAGCGGTCGTACTGCCAGGAGGCGTAGTCGCTGGGGTCGGGCTTACCGGCCATCATGATCTTGCGCAGGTGCTCACGGAAGTAGGGTGCGGTGCCCTGCTTGTGATCCATCTTGTGGAAGGAGGTGCGGATCGGGAGCTTGGAGAGTGAGTCCACCTCACGCTCAGAGAGGTAGCCAGCCTTCTCCATCTGCTGGAAGACGGTGTTGCGTCGCTCCAGGGGCAGGGGGCTATTCCTACGGAGTATGGGGTTGTAGACCGAGGGGTTCTTACACATCCCCACGAGCACGGCAGCCTCCTCGACATTGAGCTCGGCGGGAGTCTTACCGAAGTAGGTATAGGCAGCCGACTTGATCCCTACGGCATTGTAGAGGAAGTCGAATTGGTTGAGGTACATGGAGATGATCTCCTCCTTCGTGTAGTACCGTTCTAGCTTCGCAGCGATGACCCACTCCACGGGCTTCTTCATCATACGGGTGAAGAAATTGGAGCTAGGGGGCGAATAGAGCATCTTGGCGAGCTGCTGGGTGATGGTACTCCCGCCGCCCCCGCTCTTCTGCTGGAGGATCCCTGTCTTCACGACAGCACGTGCCAGCCCACGGAAGTCGATCCCTGAGTGGCTATCGAAGCGTACATCTTCGGTGGCGACTAGGGCTTTGATGAGGTTTGGGGAGATGTCTTTATATTCAACGAATACACGATTGGTACCGCTGTGAGCAAAGGAGCCAATGATCTCACCGTTGGCGGCGATGAGCTGTGAGGCATACTTGTCGATGGGGTTCTGTAGCTGCTCAATAGGGGGGAGGTAACCGATCCACCCACGTGAGATAGCAAAGAGCCCACCGAATATAGCGAGCCAGACGAGGGCAAACCCGCCCCAGAGGCACGCCTTGATCTTATTATTCATTCTACCTATGATCATACATTCTCCTCCTTGGTGCTTGAGGAGCGTACCTGCTCTCCGCCCACGGTGCTATGCCCTAGATCGGATGAGGTACACATTATATATACTACAAAGGTATGAACTTTTAGTTACTCGCAATACAAATTCCTCTGATGGCCTCATCGCAAAGGGCAGAGGGTGCACGCTCTCTGTTCAGAGAACGTGCACCCTTGCTTTATCCTCACCTATGATTATCCCTTATTGCTTAGACTTTTGGTGGAGCCTCTGGCTTATCTGTATGTGGGGGTACCTCAGGCTTGCTTGGACGAGATGGAGGATCTACAGGAGTAGGTTTTTTCTCGTTCTTGGATGAGTCTTCAGGAGTTTTGGGTCTAGGAGGTGGCCCAACTTGTTTGTCTCGATCCTGGTGTGGTGGACGCTCAGCCTTCCCTTTGAGAGGGGGGCGTCCATGACTAGATCCTATGTGAAAGGGCGGTTTCTGTAGCTTACAGTGACCCGCGTCTGCGTATTTTTGAATAGCACGGACGATGTGTTCTATCCAATCCGAACTGGGAGCCACTCCAAGTCCAATGCCATACAGTGTGAGTTGCATGGCAACGTCCCTTTGGCATGGAGTCATCTGCTTGACAGCCTCACTCCATATCATACGGTCTCCAGGGGACATCTTAAGCCCCATGGAGCGTTTGATTACTTCGATCTCTCTCTCATCACAGATTTTGATGATGGTTCTACGTAGTACCCTCATAATCTCCATCTTTGCGAGTATCTCGGCTTGTACAGGCTTTGAGTATGAGGAAAAAACGTCTGAGGCCTGATAGGAGGCAATATGTTTTAACAGAAGATTCTCATCAGGGGCGAAAGCTATCTCCGAGAGGTCGAAGAGAGAGTCTTTGACAGATTGCGGGTACACGAGTACTCCATGGGGAGCTTTTTCCCCTTCGAAGTACATTGTCTGTAGAGTAAGTAATTTGGCTACTTGCTCGGCTTCTTTATCTAGGCTATCCCTGGATATGCTAGATTTAGAGGAGGGTGTTAGAGCTCGTGTCTCATATTCTTCAAAGGTGCTACAGTGGATGATGTGGCGACTTAGTACGCTTATGAGGTCTTTACTGCGCTCTTGTGGATCCTGCACGACGCTGTCTATGGTGGATCCTGTGTGCCTTGAACTCATATCCTCCAAATTCTGCTTACCACAAGAAAATATGCAGAGGAGAGTGAAGAGACAAAAAGTAAGTCTCTGCGTGATGTATAGGGTGCTTTCCCTATGTGGCTTATGTTTCATATTGATTAGTCTCTTTTCTTGGTGAGCGTGAGAATAAGTATTATCACGACGTCTGGAAGAGGGAGTATTGCCCAGAACCAGCACCAAAAGGGTGTAAATAGCTTATTATAAAAGCTAGAGAAGGATTCTCCCGCTTCCATCGCGAGGTAGGCACGATAGAGCGCGAAGAGAAGGAAGATGATGGCGAGGACTCCCGCTAGCCAGTTGTAGACTCGGAGGGTCTTGAGTAGGTAGAGTCTTGTTTGCCTCAGTGGAATAGCCATGTCTTGGGAGAAATTAGGGACGGGGATTGTAGGTGAGGATGGGGGCACCTGTGCTACGGGCTCCCTTGTGCTTTGAGATCTTTGTGTTTCTTCCTTATGTCTGTACTTACTCTTTTAGGTGAGTAGTCTAGTCTTAGAGGCATGGTGTCTTGGTCTGTAGCCTAATGCTGTGGGGAGACCTCACACTACGCCCTTCACCCGCAAAGGTATTGATAAATCCGAGATGGACAATCCCATTCGCTAGGTGTCACGCTACGGGGATCCTTTGGCTCGACTAGCCAGTTGTCAGGAGAGCACATATAGGGAGGGACGTGGGGCGATGTCCTCATACCCTTAGCTAAGCCTACGATAGACCGGTAGATAGTGTACACGTGTGTACACACTAGTGTACCTACTGTGTACACTCCGATGTACACGCGTGTATACAAGAGTGTACAAGCGTGTACACTCCTGACGCTCCTGCCGAGAGCCTACCCCGGGGAGGTACTGTAGGCTAGGGTGAGCCCTCGGGTATATATAGGTATGCTGTAGCGTTTTTTCGTATCTTTGTCATCGACTTTTGTAGGAGAGCATCGCTTGATGTCCGCTTATTTAGGTCAGCAAGTCATGCGTACCTCTCCTATCGAGAGACGCTCGTGTGTAATTCATAGTAAGTTTAACAAATGGAAAATTTAAAAGAGATCAAGCCCATCGCAGACTTCAACTGGGATGAGTTTGAGCAGGGAGAAGCCGTTGCTTCTGCTTCACGCAAGGAGCAGGAAGCCGCCTACGACAACACGCTGAACAACGTCAAGGATCAGGAGGTCGTCATAGGTACAGTCACCGAGATCAACAAGCGTGATGTCCTCGTAGACATTGGCTTCAAGAGCTCTGGTCGTATCTCCGCTTCGGAGTTCCGCTACAACCCTGAGCTAAAGGTCGGGGATAAGGTAGAGGTCTTCATCGAGTCTCAGGAAGATAAGAAGGGTCAGCTCGTCCTATCTCACCGTCAGGCTCGTGTAGCACGCTCTTGGGATCGTATCAACGAAGCCCTGGAGAAGGACGAAGTGGTACGAGGCTACGTCAAGTGCCGTACGAAGGGTGGTATGATCGTCGATATCTTCGGTATCGAAGCCTTCCTCCCTGGATCTCAGATAGACGTCCGTCCTATCCGTGACTACGATGCGTACGTGGATAAGACGATGGAGTTCAAGATCGTCAAGATCAACCAGGACTTCAAGAACGTCGTCGTATCACATAAGGTACTCATCGAAGCCGAGCTCGAAGCCCAGAAGGCAGAGATCATCGGTAAGCTCGAGAAGGGTCAGGTACTCGAAGGGGTGGTCAAGAACATCACTTCCTACGGAGCCTTCATCGACCTCGGTGGTATCGATGGTCTTGTACACATCACCGACCTCTCCTGGGGTCGTGTCTCACACCCCAGCGAGGTGGTATCACTCGATCAGACGCTCAACGTCGTTATCCTTGAGTTCGACGAAGCTAAGAAGCGTATCGCTCTTGGCCTCAAGCAGCTCCAGCCACATCCATGGGATAGCCTAGACCCCAACCTCAAGGTAGGTGACAAGGTCAAGGGTAAGGTCGTCGTCCTGGCTGACTACGGTGCCTTCATCGAAGTCGCTCCTGGCGTCGAAGGGCTTGTCCATATCTCCGAAATGAGCTGGACACAGCACGTACGCTCCGCTCAGGATATCCTGAAGGTAGGAGACGAGGTAGAGGCTGTCATCCTCTCGCTAGACCGCGAAGAGCGTAAGATGAGCCTTGGCCTGAAGCAGCTCAAGGAAGATCCATGGGAAAACATCGACAAGCGTTTCCCCATTGGCTCTCGCCACACTGCCAAGGTGCGTAACTTCACGAACTTCGGTGTCTTCGTAGAGATTGAGGAGGGTATCGATGGGCTAGTCCACATCTCTGACCTCTCCTGGACGAAGAAGATCAAGCACCCCAACGAGTTCACCGAAGTAGGCGCTCCCCTTGAGATCGTCGTCCTCGAGATCGACAAGGAGAACCGTCGCCTCAGCCTAGGCCACAAGCAGGTAGAGGAGAACCCCTGGAACCACCTAGAGGCTGACTACCGTGTAGGTAGCATCCACGAGGGTACCATCAGCGAGTTCATCGACAAGGGTGCTATCGTCTCCCTCCCTGAGGGTATCGAAGCCTTCGCTACGCCTAAGCACCTCGTGAAGGCTGATGGCACACAGGCTACTAAGGGTGAGACACTCCCCTTCAAGGTCATTGAGTTCAATAAGGACGCTCGCCGCATCATCGTCTCACACAGCCGTACCTTCGAAGACGAAGCAAAGGCCGAGGCTCGTGCTAGCGAACGTGCAGAGCGTGGTGAGCGTCAGGCTCGTCAGCAGGATGCCGCTGCCGCTGTAGCTGCTACCAATGCTGCTACGGAAAAGGCTACCCTCGGTGACCTCGATGCCCTCGCAGCACTGAAGGAAAAGCTCTCCTAAGCGCTATACCCACATAACGAAAGGGGATCGCCCCACAGAGCCTAGGCTCTGTGGGGCGATCTGCATTATAGGCCATGTGCTAGCGCTATGGGATAGGTGGGATAGGTGCAAAGTCTAATAGGTCTAATAAGTCTAATGGGTCTAATAGGAGAGCGAAGAAGGACTAGCCGTACTGGGAGCGGTGAGCTAGCCGTGTCGGGGGCGGTGAGCTAGCCGAGTGAGAGGCTGGGTGGAGGGGCTTTTAGGTGGCGGGGAGGATAGAATTAGCTGAGTCGCTGGGACGGGAGGACGAGAAAGGGTAACCCCTCGGGAGGTACACCGACTAGGTCGGTGGTCTCCCGAGGGGTTGCCCTTTGTAGATCGGTGGAGAGGCTTGGCGAGCTTACTTCTTGATGAAGCGCTGGCTAGAGCCTCCCGCACGTACGACGTAGATGCCTGGTGTGTAGGCGCTGACGTTGATACGATCCCCACGGCGGTAGTTGGCATTGCGATAGAGACATTCACCCGCGATGGAGAAGATCTCTACACGACCTGCCGTGGTGAGCGTGATGTAGTCCACAGCTGGGCTGGGGAGTACACGTAGGTCGGTGATGTTCGCCGTGTCATCGGTGACTGGAGGTTCGCCCACGGTCAGTGGGATGCGTAGGTAGACGGCGGCACCACGGCTTATGGCCTTGACGAGGAGGCTCGTCTCACCCTTTGCCTTGGTAGTCACCTCGAGCTTGCCTTCCTTCACAACAGCTGTAGCTAGAGAGGCGTTGGGTGCCTCGAGGAGGGTGTAGGTGACCGTCGCACCTGCCTTCTTAGGTAGGGTCGTTGAGGAGAAGATCTTAGCGAGCTCCAGAGCCTGCGTAGTAGCAGGGCGGATGGTGACCTGTGCTGCCTGTTCCTCGATGATCTTACCCCCTATGTTGTCTAGGATGAAGTAGAAGGGGATCGTCGAGCCAAACTGATTGGCACGTGTACCCATAGCCGTGAAACGGATCGAGGATACCTCGCCAAGGGCGGAGAGGTCCAGCCACTGCCACGTGTCGATGACGTAGTGATCGGCAGGGTTCTCACTGCGATAGTCGGCGAGGTAGAAGTCTACCTTCTTGGTCTCGTCGTCGTTGGAGATCGCTGTGATCTTGTAGTAGTCTCCCTTCTTGAAGGGCGTATTAGGCTCATCCCCCAAGCCCGTACCATGCTCGGAGACGTACTTGACCCAAGCGGTATTGGAGATGTACATGCCGGGGATCACAGCCTTGGCAGCATGGGTGACCTGGAGCTTGGTATCACCGAAGAGATAGGCGACACCATAGTTCTTGGAGTCAGCTACCCCGTGACCGACGACACCGTTGTACTGATCAGCCAGCTGGCTGTAGGTCGTAGCGGTGTGGCTGGAGTAGGCGTATCCGCCCCACGAAGCCCACTTCTTCATATAGGTATTGGTAAAGCCGTAGCTTCCACTATAGAAGGTCGTGGTCTGTACATCCTCAGTCTGGTTGGGGTCACCTGTCCAGTGGCTTTCGCTGGCGAGTGCGAGGTCGTCGAAGGTAGCTAGTACAGCATCACTTGCGACTCGAAGGAGCTTGCCCGCAGAGGTCGTGGTGCCCCAGGCGTCCTTGGCGACGACCTTATATAGGCGGGTATGATCCGCCTTCGTCGTGTAGGAGGCCTCGGTAGATACTTCTTTGCCTAGGGCATCTGTCCAGGTATAGGTATAGGGAGCTACACCACCGGAGGCGGAGACGCTGAGTGTCTTCGTCTCGCCACTCTTGGCGGTCTCGGTGGTGGCGTCCAGCGTGAGGGCTGCGGGGGCACCACTGAAGTCATCGATATGTACTGTACCGAGGGTGACGAGGGTGAGGGAGTGTAGCGGGCCGAGTTCACGGAGGTTGACGAAGGTCCACTTCCCATCGCTGGAGGGGAGGGTCTTGCTCTTTGTCTCCTTGCCGTCCTTGTCCTTAGCCTTTAGGACTAGCTCCTTGTCACTGCGGAGCCAGAAGCCGCCTAGGACAAGGTCGTTGTGGCTATTAGTGATGGATACATCTGCAGGGGAGATGACCTTGGCGATATGCTTGCTACCGGCGGTCGCTCCCTTAGCCTCCTGGACGACCTCGAAGCCCTCGAAGTGTGCCGTCCCGTCGTCGAAGGTGGTCTTCCCGACAGTGACACTCTCGAAGGTCGATACCTCCGTCTTGGGGTATCCCGTGGTGAAGGTAACGGGGGTGAAGGGTGCGGTGTACTCGTCATTCAGACCGAGCAGTAGGCCGTAGAGCTTGTATTCTGTCTCGGCAGTGAGGCCCGTCAAGGCCTTAGTCTGCTCGGTACCCTTGCTGAAGATCAGCGAGGTCGTCGAGGCCTTCAGTTCATCTACTGTAGGAGCAGCGTCGCTGGAGGGCAGGATCTTGTAGAGAAGCTTTCCGAACTCCGTGGCCTTGACCACGAGGCGAGCTGTCGTGACCTCTACCTTGTCTACACGTGGGTAGCCTGCCTCCAGGGCGGGGGTGGTGTGGTCGGTGACCTCGTAGGCTCCTGCGGTAGCAGGGTCGGGACGCTCAGCAGAGGTGATGTCCTTGGTGACCTCGGGGAGACGAGGGGCGAAGCGGAGACCACCTACCTTCTTGGGAAGGAGTGAGGAGGCTTCGTCGAAGAAGGCTGCTTCCTCTACGATCGAGGTAGCATCGCCCGTCTCGCTCTTCCACTTGTTGATATCGACAGCCTCACCGAGGTAGGCGTAGCTTGCCCCTGAGGTGAAGTTGGCATTGTGGGAGAGGGTGAGCCCCGCCTTCATCGTCGCTCTATTGAGGTAGTAGACGTAGCCCCCGGTATGGTTCTGTAGGAGGTTGTTCTTGATCGTGGCGTCGTGCTCGAGCGTGTTGTTTTTGCCGATGTTCGCTAGAGCTGCCGTATTCTTCTTGTCGGCAGGGCCGGTGATGGACACAGAGTTGTGTAGGATGTCAGCCTTGCCGATGTGGGCGTCGGCGAAGTAGATACCATAGACGGCGCCGGGGTGATTGTCGGCTGTGAGGCGGAGCTCGTTATTGTAGATGAGGTTCCTCCCTGGGGTGTTCTCCGCCACAGAGCCTCCACGCAGGTAGAGGGCATTAACGTCTCGATACCTCCCCGTTGCTACTAGGTCGTGGGTCTCTATCTTATTGCCTCGAATGGTGGTGCTCCCCGTGAGGACAGCATCGATGGCCTTGTAGGGACTTGCGACCTTGCCCGAGCCGATGATATGGTTGTCCTCTAGGATGCTCTCATTCACCTTGGTGGAGTAGATCCCCACGGAGCCCTGCCCGACGAAGGTATTACCCTTGACGAGTGCTCCACGGAGCTTGGGTAGGACGGTGTAGCTTGCCCCGTCGATATAGGCTCCTTGGTAGCCCCCTTCGATGGTAGAGCCCTCTAGGGTGAAGTAGTCGCTGTTCCTATTGGCTACGTTCTCTGAGGCAGTCCGTACGCCCGCTAGGGTACCTGTAGCATAGTCGGTAGCCTCGGGTGCCCAGACGTAGCAGTTGCGGATGGTGACGTGCTCGCTCTTGTTGCGGATGAGTAGTGCAGCGGGAGCTTGCTTGCTCTCTCCGCCGGTGGCAGCCTTGATGCTGACGGCCTCTAGGGTGAGGTAGTCTGTACCGTCGATGGTGAAGTGGCCAGGGTTATCCCCAGACTTCCACTGGGCCTTCTTGTACTCCTTGATGTCGAAGACGACATCCTCTCTATTGCCACTCTTAGAGCGGATCGTGAGGGTGTTGGTAGAGGAGAGGCCTGGGATCTCAGGGATGAGAACCATACCCGTGTAGGTACCCTTCTCGATGAGGAAGGTGACGGCACCGTCGGCGCCTATTCGACTAAGCTCATCGGTCGCCTCCTTGAGGGTCTTGTACTTGGCCTCGGAGGAAGCCCCGATGGTGTATGTCCCACTTATCCCCTGCTTGATGGAGTGCTTTCCCTCGGCAGAGGTGCTGGGAGCGACGGCACTACCATCCTTTACGGCGACGCTCTGTAGGCTCATCTTGACCTCAGCGCCTACGGGTGCTGTGCTGGCGATGTCCCCCGTGAGCCAGTAGTGGTAGACCCCGGGCTTGTCGTAGGTGATAGAGCCCGTGATCGCAGTGGCGGTAGCGTCTTCGGTGGAGCCGAAGAGCTCGTTGCTGCTGAAGGCACTTTCACTACCCGTGGTGTAGATGCTACGCTTGCTCAGCGCCTTCTGGCTAGTCTCCTCAAGGGCTGTGAGGTTAAAGCCAGACACGGTCACCGACTGACGCTCACCCTCTACGCTTATCTGGATGTGGACGAAGGGGACGTCCTTCTCTCCACGTAGGAGCGTCTTGGGCTCCGAAGCCTCGACCTTGACAGTCTTGACGGCGAGGGGGCGAGGGGTGATGGACTCGATGGATAGCTCCCAGTCGGACTCTCCATAGCCCTTGACATACTGGATGGTCATCGAGCCATCGGCGGCGTAGGAGATGAAGGCTTCGGAGGCCTTGTCGTCCGAGGTGAGCTTGTGTATGAGGTTCTTCTCATCCGTGGAGGCTCCACTGTAGAGGTTGAGCTTCTGTGACTTCGTATTGGCTACACGGACTACGGTGCATCGGATGATCTCTCCTGCACGTGGTCTGAAGTGTACTGAGCCCGACTCCGTCGTCTTAGGAGCAGCATGGTCAGGCCCCCCTGCATCGTAGAAGAGTAGGGGAGAGGTCACGTCTACAGTGGCATCCTTGCCCCCCTCGAAGATATGCTGTAGGCTCGTGCGACGTGCCCCATCGGGGTCTGGTGTGCTGATCGCCTGTGAGCTACCCGAGAGGGTGAGCTCGCCGAAGGAGGCATCGAGGTCTATACCTGCAGGGGCATCGGCCTTGAGGTCAAAGGCAAGGTAATAGTAATTAGCGCCGACAGCCAGAGTCTTGTTGGCGGTAGGCACGAGGGTCGCCTCTGCGGTGAGCGGTGCGGAGGCCTCAGCGACGAGGTAGGAGGAGCTGAACTCCTTCTGGTCGTGGGAGGCATATAGGGCTATGCGGGAGAGGTGCCCTTCGTTCCCCTTGAGATTGACCTTGAGTTGGTCGAGGGTTAGGGGCGAGAGGAAACCCTCGGTCTGTAGCTCCAGCCCGAGGATAGCCTGCTTGGCACCGCCAACGGGTACTACAGCTGTAGAGGCTTGGAAGCCTACAGCCTGCGTGATCGTCATCGCCTTAGGCGTGACGGAGCGTAGCTCTGCCGTCCAGCCCTTGTCGGTGTATGTACTGCTGATCTGGTTGGGGTTGAATACGATCGTCAGAGCTCCGTCGGCCGAGGAGGAGCGTAGGGTCTTGGGGCCTTCGTTGTGGTTCGTGATGTCGACCTTCCAGATCGGGGTACCGCTAGCGGTGGTGCCATCATAGACCTCGAACTTAGCTCTGGGGTTTAGCGAACCCTTGCCGTAGTAGACGCTGAAGCTCTTGAAGTCGATCTCGATGACTCGTCCCGAGGCGTCGGGGACGAAGGTCGTGATCTGATCCTTGTTGCCCCCCTCATACTTACCGCTGTATGGAGCAGTCTTGGAGGCAAAGCTCCATTCGCCAAAGACTTTGTACGTATGGTGCCCCTCGGCGCTGATAACCTCGTTCTTGACGGGGCGGTTGCCCGTGACCTCCGTCTTCGATGGTGTCTGGGTCTTGCCCGAGATGACGGCAGAGGTTAGGGCTGCATCTATGGTACCCCCAGTGGTGGCATGCTCGGCGATGTCGTAGTAGAGGATGAGGTTGTTGTCCCCTTCGCTTAGGGTGAGGGGGGAGCTGAGCGTGATGGTGAAGGTCTTGCCCACGCTGGTAGCTTCCCCGAGCTTCACGGCGGGCTTTACGGAGCCCTCGCCTACCGTCCAGAGCTCGGCTCGGGTGATGATGCCCTCGGTGCTACCCTCGGTGGTGAAGGTGAGGGCTGTGGCGGTGAGGGGCTTGAGGTTGTCCTTCGTCTGGAGGTTGAGCTGTAGGATCTCCTGCTTCACTGAGCCTGCGGTGACGCCCTTGCCTGAGCTAGCCTGGCTCTGTAGGATATCCACTAGGGTCATATCCTGTGGTGTGTATTCCTCTACCACCGCCTCGAAGCCGTCCTTGGTCACCCCCGTGGTGCTCTTGAGCGTGACGGTCAGTGCGCCGTCATCGGAGCCCGAGCGTAGGACGATCGGGGTCTTATCCTTGAGCAGGGTGCGTAGGAGCTTGTCTGCCTTGACCTCCTTACCATTATATATATGTAGCTGGTCGTTGCGCTGGGGATTGGTGTTGAAGAGGTCAAGCTTGTTGAAGGTGATCTTCACGTGCTTGCCTGCGGTCTTGGGGACGAAGGTAATCTGTCCCTCGAACTGCTCTGTGATCTTGCCGTCCTTACCTCCGTCGTCATAGAAGTTCAGAGGCTTATCCCCGACAGTGATCGTCTGTGGGGTAGTACTGATCCGTACCTCGCCATCAGGTAGCTTGCTATCATCGGCACGGCGGGGCGTGCTGGAGACCTTAGCCACCCAGCCCTTGCCCGTGCCATTGCCGTTCTCGAAGACTAAAGTGACCTTCCCATCGAGGCTCCTGGATCGGATGACCTTCGTAGCTATGTCGTGAGGGTAGGATAAGAAGGGGTTAGGATTTCTGGGGCGGGTGTATGACTCCTCACCCTCGCTATCCTCTTCCTTGATGAGCTTGGCTACCCCGTTGTAGCAGTAGAGGCCTGCTCCACCAGTAAGCTCAAGTTCCTCGAGGGTGATCTCGATGACCTCCCCGGGTCGAGGGGTGAAGGTGATCGCCGACACGACGTTTCTCGGGATACCCTTGTCCTTGCCTCCACTATCGTAGAAGGTCTCATCGGACGAGATCGCGACAGTCTTCTCCCCGCCATCATTCCCCGGCATGAGAATCTGCGCATGCAGTCCCAGTCCTAGGGTGAGGATGAGGTAGAAGCTTAGTAAAGTTCGTCTCATAGAATTAAAGTAGTTATTATTTAGGGTTTGATTATTCTAAGTCATAGAGAGCCCTGCCTTAGGCGACGAGCTCGATCTGTCTAGCCTACCTAGGGGCGAGGGGACGGGTCAGTGTACGACCGATCTACGGGGAGGATGGTGCGATAGGGAACATGTAAGCTAAGTCTTTGGCAATCCATCTGTCCTACAAATGTACGGATAAAGGGTGAGATAGCCACCTCTCTCGGTGCTAAGTGGCAGGGCTGACTTATGATTTCCTCGGGTAGGCTCTGCCCTTTGGCTCCTCGAGGACTGTATTTCATGCCCGAGGGGAGCCTCCATCCTATCTCTGGAGCGCAGCTGTTATCCCCGAGGATGAGGCCTCTGGGAGAGCCCTACGGAGGACATACCGAGAGCGTAGTAGTGTACACGCAGGTACACTATGGTGTACACGTGGGTATACAGTAGTGTACACACGTGTACACATCACCCTCCTAGATACGAGCTATACACCCGGTATATATACCTATAGAGTATAGATACTCCGGTCTCGGGTGGATGCCCTTCGCCCACTTCGTCCCCATCCTCATCCCTAGGCGATGAGGCCGCCCCGGCATGCTGGCCGAGCCCCTCTATCCTACCGTCCACCGAACCTGTCCATAAGGGCTGTGTCGGGGAAGGGTAGGGCTGGAGAGTGAGCACCTACCACAATTAGCGTAGGGTCTAATGCGTTCTCCTAGGTAGATGAAGTCCTTATCCCATCGAATACTCCGGTGAGGGAGGATTAACGTAGCGAATATATTCGTATATTTGCTACCAGAAAGCAATGTCCGCACCCTCATGGGTGCATATCAAACTAACTCAAACTAGTGTAGCAGTATGGAAATCAAGAAGTCCGCAAAGGCTGACCTCGAGCGTGGCAAGGGTCTGTCTCTCCTGCTCGGGTTATTGGTTGCTCTCTCTGTAGTGTTCGTTGGCTTGGAGTGGCGCAGTGCTGTCGCACAAGCTCAGACGACAGATAGAGGCTTCAATGCCCAGGAGATCGAGGACGTAATGAACATCGAGGACCAGCAGAAGCCAGAGGAGCCCGAACCCGAGCCACAGCAGGCTCAGCAGGTAGAGATCCAGCTCCCTGATGATATCAAGGTCGTCAGCAACGATAAGGAGGTCATCAAGCCTACCATCATCTCTGTAGACCAGGATAAGCCCCTGCCTCCCCCCAATATCCCCCTCGGGACGAAGAACGTACAGGCCGACGAAGACGTAGACCAGACGGTCTTCGAGATCGTAGAGGAAAACCCTGAGTTCCCCGGTGGCCCAGAAGCCCTCCTAAAGTACCTCACCAAGAACACTGTCTACCCTGAGAGTGCTATCGACAATGGGGTTCAGGGGCGTGTCACCGTAGGCTTCATCGTAGAGCGTGATGGCTCTGTGGCTAGCGTAGAGATCAGAAAGAGTGTAGACCCAGCACTCGACAAGGAGGCTCTACGTGTCGTCAAGAGCATGCCTAGATGGAAGCCAGGTAAGCAGCAGGGTAAGGCCGTACGTACACGCTTCAGCGTGCCCGTCGTCTTCCGCCTACAGTAATCCATTTCCCGATCTCCCGGGTAGAGAGGTGCTCCTCTCCCCCATACGGTCTGAGAGATGTGACCTGAGATACGAAAAGATACTCCCCCGGGGCTTCCCCCGGGGGAGTATCTTTTTCCCCGCTCTCCCGCTGAGGTATCCCCCTCCC
>NZ_CAJPPN010000008.1 GCF_905372525.1 uncultured Porphyromonas sp.
CGTTCCCTCGTTTGCGGTTGCAAAGGTATATCAAATACCCAATACCAACCAAATCCTAACAAGAAAAAGTCTAAAACACTCCCCTCAGAGTTGCACACACTTCCCCCTAAATAAGACACTTACAACGATGGAAAAAATTTTGCGCCGACCTACCCAATACCCCCACCTAGCCCCTTCCTCATCCCCACCCAAGACAGCAGTAAAGACAAAAAGCGACGCCCTAGGTCGAGGATTGACCTAGGGCGTCGCCCTTTCGGTTGCATCTCTAGTAGCCCTGAGGGGGTGGACTACTTGATCGCATAGGGGTTATTCGTATTCGTTGGCCAGTTGATATTCTGGTAGAAGTACGTAGCATCGATCTGGTTGTTCGGTGCACAGAGCTCTAGGGTCTGGATAGAGACCGGATAGAGGTAGTGAGCCTGATAGAAGGTATACCCATCGAACATATCGTTGTTATTTTCCTTCGAGATGATCTGATAGGGGCGATGGTAGACGCCAAGAGACTGCCGAGAGATATTGGACTTAGAGGTACCATCGGCGATGACTCTCGTCGTCGTAGGATCAGGTACCTGTACCTCCTTCTCCTTGCCATCGGGGCCTGTGACCTTCACCTTCTTCGTTCCCCAGAAGTAGCGATACTTATGGATCTGTGTCCAGAAGTTCACACCCTCGATCACGTAGTTCTTGACCTGGTCCATAGCGCACCAGCGTACGAGGTCATCGTGGCGGATACCCTCACCGGCGAACTCACAGCGACGCTCACGGCGAATACTATAGAGTGTAGGATCGACGGCCTGTCCCTGCGAGAAGGCTCCCCAGTCGTAGGAGGGTCTGCTGACGTTGGCCTCCACAGACATATCCGTAGCAGCGATGGTCGCATCTATAGTCCCAGTGATGCCAGCACGAGTACGGAGCTGATCCCAGTACTTACGAGCATCAGCATCTAGGGTCTTATTGAGCTCATAGGAAGCCTCGATGTAGTTGAGGTAAGCTTCGGAAGCTCTGAGGATGGGCACTCCAGAGACGTCATTCATCTCTGAGCCGTGACGCATCGCAGGGTCGTAGTTGTAATACTTACGCTGAGCATAGCCCGTGACGTCTCTGACCTCAGGCTTGTCGATCATGTTTGCACACTCATACTTATTGACCACCTTCTTGGCCTCGTCATAGGTACGAGCATCGGACTCTGCGAAGAGGAAGAGCTGAAGGCGCTCATCACGATCCTTCTTCACATTATCGATCGTCTCATCATTATAGGCAGCGGTATTACGCTTGTAGTAGGGTGTACCATCCTTCATCAGGAAGGACTCTACGAGACCACGTGTCCAGCCCGAGTTCGTCCCAGAGATTAGCTGGTGAGAGACGAGGTGGAGGATACCCTTATCCTTGCTATACTGTCTCCACAGCAGGATCTCAGAGAACCCGTCTAGGCTCCTAGAGGCGAACATCTCGTAGTAGGGATTCCAGCCGCTGAAGGTCGGGAGGTTAGGATTGATCTGGTGCGAATTGGCCGTAAGGGGCACAGCATCAGCCACGACCTTAGCAGAGGCCATAGCCTGCTCGAGGAAGAACCTCACCTCAGCATCCTGATCGAAGGTCTTACCCTTGTTCCACTCCTTGTCCTTACCAGGCCAAGTGGCATCACCTGGGACACGACCTGTACCTCGGTGGTGCTTCTCGAAGGTTCCTTCGTAGAGCGCCACACGGCTCTTGAGTAGCTGAGCAGCGTTCTTGGTCAGACGCTGGTTCATTGGGAAGGTAGGCTTCAGATACTTGATAGCCGAGTCTAGCTCACTGAGGATAAAGCGGGCTACCTCATTACGAGGACGTCTCTGTGAGGCCTTCTGTAGGGTCTCCTGCTCTATAGGCAGAGTCTGTGTAATGATAGGGAAGTCCCCGTAGGCCTGCAGAGCATCATAGTAGAGCAGGGCACGGATGGCATAGGCCTCTCCGATATAGTGGTTGATATCGTCCTGATTCCCGACGATCTTACCTGCGTAGAACTTGGGTAGGACTTGCTCCATATACCAGTTCACGTTACGGATCGAGGCGATCGAGGGCTGACCCGTACTCTCTACCTTCCACACCGTGTTGCTGAACATCGTACGGTTAGGATTGGTCGTAGCCTGATTATCCGTCCCATTATCATGGGTAGCTATCCCTGCGTTATAGCCTCCACTACCATGCCCAGGGAAGAGGGAGGCATAGTAGTTGATCGTGAAGGTGCCGATCTGCTCGGCGGTCGTGTAGTAATCTCCAGGGGCCACCTGATCCAGAGGCTCACGGTCGAGGATGTTACATGAAGAGAGCGCGAGAAGGCCAGAGGCGAGGATGAGCGTCCGTCTCCAATGATTATGTAGTCTCATAATGCTTGTTCGATTAGATACCGATTAGATATTGACATTGAGTCCGAAGGAGATCGTACGCTGTAGTGGGTAGATCTTACCTGGTCCCCAGTCACCCCCCGTAGCTTCGGGGTCGAAGATCTTAGGTAGCTTGGTGAAGGTCACGAGATTATCCGCTGAAGTATAGACACGCAGACGGCTTACTCCGAACTTCTTCGACAGGGTGGCTGGGAGCGTATAGCCTAGCTGGATATTCTTGATACGTAGGTAGGCAGCATTGACGACGTAGCGAGACTGCGTCTGCATGTTCTTGCCACCCTGACTGAAGAGGGGACGTGGGAAGCGAGCATTGAGGTTAGCCCCGTTGGGGTCACCCTCGGGACGGAAGAAGTCCCAGTGTTCCTTGAAGCCCACCGACTGCCACTGACCCAAGTTGGTAGCTCCAGTCGAATAAGGAGAGTTGTCGAACCAGTCACGACGACCAATACCCTGTAGGAAGAAGCTAAAGTCAATACCCTGCCAAGTAAGATCGGCGTTGAAGCCGAACTTATAGCGGGGGACGTCATAGCCGAGCTTACGTAGGTCTCCGTGGTCCGCGAGTGTGTTAGCACCGCCGTTGACCTTGCCGTCCCCATTGAGGTCCTGGTACATGATGTCCCCGGCCTGCCAGTTGCTGCCCCATGCGGGCTGGTTGGACTTGAGGTGCTCGTTCATCTCGTCGTTGGTCTTAGCGATGCCTCGGGTCGTATATCCCCAGAACTCACCCATACGACGACCCGAGTACCAGGTCGAGAGTGTCCCCGTGGGGTTGTAGTACTGCGTGACGGTCTGGATGTCATCCGAGAGGACGAGGCGTAGGCCGTAGCTCACCTTGCCGATCTGGTCACGCCACTTCAGCTCAGCTTCCCATCCCTTAGATACGAGCGTCGCATTGTTCACCTGAGGCTGACCGACACCGAGGGTGAAGGGCAGGGGTGCAGGAGGGCCGACCATATCCCGGGTCGTACGGTTGAAGTACTCGAGGTTCCCCTGCAGTCTATTGTTGAAGGCAGCGAAGTCGAGACCGAGGTTCCAAGACTCGATACGCTCCCATGTGAGGGAGTTCGAGACGATACCTGGAGCACCCGAGGTATTCTGTCTTTCTCCTCCGACGAGCCAAGCAGAGTTAGCCGTACCGACAGGCTGTGAGAGGAACCAGGGATAGAGCGCCTTTACCTCGGTATTGCCCAGAGTACCCCACGAGCCACGAAGCTTCAGCATCGATACCGTGCTCTTGAGTGGGGCGAAGAACTTTTCGTTGGCGATGTTCCATCCAGCAGAGAAGGAGGGGAAAGTAGCCCAACGCTTGTCGCCGATGAAACGAGAAGAGCCGTTGGTACGTACAGATACCTCTAGGAGGTAGCGCTCATCATAGGCGTAGTTCAGACGAGCGAAGCCCCCCATCGTAGCCCAGTGGTTGTAGCCCGAGTAGAGAGTAGGCTTGTCGTTCGTCGCTGTATTGATCGTGGGGACGGCGTTCGAGATCAGATCCTTCTTCGTACCACTGAGGTCGTGATACTTATTGACCTCGAGGTCGAGACCAGCGATGAGCTTGACATCATGCTTCTCAGCGAAGAGGCGGCTGTACTCGGCGTAATAGCGTCCGTTGAAGTAGTCATTCTTCCAGGTGCTCTCGCCGACGCTCGTCTTCCCGTCGTCACCGCCTTCGCGCGAGGTGAGGCGAGGGATCCCCTTGTTATCGTAGCTGTAGATAGCTAGGACGTCCCAGTGATTCTGGTTGTAGGTCGTATTATAGTTGTTCTCAGCACGCAGTAGGAGTCCCTCCATAGGACGTGCCTCTAGGACGAGCTGCTGATTGATACGATCCTTCTGGTTACGGTCTATCCCGCCATCACGCATCTGTATCGTCTCATTCCCAGGGATGAGATGACCATTGACGTCACGCACGGGGTTGGTCGGCCAGCGACGAGCGATATTGTGGAAGAAGAGACCCGTCATGTAGCTTGGGCGAGAGTATTCTTCACGAGACCAGCGGTTGGTATAGGAGATAGTCAGCCAGGGAGTAATATCGGTACTGATCTTGGCGGTGAGGTTGTAGCGCTTGAAGGTGTCACGCCCATAGCGGATCAGCCCCTGTCGGTCGAGCAGAGCACCACTGAGGTAGTAGTTCGTCTTACCACTCCCACCAGAGATGGAGAGGTTGTGCTCCTGAGTGGGGACGTTCTTGCGGTACATCTCGTCGAACCAGTTGGTATTGGCCCAGGCGCCCGTGTAGAGATCCCAGGCATTGGTGCGGTCGTTCCATGCTGTCCCAGAGCGGTACTTCTCTTCGATCGTCCCGTTCTTGTAGTCGATGATGCGCTTCATGATCTCGTCGGTGAAGACGGTACCGTTCCCGGAGTTGGTACCAGCGATATTGAAGTACTTAGCGAACTGCTCCGAGTCCATCATCTCAGGCACCTGTGTAGCGGTGGAGAAGCGGACGTCCCCTGAGTAGGTGACACGTGCACGTCCCTCACGACCACTCTTGGTCTTGATGAGGATCACCCCGAAGGCTGCTCGTGAGCCGTAGATCGAGCTGGCAGAGGCATCCTTTAGGATCGAGATGCTCTCGATATCGCTAGGTGCTAGGGCATTCATATCACCCTCCGAGCCGTCGATCAGGACGAGCGGGCTAGAGTTCGACCCACTACCGATGGTACCTGCACCACGGATATTGAGGGACATGGTGCTATTGAGCGCCCCACCCGAGTTGCCGACGGAGAGGTTAAGCCCAGGGATCATCCCCTGTAGAGCCTGCCCAATATTCTGTACTGGACGAGCAGCTAGGGACTTGGAGTCGATGGAGGAGACGGCGCCCGTGAGGTTCACCTTCTTCTGCGTACCATAGCCGACGACGACGACCTCCTGGGTCACCTGTGCGTCATCCTCTAGGACGACATCGATAGTCGTGCGTCCTGAGACGGGGATCTCCTGCTTCTTCATCCCGACGTAGGAGAAGATGAGGGTAGCTGTCCGAGGGACCCCCTGTAGGGTGTAGCTCCCCGAGGCTGTAGTCGTAGTCCCCATTGTGGTCCCCTTGATGCGGATAGAGACCCCAGTGAGGGGCTCCTTCTCGACATCAGTGACGACCCCCTTGATGGTAATCGTCCCCTGTGCCCAGGCGATCAGCGGACTACTTAGGAGCATCGCCAGAGTCAGTAGTACGACCCTAGCGGTAAAGTACTTGTAGAAATACTTCATCTTCGTAAGTAAGTGTTATTGAAACGTGATTATTGGTTAGATTCATTCCTTCGGATCTCGGAGGCGTATGGGGATAGGGGCTGCGCCATGGTCCCCACTACGTCTACACTATATATAGTGGTATAGGTCTTCATCGGTAATATACGGATATACTCTGGGGGGTATGCCCAGATAGCTCGTAGGCCATGCTACGAAGAGCGGAGGATCTCCAGGGGATCTCCCCCTCTCTAGGATCCATCCTATGGTCGGGGCGACACCCGCCCCACTGATACCTATTCAATAGAAGTATATTATTTACAATCTTCGTGGGGAACTATCACGCCCCAACAAAGGCAAAGTTATACACAAAAGTCGAAAGAACAAGGAATAATCCGCCCACTTACTTAATAAATTATTTAAGTAAATCAACTTACTGAAACATAGACTACTGTACAACCATTCCACAAGATGTTTAGATACATGCCTGAGGGGTTCATTCAGCAAATAGACCTAGTCCGACAACCATTACTCAATGATCGAACAGACAACCTTACCATACTTTTTTATCCTTTCCCCCGACCTACCCTCAGTCTCCACCCCACATCCTCACCACGTTTTTGGCTTGCACCGACCCTCTTCAGGCTGACAGAAAGGGATTGGGTTAAACGATAATCGTCTTGCCCCCTCAAGCTAGGGACAAGACGATCATCTCAGATTCATACGACCTACCGATCTAGGGTCAGCACTGTTTTACCTGAGGAGCTGGATCGATCTATATACATCAATGCATCGTTTGCCTGCTCCAAGGTGAAGACTTTATCTATCGTGGGACGGATACCTAAATGCTCTACCAGTCTCGTGATCTCTTTTAGCTGAACACCCGAGGCCTTCACAAACAGAAAATCATACACAGCACCTCTACGCTTGGCCTGCCTATCTAGGCCTGCCCCGACGGCAGTGAGTAGCCACTGCTTCCACTTCGGGAGACCAAAGGAGCGAGCGAAGCGACCATTAGGCAACCCATTGAGAGATACTATATGTCCTCCTTGGGTCAAGAGATCCATTTGCTTGGATAACTCACCCCCGCCCACTGTGTCTATCACGTAATCTACGTGCCTTAGCTCCTTCCGATAGTCGTCCTTCCGATAGTCGAAGTACTGATTAACCCCAAGAGCCAAGACTCGTTCTCGACTAGCAGCATTGCCACTGGTATACACAGTGAGTCCCATAGCCTTGGCTAGAGGTATAGCCATAGCACCAAAGCCTCCCGAACCTCCAGCGATAAATATCGACTTACCCCTCTGCACCTGCATCAGCTCTAGCGCTTGGTAAGCAGTGAGAGCCGTAAGAGGAATACTCGCGGCCCCTATATAGTCGAGCCCCTCGGGGATAGGTGCTAGGACAGAGGCTGGTGCGGCGACCCACTCAGCGAAGGCACCCGCCTGAGCCGTAGGCATGAGCCCATAGACTCTATCTCCTATGGATAGGCCTTGCACCCCTTCTCCCACAGCCTCTACTGAGCCAGCGAACTCATGTCCCATCGTTAGGGGTAGCTGATGCGGTATAAGTAGCTTGATGCCTCCTCTTGTGATTTTATTATCCAGCGGGTTCACCCCTGCTGCCTTGACTCGCACAAGCACTTCGCCGGCTTGTATCACAGGCTTTACCACCTCGACAACCTTGGCACGTATGTCCTGCTTGTTGTACTTAAATATCTGAACGGCTTTCATCTTATACTCCTATCTTATCAATCTACTAAATAAAAGGCTATTGCCTGATGAACAAACGACTCTGCTCTCTGGAAGATAGCTCCATGACCAGCCCCATCATATATAGATAGTGAGGCATTGGGCAGACGCTCTGCTAGCTCATAACTACCCTCTGTAGGGAGCATTCGATCATTATCTCCATTGACCACCCAAACCCGATGGTTAATCCCCAAGAGATCTTGCTTCTCTGCCTTGGCCCATCTACGCACCGCTTTGAGCTGCGCTAACAATGCCGACAGTCCGACAGCTCGGTCTCGATCCTGACGCTCAGCCGTCCGAGAGATGAAGGCTTGACCTGCCTCCCGAGCCTCTGCACTTACGGGGAAAAAGAGATAGTAGCGAGGGTCTCGACCTGTCAAGCCCCCTCGAAGCATATCATAATAGGTGATGCGAGCCACTCGCCCAGTCCCCCGATTACCCCTTGGAGACGTCCCTGCTAAGATGACATGAGCCACTAGGTCCGGTGCTATACGTAGTAGTTCTTGTGCCACAAAGCCCCCGAAAGATAGCCCCAGGAGATGTACTCGGTCGTAGCCTAGAGCTCTAATGAAGGCAGCTGTATCACGTACTACCTCTTCTATATTGTCCGCAGTTGAGCCCCCAGATCCTCCGACTCCTTTATAGTCAAAGCTTATGACTGTAAAGTGTTGGGCTAGGCTGTCCATGATCAGAGGATCACAGTTATCCAGGTTTGCAGCTAGGTGATTCAGATAGACAATAGGTATACCAGCCTCATGTCCTATTCGCCTGTAGGTATATCGGATACCTGAGGCCTCTATGTAAAGTGTAGGTGTCGTCTTGTAACCTACGTGCATCACGTCTTTAGTCTTCTCGTTCATGATGCAAAGGTCGGGAAATTAAGTGGGTACCACCTGACAAATATTTGTCATTCTACAAGGAGACGCTTGCGTATCATCGTTAGACTTTGCCTACTTATCCCAAGATAGCTAGAGAGGTCTGTCACAGATATACGAGACAAGACACTACCAAACTCCCGAATAAAAAGTCTATAACGCGCCTCTGAACTATGTGTCAGCAGGGTCTGTAGGTGCGCAAAGGCTCTAGCATACTCTACTTCTATTAGCCTACGTAAGAATCCTTCGGCATCATCTCTACACCTACACAGCTCTCTCAGATGGTCATAGCTAGTCGCTATGGCGACAACGGGCTCCAAGGCTTGGAAACAGTAGGCTGAGAACATCTCACTCTCAAGGCTCGTGTAGTGCGTAGCGAACTCCCCCTCTTTGATGAAGTTCACAGTCACATCTCTCTCCACATCTGGATAATATGCTTTTACCAGACCTTGGACTACGAAGAAAGCACGTACCTGCCTCTCCCCCGCCATGATCAAGTGTTCACGTGTGGCAAAGTGCACCACTTGCCCACCTAGAGATAGCTCCTCGATGAGCCCTTCTGAGAGCGTTGGACACAGACCTAGTAGTCGCTCCCTATAGTATGTATAATATTCACTGTGCTCTGCCATCGAAGCTTCTTTCCATAACGACAACACAAAATTCGGTATTTCTCTCCATTTCTACAGTCATAGAGCTGAGCCGACGCATGAGCTCGCTGGGTATTCACCTCTCTTTGGCTTCTTAGGGGGCATTTCATTCCCAAGGGAAGTCTCTTAGCCATATCTCTGGAGTGCCTAGGTGTTAGCCCCGAGAACTGCACCCATGAGAGCCCTAGAGCGAACATACTTAGAGCGAAGGTGTGTACACGCGTGTACACTCTTGTATACACGTGGGTACACTGATGTATACACACGTGTACACTTTTCCCTCCTAGATAGCAGGTATATCCTTGGGTAGTCTATACCTAGGATAGAGATGTTTCTACCTTCAGTACATGCTCCTCGACTACTTGGTCCTAGACCACTAGTGATGTCATAGCTCTGCCCTGAGTCATAGCGAAGGGAGGAGTGTCTCCCCCCTCTCCTTGCTACTTCATCGTCTACACCCCATATCGTTGAAGCCTAGGCTTGGGATCTGGGCTTAGCTTGCCAAAGGCGGGATACACGACCAGCACAATACATACCATCGACATACCGCCCCAATGCCTATATAGCTACCCAACGAATGCCTCTCCAGAGGGTAGCCCGGAGAACACCTATGCACAGACCTCTTACACAGGACTTGGTCCGAAGACAAGGCGAATAGACTCTTTAGAAGAGACGACACGAGCCAGGATACCCTGCAAATACCCTACTTTTGTACTATATATAATGTATCCTTACGCTATGCGAAGACCTATAGATAGAATAATGATTGGGCGACTTGCGTATCTCCTGCAGTTCGTAGCCGTCACCTTCGGTAGCTTCCTACTGGGGAAGACACTCTTCATCCTCTACAATCACAAGCTCAGTGGCACGATGAGCCTAGGGGACTTCCTCGGGGTGCTCTTCCACGGAGCGAGCCTAGACTTGGCTGTCGTGGGGTATCTCATTGCCCTACCACTGCTCGTAGTGCTGGTGAGCTATGCCTTCACTTCATTCCCTGCCCGTAGAGTCTTGCTCGCCTATCATCTAATCATATCAGCCGTCCTTGCCCTCGTCTTCGTAGGGGACACTGCGCTGTATCCCTTCTGGGGTTTTAAGCTTGATGGCACGGTCTTCCTCTACCTAGACTCTCCGAAGAATGCCTTTGCCAGCGTCCCCCTAGGCTTCACGCTCCTTGGGGGGCTCATCGCACAGCTCTGGGCCTTTGGGCTCTTTACCCTCCTACAGAAGAGCACGCCTCGGAGATGGGAGCGGGGTAGCCGTCCTATACTCGGAGCTGTGGGAGTGCTCGCTCTCCTGCCTCTAACCGTCCTCGTGATCCGAGGTGGCCTAGGGCGCTCGGTGACCAATGTAGGACAAGTGTACTTCAGTCAAAATCAGTTCCTCAACCACGCTGCGGTCAATCCTGTCTTCAGCCTCTTCTCCTCACTGGACAAGGTGGAGGACTATGATGCCGAGTACAACTTCTTCAGCGAGCAGGAGCGAGCCCAGCTCGTAGCAGGGCTCTATCCCAAGGAGGCTCCTGCTGAGATCGAGCTCCTACGCACGCAGCGACCCAACATAGTCCTCATCATCCTCGAGAGCTTCGGAGCAAAGTATATCGAGAGCTTCGGAGGTATGCCCGACATCACCCCCAACCTCGACCGCCTAGCTCGTGAGGGAGTGGTCTTCAGCCAATGCTATGCCAATAGCTACCGCACAGACCGAGGGGTACTCTCCACCCTGAGTGGCTACCCGAGCTTCCCCACTCACTCGGTGATGAAGATGCCCGCCAAGAGCCGTACCCTCTCGGGTATCGCACGGGAGCTCCAGCGTGTGGGCTATGCGACCGACTTCCTCTATGGAGGCGATGCCAACTTCACGAACATGAAGGGCTACCTCCTCGGCTGTGGCTACGAGCGAGTGACCGATGATCGGGATCTCGACCGCAGTCTCCCTCGTCAGAGCTGGGGGGTACAGGACGGAGCGACCTTCGACTACCTCTATCGTGCGATCCAGCAGAGGGAGACAGACCGCCCCTGGCATACGGGCTTCCTGACCCTAAGTAGCCACGAACCCTTCATCGTCCCCTACCAGCGATTTGCGGAGGAGGTACCGAATGCCTTTGCCTACGTCGATGACTGCATCGGGCAGTTCGCCGACCGACTAAGGAAGACCAAGGCCTGGGATAACCTACTCGTGATCTGTGTCGCCGACCACGGCTACTCGACTGGGCCGAGCAAGGAGCGACACACCTCACGGATCCACCATATCCCCATGCTCTGGTTCGGTGGGGCGATCAAGGAGCCACGGCGCATCGACCACCTCATGACCCAGAGTGACCTAGCTGCTACCCTGCTGGCTCAGCTCGGGCTGTCGTATCGAGACTTCCCCTTCAGTCGGAATATCCTAGCAGCCAACTACACCTACCCCTTCGCCTACTATACCTTCAACGATGGCTTTGGCTTCATCGACTCCACGGGTGTAACCGTCATGGAGAACGTCGGCGAGCAACTCCTCGAGCAGCACCCCTCTCCCTCCGCCGAACGTATCGCCCGAGGGCGTGCCCTCCTGCAGACGACCCACGACGACCTCGCTCGCCGATAGCATCTAGCTAGCCCAAGTAGGCATACACACGAGCCTCCAGCAATAAGCCCCCTCTGAGCAGTGTACTCAGAGGGGGCTTATTGCTGGAGGCTCTATTGAGCGTAGTAGGCTCGTGCTAGAGAGCGGCGAGGAGGTTACGCTCGATGCGCTGCGAAAGGTTCTCCGTAGGCTCCTTGACGAAGGTACGCCCTGTCACCAGCTCATAGAGCTCGATGTACCGATCGGAGACACTCTGGCAATACTCGGGCGTCATCGTGGGGACGACTTCACCGGCACGCCCCTGGAAGCCCTGCTTGATGAGCCACTGACGGACAAACTCCTTGGAGAGCTGCTTCTGCTCCTCTCCTCGGTCGAAGCGTTCCTGATAGCCCTCGGCATAGAAGTAGCGAGAGGAGTCAGGCGTGTGGATCTCGTCGATGAGGAAGATCTCCCCAGCTTCGTTCTTACCGAACTCATACTTGGTATCCACGAGGATCAAGCCCCGCTCACGTGCCATTTCCTGCCCACGGCGGAAGAGGGCATACGTATAGGCCTCGATCTGTCGGTAGTCCTCCTCGCTGACGAGTCCTGTACGGATGATCTCCTCTCGGGAGATATTCTCATCATGCCCCTCATCCTCCTTGGTCGTCGGGGTAATGATGGGCTGGGGGAAGGCTTCGTTCTCCCTCATTCCCTCGGGTAGAGGCACACCACATAGGCTGCGCTCACCTGCCTGATAAGCTCGCCATGCAGATCCCGTGAGGTAGCCACGGATGACCATCTCTACACGGAAGGGCTGGAGACGATGCCCAAGGCTGACCATCGGGTCGGGAGAGCACAGGAGCCAGTTGGGGACAATATCCCTCGTAGCTTCGAGGAAGTAGGTAGCGATCTGATTAAGTACCTGCCCCTTGTAGGGGATGCCCTCGGGGAGCACGACATCGAAGGCCGAGATCCTATCCGTAGCGACCATCGCTATGCGTCCATCTCGTAGGAAGTAGACATCGCGTACCTTGCCATGATAGACATGATCTTGACCTGGCAGATGCAGGTCGGTGTGCGTGAGTGTATGTACCATAAATGCTAGGAATGTATTGTTGTGATTGAGATTCGTTGTCAGAGTTACTTCTCGGTATGCTCCTCTTCGTCCTTGCGGTCATAGACCTCTACAATCTCGGAGACGAGTGGGTGGCGGACAATATCTACGGTAGAGAAGTGAATGAAGCTAATGCTCCTAAGCCCATGGAGCTTGTCCACGGCATCACGCAGGCCTGAGCGTACCCCTCGGGGAAGGTCCACCTGTGTGAAGTCCCCCGTGATGATCATCTTGGAGTTAGCTCCGAGGCGAGTCAGGAACATCTTCATCTGCTGAGGAGTGGTATTTTGAGCCTCGTCGAGGATGACTACGGCATCGTTGAGGGTACGTCCTCGCATGAAGGCCAAAGGGGCTATCTGGATCACACCCGTATCGATGAAGTCCTTGAGCTTAGGCGCAGGGATCAGTTCCCCGAGAGCATCATAGAGGGGCTGGAGATAGGGATCTAGCTTATCCTTCATCTCTCCGGGCAGGAAGCCCAGCTTCTCTCCAGCCTCCACGGCAGGACGAGAGAGGATGATACGTCGGACTTGCTTTGCCTTGAGCGCCTTGACCGCTAGGCAGATGGCGATGAAGGTCTTGCCACTACCCGCAGGTCCTGTGGCGAAGCACATATCCCGAGAGGCAAACTCTCGTACCATCTGACGCTGGTTCTCCCCTCGGGGCTGGATCGCCTTGCCATGCACTCCATAGATCAGTACGTCGCCCGACTCGGGAGTAAGCGTGGAGGTAGCTTTAGGTGAGCGGTGACGCTGTACCACCTCGATGAGCTGTGCCTCGGTGAGCTGGTTGTGTCGGGAGCATACGGCCTCCAGTTCGCTAAGGATCTGGAGCATCTCCTCAGCAGCCTGTGGCTCTCCGAGTACCTTGATGACGTTCTGATGCATCCGTAGCTTGGTCTTAGGGAAGAGGGCGGAGAGGGTCGCGAGGTTGGTACGATTGATCCCAACGAACTCCTGCACATCGGCTTCCTCTAGGACATATAGTCGCTCCATCATAGGCTCTGTAGTCTGATTGTATCGTGTATATATCTGCGTATGAGTGTCCGCCACTGGGGGGCGGTAATGCATAGTTGGTCTGCTGATAAGGGCAGGCGATAGCACCAGTATTGGTCCGCCTGCTCGGGATGGTTGATCTGCTCCTGCTCGGGGCTTTGGATCCAGAGACGTGGATCGATACTCATCCAGTCAGCGAGGGGGAGGAGGACACCGAGCGAAGGAGCAGCTAGGTGACGCTGTAGGATGAGTCGATAGATCTGCTCCTCCTGAGCTCTCAGGGCGGACACCTCCTCGGGGCTACGTCCCAGCTCCTGGGTGAGATACTGTCCCTGATGCTCCTCACTCAGGCTATGCCACCATCCTCGGAGGGAGGGCATATCATGCGTGGAGGTCGTCCCGATGCTCCGATAGGGGAAGCCTAGGGGATCAGCCCAGCCCGTGGGTGTAGCCCCCTTCGGCATGCGCTCGAGCTCTAGGCTGAGGATCTGAAGCTCATCGAGCACGGCAGGGACAGTAGCGGGGATCATACCTAGATCCTCGGCACAGAGTAGAATCCCTGAGTGACGGGCTAGGCTACTCAGCCGATGTAGCCCCGTAACTCTGAAGAGCTCATCGTGTCTGCGATAATAGTAGTCATGGCTTAGCTCCATCCACCGACTCTGGAGTGTCTCATCCCAGTGGCCATAGAGGCGACTACGCTCCCAGGCGATACGTGGATGATAGCCCCCAGTGTAGGGATCCTCGATGAGTGCCGTCTCCGTACAGAGACTAGAGAGGGCGGTAGCTACCTCGACTCCCCCGACAGCCTCGATGACCTCTGCTCGCTCATAGTCCTGCTGACTTGTATAGCTCAGCTGGTAGAGGTCTGGCTCTGCCGTCGGTAGGAGAAGCCCCGAGGCAAGGAGGTTATCCACCTGCTCCCTGCCAAGGAGCTCGTGGAGGTCATTTATGTGGATAAGGGGGTGAGTAAGTAAGGGGACAAGGCCTTCCTCTCCGAGCATCATCTGCCACTCCTCTAGCGTGTAGGGCTGGGCTGGGTGGAAGTGTCCGAGTAGCCCTGAGTGTTCACTGCGAGGCACCTCCCAAATACGGAAGAAGCCCAGCACATGGTCAATACGTAGCGCATCGAAGTAGATAGCGAGACGCTCCATCCTCCTACGCCACCAGAGGAACTGATCCTGCTGCATCACCGCCCAGTCATAGGTCGGGAAGCCCCAGTTCTGCCCATCTATGGCGAAGTCATCAGGTGGTGCGCCTGCACTCTGCTCTAGATGAAAGAGTTCGGGAGTCGTCCAGACCTCTACACCATGGGGGGAGACCCCGATCGGTAGATCACCCTTGAGGAATATACCCAGCTCCCGAGCATGATCTCTCACCCTACAGAGCTGTACGTGTAGGAGCCACTGCACCCACTGATAGTAGCGGAGTAGGTGCTGCTCCTCGCTCCCCGAATAGGTCGCGCGCAGACGACCGAGGTCATAGTGGCTATCCATCCCCCATTCTGTCGGGGGGAGTCCCTCATGCCGATCACGCAATAGGCAGTAGTAGGCATAGGGCTCTAGCCAGCGCTCCTGCTCCTGTCGGTAAGCCTCGAAGTCGCCACCGAGCCCATCCCCTGCACACTGCTCGGCGAAGAGCTGACGCAGATAGGCCTCCTTGAGCTGGATGACCCGAGGATAGTCCACCGTCTCCCCTACTCGGAGTGCTGCCCCAGCCTCCTCGAGCCTCCTCTGTAGCTCTACATCTCGGAGAGCTGGTAGCTGAGAGAGATCTAGGTAAATCGGGTGTAGGGCATCTACAGAGATCGCATTATAAGGGTAGGAGTCCCGTGGCGAACGGGTAAAGGTCGTATCATTGATCGGCAGGAGCTGTAGGGCATTCATCCCCAGCTCATGCACGAGGTCTACTAGTTCATGGAGTGTCCCGAAGTCCCCTATGCCCCAGTCCCGCTCTCCCCTAAGGGCGAAGAGAGGGACGACGCAGCCTGCTAGGCGAAGGTGCTCCGAGGGAAGGCGGACAAAGCCATCGGTAATCGTACAGCCACAGCCCTCTCCGAGAGCGATCTGTGGCAAGGCTCTATTAGCCCCCTCCTCCCACTGGGGCTCACCACCCTCCTCGTCAGCGACGAAGTACTTGTACTCTACAGCCTCTCCTGACTCCCCTAGGACGGAGAGGGGAAGGATGATCCCCCAGCGGCCTCTCCCGAGGTAGCGCATCGGCACAGCAGCACGGGTATCCCATGCACCTAGCTCGTTAGTGCTCCCGACGAGATAAAGCCCTCGCCCCCTGCCTACGGAGGAGGTGAAGGTCTGAAGGCAAACATAGGGGGAGTCTCCCGCCGGTAGCTCCAGCGGTGATGGTCGATGTCCTCTCAGGGTATCGAGTAGTGCTGTGGTATAGCTCGGTGCGTCCTCGGGGCTCTGCAACCAAGCATCTAGGATCATTATCCTGCTAGCCCCTAGGGGGAGGTCAAGGTGATGCTGGAGCATACCCTCACGGCGGACGACCTGGCCTGCCGCATTACGCACGAGATAGGAATAGGAGAGTGTGGGGGGGATAGGCTCTGGTAGATCGAGTTCGGTCCGCCATATATCACCCTCGGCGCAGGTTAGTGGACATGCCTTGTCCTCATCCCAGAGGCCGAGGATGGAGCCTTCGCCTGAGATATATAGGGTCTCGCCCCACTGGGCATGGTAATGGATAGCGAAGGTGAGTCTCATTGCCGTCCCTCCGCTTGGCTTTGCCCCCGACGAGAGGGCTGTAGCACGCTCGTGCTATCGATCGCTATAGCTGTCAATGCTCTCTGTAGTGATGGATGAAGGGCGCTAGCTGGGGGAGCCCCATACACACCCTTGGACACAAAGGTACAACTAAAACTACCAAGGTGACCTACACAGCCCGCCGTACAGCCCTAGAGCATAGCCTCTAGGATGGTCTCCCCACCGTGGGGGCGGCCTCACTACGAGTCACATGCGCCCTCTGGAGTGCTAAAGCTGGGGTGGCGTGGAGGCCCTTTAGGCTCCTTTACATTTGCTAGTTATTTCCTACCTTTGTCGCCGATTTGCGTTTATCACTTCATTACTAACATTATAAAGACTCCGCCCCCCTCATGAGTAACGACCCGGGCAGACCGAACATCCTCATACGTACCTATCGCTTCTACCGCGATGGCTTCAAAACCCTAACCCCAACGAGCCGTAAGCTCTGGCTCATCATCGGCATCAAGCTCTTCGTCATGTTCGCTATCCTAAGAGCCTTCTTCTTCCCCAACGTGGTCAAGCAGGAGGCAGAGCGACAGCATATGTCCCGCTCGGAGTTCGTCGAGCAGGAGCTCCTCCAGCGCCGAGCAGTATCCCCCACTGATACTCTTCACGGGGGAACGGACGAACCAATCAAGTAATCATAAGGACTAAATACTATATACAATGGATCTAGAATCACTCGTATTGTGGTCGAGGGCACAGTTTGCCCTGACGGCCATGTACCACTGGCTCTTCGTGCCTCTGACACTAGGGCTGGGTATCATCATGTCGCTAGCGGAGACGAAGTACTTCCGTAGTGGCGATGAGTTCTGGAAGAAGTCTACCAAGTACTGGCAGAAGCTCTTCGGGATCAACTTCGCTATCGGTGTCGCCACCGGGATCATACTCGAGTTCCAGTTCGGGACGAACTGGTCGAACTATAGCTGGTTCGTCGGGGACATCTTCGGGGCTCCTCTGGCTATCGAGGGTATCTTGGCCTTCTTCATGGAGAGTACCTTCATCGCTGTGATGTTCTTCGGCTGGGGTAAGGTCAGCCGAGGCTTCCACCTCGCCTCCAGCTGGCTCACGATCGTCGGGGCGACGATCTCGGCAGTCTGGATCCTCGTGGCCAACGCCTGGATGCAGAACCCCCAAGGGATGGTCTTCAACCCCGAGACTATGCGCAACGAGATGGCAGACTTCTGGGCAGTAGCTCTCTCCCCTACGGCCATCATCAAGTTCCTCCACACGATCACGACCTCCTGGACGCTGGGTACCTTCTTCGCCCTCGGGGTATGTGTGCTGTACCTACTGCGGGGTAAGAACCTCGAGTTCGCTCGGCGCAACATGAAGATCATCGCCCCCTTCGGCCTCATCGCCGCTATACTCTCTGCAGCTACTGGACATAGCTCCGCAGTCGATGTCGCCAAGAACCAGCCGATGAAGCTCGCCGCTATGGAGGCCCTCTACGATGCTGGTACCTCTACCCCCGAGGGAAAGACAGCTGACGGCAAGGGGCTCCCCCTAGGTATGGTAGGTGCACTCAACCCCAGCAAGGGTCGTCCCGATGACGGGAAAGCCTCCCACCTCTTCAGCATAGAGGTCCCTCGTCTGCTCTCCTATATGGTAGACGGCACACCCGACCGCTACGTCCCCGGGGTGAACAACATCCTAGAGGGGGGCTACCACAAGCCTGACGGGAGCGTAGCCCTCTCCACCGAAGAGATGATGCGCCGTGGACGTATCGCTATCGACGCACTCAATGCCTTCCGCTCAGCACGCAAGGCTGGGGACAGTATCGGTGCCGCCCAGCACAGAGCTGTACTCGAGGAGAACTTCCCCTACTACGGCTACGGCTACTTCACGAGCAAGTACGAGACGGTACCCAATATCCCGCTGACCTACTACTCATTCCGCATCATGGTGGGTCTAGGGGGTGCCTTCCTCCTGCTCTTCCTGCTACTGACGTGGTATGCCTACAAGCGTAATGAGAAGCTCACCCAGGCCAAGTGGCTCCTATGGGCTAGCCTCGTCCTCACCCCCTGCGCCTGGATCGCTAGCGAAGCTGGCTGGGTCGTAGCAGAGGTCGGTCGCCAACCCTGGACGATACAGAACCTCCTGCCCGTGCAGGCGGCTATCTCCAAGATCGAGGCTTCGTCGGTGATGATCACCTTCATGCTCTTCTTCCTACTCTTCACGATCATGCTGGTGGCAGAGATCAACATCATGCGCAAGGCCATCCGCCAGGGTCCTGATGCCCATTAAGCACTCCGTCCATCTCATTCAATCCAAACTACAACACGACAAATGGACTACGCATTCTATCAAGAATACTGGTGGCTACTGATCTCCATCCTAGGAGCACTCCTAGTCTTCCTCCTCTTCGTACAGGGCGGACAAAGCCTCTTCTTCAGCCTCGGCAAGGAGACACTCGAGCGCAAGCTCCTGGTGAACTCGGTCGGTAGGAAGTGGGAATTCACCTTCACGACACTCGTCGTCTTCGGGGGTGGCTTCTTCGCCTCATTCCCTCTCTTCTACTCGACGAGCTTCGGGGGCGCCTACTGGGTGTGGATGCTGATCCTCTTCTGCTTCATCATCCAGGCTATCTCCTATGAGTATCAGAATAAGAATGGGAATGTACTAGGGAGCAAGACCTATCAGACCTTCCTCTTCATCAACGGCCTACTCGCCCCGATCCTCCTCGGCGCAGCTGTCTCTACCTTCTTCACCGGCTCGACCTTCACGGTCAATCGTGAGGCCATCGCCGATATGTCGGGTAGCAGCCAGGTGATCTCGCAGTGGCTCCCCTATCGAGGGCTACAGCTCCATGGGCTGGAGGCTGTGCTGAACGTGTGGAATGTAGTCTTCGGGCTAGCCGTCTTCTTCCTCTCACGTACGACGGCACTCCTCTTCTTCATCAACAACATCGAGGACGAGACGATCTACAAACGTTCGCGCAGTGCACTGGCCTGGAACGCAGCAGCCTTCCTCCTGCTCTTCCTCGCCTACCTTTTCTTCCTGCTGACGAAGAAGGGCTTTGCCTACTCCCCCTCGAACCCCGAGCTAACCTACCTCGTGGACTACAAGTACTGGTACAATCTCGTGGAGATGCCCATCGTCTTCCTTATCTTCGTCATCGGGGTGCTCCTCGTCATCGGAGGTATCCTGCTGACGCTCCTGCGGGAGGGGTACAAGAAGGGGATCTGGCTCGAGGGAGCAGGTGTGGTGCTCACGGCACTCGCACTCTTCCTCATCGCTGGATGGAACAACACCTCCTACTACCCAGCCTACAGTGCCGATATGCCCGAGCTCATCCACCACTCGCTGAATATCCGCAATAGCTCCTCCAGCCCCTTTACCCTCAAGGCTATGAGCTTCGTCTCCCTACTCATCCCCTTCGTCCTAGCGTATATCATCTATGCTTGGCGAGCTCTTGACCTGCACAAGATCACGAGGAAGGAAGTACAGGACCCCGAGTCACACAACTACTAGCCCCCTACCAGAGGCTAAGCAACAAGAAGAGCGAAGGCTCTGTGCGGTATCCTGCACAGAGCCTTCGCTCTATTTTATGCGTCCCCGAGAGGGGAAGCCGAGGTGTTTACGAGGGGCTCGGGGTCAGTAGCCCCGAGTGATCATACCGCTACCGAAGCAGATGCGATGCTCCTCATCATAGAGGACGGCATACTGCCCCGGGGCAATGCCCTGTATCTCCTGCTCGCTATCGATGCGATAGCCACAAGTGGGATCATAGTGGAGGGTGCCTCGGGTGAACTCAGGGGTATGACGGATCTTGAAGGTGATGGCGATCGGCTCTCGATCGGCCTCCGCCACGGGGGTATCTATACCCGTGCTCACGAGACGAGCATAGCTCCAGGGATCGAGACTGATGAAGTCCGCCCCCTCCATCTCTATATGCTGTCCATACTGATCTCGTGGGTCGTAGCCCTGAGAGACGAGGATGATGTTGCGACGGATGTTCTTCTTGACGACAAACCAAGGGCCCCCACTTAGCCCCAAGCCCTTGCGCTGTCCGATCGTATGGAACCAATAGCCCCGATGCTTCCCGAGGACACGCCCCGTCTCCCGCTCGATGATCAGTCCCTCCTTCGTACCTAGGGCACGCTCGATGAACTCATTATAGTTCACCTTCCCGAGGAAGCAGATCCCCTGGCTATCCTTACGGCCTGCGCTGACGAGGTGTGCTGACTCGGCAACGGCTCGCACCTCACTCTTGAGGAGGTGCCCCGAGGGGAAGAGGAGCTTACGGATCTGTGCGAAGTTGATCTGTGCGAGGAAGTCCGTCTGATCCTTCACAGGGTCAGGTGCAGTGGCGAGGAAGAGATGCTCACCGACGAAGGTCGTCGTAGCGTAGTGCCCCGTAGCGATAAAGTCGTACTCATGCCCCCACTTCTGCTCGAAGCAGCCGAACTTAATGAGCTTGTTGCACATCATATCGGGGTTCGGGGTCAGCCCTCGGCGCACCGTATCTATCGTGTACTGTACGACACTCGCCCAGTACTCCTCATGGAGGGATACGACCTCTAGGGGACAGTCATACTGACGGGCTAGGTGACGCACGATCTCTAGGTCATCCTCCCACGAGCAGTCCGTGAAGCCTCGCTCCTCCATACCTATCTGTATATAGAAGAGCGTAGGACGATAGCCTGCCGTACAGAGCAGGTGCACGACCACGGAGCTATCGACCCCGCCAGAGACGAGGACGGCGATACGTGGGTCAGAGAGACCACTACGGGCGATACGCTCCTGCAGTGGAGCGATGAGATGAGCTGTATCCATAGACTTACTGAACAATCCACCCCTCAGGATAGATCACGAGCGCAAAGATAGGGCATTCGCCCCTACCCTTCCCCGTAGGCTATCCCCCCCTAACCCTCTTTTCCCGTGGGAATACTTCCCCCTACCCTATGCTACTGAAGGTAGCGACAGCAAGCACCAATACGAGAGCAGAACTACCGATAACAATCCCCCACCCTACGAGAATAGAGATAGCCACAGCACGAAGGTAGATAATCCGAGGGGGATTGACAGGGCTAATTCCCCTAATCACTGCGACATATCGCCCCCCTTCATACTCAGCATACCGAGGGGCCACAAACGAACATACTAAGACCTCTCTTACGCTCCTATAAAGAACGCTCCCATCACCTATGTAAGGTGATGGGGACGCTCTTACCGAGAGCGCAAGTGCGCTCTCGGTAAGAGCGTTTCAGCCCTCTCCCCATGTCTGATACAGAGCGAATTACACACGGAGAAAAAAGTCCCCCTCGTCGGGTGTGATCAGCCCTCAATTCAATACCTTCGTATCGCTAATGCAGCTGAGTGTATACTGATATTGATACCTCAGGTGGTTATGTCGTCACAGAGCAGGAGTGGATAGGAGAAAGTCAGAAGAGCTAGCAAGAGCTCTAGGGGTACCGCAAATAGTTATTTCCTGACAAGCATATCTCCTATTACCACGAAGATGACAAGTACAACGAGAGCTATAAAATACAAGAGGCAAGCACCCTTGATGCCTGCCTCAGGAATCGGTACGCAGTTTTACCCGCATCCCTAGCTCTTTCGAGCCGACACAAAGGTAACCAATTATCCTGACAATGTAATCTGACTACTTGTGTTCCATCACACAGTGTAATCAAAGAGGGCTAGACGGAGCTCAATACCCGTCCCATAAGGTAGTAGTCATCACCAAGCATCACGATAGAGACGACTTTTGTTCGTAGTTAGCATTCAATTTAGTACCCTTATATAGCTAACACAGCGGTAGAATGGTCGTTCTGAAGGCCGTACCGTTGTGATTAGCTCTCAATTCAGTACCTTCGTATCGCTAATGCAGCATATGGTGGAAGGTATTACCACCTTGGCTCGATAGCTTCTATATACAAGGCTTTTACTCTTGATGATCTTGGGGTGCCCATCCACACCCTCTGGGCGTATAGAAGTACGGAGGATTGCCCCTACATAGGAAAGCTGTGTGAAGTGCGGATGGGTGAAATAAGACGAAAAAAAGAATAAGAAATAGAACTTAGAGGAGAATTTTGAGATATGCCTACAAAGGAAGAGCTAATCAAGCAGTGCAGATACTATAAGGGAGAGGAAGAGAGCCCATACGAAGGCATGGATCAAGACAAGGATATGCTTTGGTTCTATGAGTCACACTGGGTGATGTCAGGCACAAGTGAAGATATGCTATCTGACTATCACAGGTTACATATCAGCACTGACAATATCTCTATACCCACATCACTGAAGGCGTTACTCTTTAATCGATTTGCGAAAGGGTACCAGAGTACCCAAGAAGCTAAGATTGCATTCCCTAGTTTTCTTGCTCGACATTACAGTTGAAGGCCTTGCTCTACAATCTTGAGGTAAATTGTCTGCCCTTCGATTTTGAGGGCTCTCATCTTTGTGCCCCGTTGTCCTATCCACTCCATCTCTTGTTTTAGTCTTTCCTTATCCGAACCATCCCATAGTGTATTATTCTCCCATTTAAACGTCCCAGAGTCCGCATAATGTGAGAGTGTTTCGGTTCTAATTAGCTTTCAATTCAGTACCTTCGTATCGCTAATGCAACCTCCCATTTCTAGTTTGTTCGCTTCTTCACGTTGTGATTAGCTTTCAATTCAGTGCCTTCGTATCGCTAATGCAACCAAGCTCACAAACTTTGCGCAGCGCAACGAGTTGTGATTAGCTTTCAATTCAGTACCTTCGTATCGCTAATGCAACCGGCCTCGTCCATGATCTCATACAGATGTGGTTGTGATTAGCTTTCAATTCAGTACCTTCGTATCGCTAATGCAACTTCTTGAGGGTGAGCATGACCTCACGCATCGTTGTGATTAGCTTTCAATTCAGTACCTTCGTATCGCTAATGCAACCGAGGTAGCGATGGTGCGCTTCTGCGTCTGTTGTGATTAGCTTTCAATTCAGTACCTTCGTATCGCTAATGCAACCAAGGGCTCCATTTCCCTCTAGTGTACTGTGTTGTGATTAGCTTTCAATTCAGTACCTTCGTATCGCTAATGCAACCTCCTCCTCAGGATCACTCACCACGACGTGGTTGTGATTAGCTTTCAATTCAGTACCTTCGTATCGCTAATGCAACCTAAGGTACTCAGTGAATTCGTACACTACAGTTGTGATTAGCTTTCAATTCAGTACCTTCGTATCGCTAATGCAACCCTCCTCTTTGAATGTCACAAGTGTGAACAGTTGTGATTAGCTTTCAATTCAGTACCTTCGTATCGCTAATGCAACAATTGTCTGGTGAACGTAGCGACTCCAAAGGTTGTGATTAGCTTTCAATTCAGTACCTTCGTATCGCTAATGCAACTTAGATGAACCGACGCACGAGTGGTAGCCAGTTGTGATTAGCTTTCAATTCAGTACCTTCGTATCGCTAATGCAACTTGAGCACGTCCAAAAAACGCTCGCCCTTAGTTGTGATTAGCTTTCAATTCAGTACCTTCGTATCGCTAATGCAACGCGACATTCAGGGACTCCGTATGCTCCCTAGTTGTGATTAGCTTTCAATTCAGTACCTTCGTATCGCTAATGCAACGAGAGCGAGTAGAGGGCGTAGTCGCTCTAGGTTGTGATTAGCTTTCAATTCAGTACCTTCGTATCGCTAATGCAACCTTGGCAATGATTTGAGCTCTTCCGTTAGGTTGTGATTAGCTTTCAATTCAGTACCTTCGTATCGCTAATGCAACTATGCCGTACTCGATGTACTTTGTTAGTAGTTGTGATTAGCTTTCAATTCAGTACCTTCGTATCGCTAATGCAACGATCATCTTGGAGCGTTTTGTTGAATATAGTTGTGATTAGCTTTCAATTCAGTACCTTCGTATCGCTAATGCAACCAAGTTCGTTTACTATTTCAACGTTCATATGTTGTGATTAGCTTTCAATTCAGTACCTTCGTATCGCTAATGCAACCAAAGTAGTCGCTCAATACGTGGAAGCCTGGTTGTGATTAGCTTTCAATTCAGTACCTTCGTATCGCTAATGCAACCCCTAAACCAAAGCTTCGTCTTCGGTATCCGTTGTGATTAGCTTTCAATTCAGTACCTTCGTATCGCTAATGCAACTGAACCGACGCACGAGTGGTAGCCAGTTGGTTGTGATTAGCTTTCAATTCAGTACCTTCGTATCGCTAATGCAACAGTAGAGGGTACAACACCTGAACGACTGTGTTGTGATTAGCTTTCAATTCAGTACCTTCGTATCGCTAATGCAACTGATCTCGCATAGTGACCTAGGCATGAGTAGCTTACGAAGATTTATAGAAAGAGAAAAGCCGGTGGAGTACCACCGGCTTTTCCTTTGGTTAGAGGAGAAAAATATCTTCGTCAGGGAAGAGATCAAGGGGAGGAGGCGCTTCCGGGGGCTTCGTCGTACAGTGAGACGAGAAGTGCTCCATCATCCCAAACTGCTTGTCCGTGATCGTCATGATCACTACTTCACCCTCGTCGGGGAGCATACTCTTCACCCGTCGCACATGCACAGCGGCATTCTCGGCACTAGCACAGTGGCGGGTATAGATAGAGTACTGAAACATCGAAAAGCCATCCTTGAGGAGGCTCTGTCGGAAGCCCGAGGCTGCCTTACGCTCCAGCGACGTATAGGTAGGAAGATCAAAGAATACAAAGACCCACATAACACGATATTCACTTAGACGACTTGCTTTCATCGGAGTATAGGATAGGATAGTTTACGGGCCTCTCCCTGGAAGCAACGCAGTAGAGAGCCCGCCGTCAGGGAGACAGCGACCATCAGAGGATGACGCTGTCCCTCTATCTCGACGTCCAGAGTAGGGATGGAGAGGAGCTGTACCTTCAGCTCCTTGGTGAGCACCGTAGGGATCTCCTCCTCACAGAGCTCGACGACCAACTGATCCACATAGGGGCGGTAGGGCTCCATGATATCATCCGCTAGGCAGTAGGCGTTGTACTTGTTGTGATGGTGGATACCCAGCGTCGGGAGGAGACCGCAGCTGACGAGTGCACGGGCGACGATAGCCCTTAGGATCGCATAGCCATAGTTGAGGAGGGCGTTGGGCGCAGCCTCCTCACGCTCTCGGACGAAGCCCGGCAGAGAGACGAAGAGGTTGCGCCAATAGAAGGCCGCAGCTCGAGCCTCTAGGTTCTCCGAGTCGCCACTCTTCACCTGCTTGGCCCAGGCAAGTAGGTTCTTCGTAGGTTCCCCGAGGACTTGCCCGAGGAGCGTGGCTTGATTGAGGATCTTTGCCTGCACGGTTTGTTGCCAGAGTTGCTTCCGCAGGGGAAGGGAGGCCTCCAGCTGTGTGCGGAAGCGCTCATTCTGGAGTGTGTGTCCATCGAGGGGAAGTAGAAGCCCTGCAGGCAGGTGACTAGGAGAACACGTTACTACGGCGCAGTTATTCTCCAGAAGTGCATGCAGGAGCCCATGGGTGATGGTGATCTGCTGATGGTCGAGTAGGACGACCCCAATATCTTCTATTGGGATCGTCCGTACTGGACGCTTAGCTTCCCCCTCACAGAGCTGACGTACCTCGATCTGCTTATTCCTAAGGGCGAGGTAGGCAGGGCTCCCGAAGTAAAGGGTATGCTTCATCATGATACTAGCCTATTGACTCAGGCAAGAGATATTCTCCCAAGGAGGTCTATCTTCACCTTGCGAGGGTTAAGCTTCCTATATGTTTTTAAGCCTTGAATCCTATAAGACTTTGGGATACTCCCCACGTTATCTTTGCCATCAAGTGTTGTCTCTAAGTGATACCTAAACATATAGTCGCCTGCTGCTAGACTCTGCACCCTGTAGAGGTGGCGGCCCAGAGTAGTATAATCCTTGGTCTCCATTGCCCTATCAATTGCCTCATCAGTCATTCCCAAAAGGAACATTTCATCTCCTTGCAGAAATTCTTCTAACTGCCAATCTTCCTCTGGTAGCGACAAAAGGACAGATTCTGGTAGGTTAGGATTAGCTCGTGCCTGCTCTCTTGCTTTGCTTGGATCTGAAATAATCATAGGAATGCCATAGCGAGCTCGCTCAACTGCTCTAAAGAACGGCACAACTGATTCTCTTATGTTCCCTACCCCATCCCTATACAAAGCCACATGGTGGTTCAACCCTGGCTTAGTAAAACCAATTGCCTCTCCATCCGCATTAAATCGAATAGGAATAAGGGTATTTGACCTCACTAGACAGCGAACAGACCTCACCACCCTCCTTCGAGAGTCATCTAGATACAACTCTGTAGGAAGAACTCCTTTTCGACCTGAAAGAGATAGCAATGCAGCTTGAACAACTTCTCTAATCTGAGAGTCTACAATATTTTTGACATTACTCTGATTAACCTTGCTCAGCGGTATTCGCTTGACGTAGGATCTCACTAGTTCCGTACCACTTCTATCCTTTCTATGGAGCTGTATCGTCCCATAGATGGTCTCCTCGGAGAGTGCACCTCGTGGGATAAGCACATTCCTCTGCACATCGGTCTTGCCCGAGCGCTTGTAGACATTACGCCCTCGAGTCACGGTGCGCTTGCCTGGACGGAAGGAAATGAGGATTTCTTCTACATGCTTCATCACCTCTTTGGTCGTGAAGTGTGGCTGTCTAATGAGCCAATGCTCCAACAGGGAGAGTTTCTCTTTCTTAGAGAGTTTCTGCTCTTGCTGCTCCTTGATAAACGCATCCATCTCTTCACGATCAGCCTCTGCATTCACCGTATTGAGCCGCTGTATGTATCTCGGCTGGGTACAAGCGACGACGAGGGCATCGATGGCGTGATGACGATGATCCTTTCGCTTAGACCAATCCTTGATACGCTCATCGGTGCGCTCTCCATCCCGATGCTCTACCGTAACGACCTCTGTCTCGCCCATAGATCTGTATCGATCTAGGTTGAGGTCTCGCAGGATATTGTCATAGCCCCACAGCTGACGAAGCTTAGCGGTGACACTGCCCTCGGAGGCACTCACCAGTCGTATCCCCTTACGGAGAATACCCTGTGCCTCACGGGAGATATACTGAGTGAGTCGAAGGTGACGCTCGATGAAGTCTTCGGGTAGATCCTCAGGTAGCATTAGGAGGCGCTGACGCTTAGAGTAGGATATATTCTTATCCTTCTTAGCATGGGAAAGACTATCCACTCGCTTGATGTAGTCCAGCTCCCATCCCTTGGACTGAATGTACTCCATCGCAAAGCGATTACCTTTCTCTTGGTTACAAGAGCGACAGGCACAGGCCTTATTCGACATAGAGTCATCGAAGAGGATCGACCTCGGGATGATGTGCTCTACCTCAATCTCTTCACCTCGGAGGAATTGCACGACATCTACGTGCTTACCACAGTAGATACAGCTCTCGGCAAACTCTTGCCACAAGCGATACTTTTGGATGCGTGACTTCGTGGGAGTAAGGCCATACTCCGTTATACGCTTGGCTATAGCCTTGTTTTCTTCCTCTCGTGAGCTATTATTCTTAGTGGCCTCTTCACGCTCTTCACGGCTCATCTTTAGCTCGCGAGCTAGCTCGACACGCACCTCATCGATCTCACCATGTTCCCTCTTGAGCGCATTGACGAGGTTGATCATCTGGTTTAGGATCTTCTCGACCACAGGCTGACGAAGGGCATTCTTCTGCAGGAGAGGGATTTCCTCCAGCAGGCTACGCTCATCTCGCTCCTGAGCAGTCATACTATCGGAGTGTCGTACTCCAGCAGCTTCGGCAGCCTCGCTATACATCTTCCCTTCTTGCAGGTGAGGAAGGAGCTTACAGATAAACTTGGCAGACTTGTTCCCATAGCCCTGCTTGACGAAGTCGATTTTATAGAGGGCGTCCATCAGTCCATCGTCTAGGTCTTCTTCCTTGATCTTGAGCTGCCTGACTAGGGCACGATACATATCAGCTCTATCCTCGATGGAGTAGAGGATGTGCCAAAGCTTGTAGAGCGGTTCGTTCTGATAAGACTCGTCAATGATTGGACGAATAACACCATCCTCATCAGCCTCGTGAGAATCCCTTGTCGTTAGATTAAACCTGAGTAGACCCTCATACTGCTCATATCCCTTCAGCACCTTGCGCAAGATAGTAGCAGTTGTATTCCCTGCTATCCCATTCACTAGCAGCTTATCACACCAGAGCTTATCCTTTGGCTTAATCTTGAGCACCTTACGCAGTGCCGTAAGGCTAAGCTTATCGTTCTTCTGGAGATAGTCGAAGAGCTTCTGCTTCTCCTCTTGCTCCAGCACTCGCTCTGTGCCATCAGGATAGTAAAGGCGGATGTTTTGGATGGACTCCCAGACCTTACAAACCTGAAAGATAGGGGAAGACTTCGGGGCTACCTTGGGACCAATGGTGATGGTTCTCTCGACGAGCTCCTCGACACCATCCTTGTTGATGCGCTTCACCTGTACGACCCGCTCTTTCTTCTCAAACTCGCAGGTGGAGACCAGCTGCTTGCACGACTTCAGAGGACGCTGATAGAAGATAATGCGGTCTCGTATCCTACCAATCAGTGCGTCCGTAAGGAGCTTTGGGTAGAATGTCCTTTGTACCGCCATGATGCGGTTATACTCCTCGAGGTAAGCCTCTCGGGGATAGACCTGCTCCTTGATGCGGTAGGTGTAGTAGACTCCCTTGGGGTCGGTCTGTTGATTTGCTCTTAGCTCCTCAGCGAAGTGCTGACCGATGGTCTGCCCCTTCTCCTTTAGGGCTTGGTAACGTCCTTTGACTTGAGCTACATAGCCCTCCTTTTCCTTCTTGGCCTTGCTCTCGGTCTCAGCCTCGGCAGCTTCATCGGCCTTTGCGTGCTTGTAGCCTCGCTTCTGGTTGATGTGTAGTAGCACGCGTCCCAGTTCGGCTAGGCTCAGCTGCTCTCCGGGGGTAGCAGCTCGTGCCCGTAGCTCCCAGAGCTCCAGTAGGGGGAGCTTGATGAGGGACTCGTCGGGGAGCATCCCATGCTCACTGAGCACCTTCTTTAGAGCCTCTCGGCGTAGCTGATAGCGGTCCATACCCTTGCGGATGGTGCGTGCCACCGTACGCATCTTGTTCTTGGAAATCGCCTCGCCCTTGGTAAACTCTTTAGCATCACCCGCAGAGAGAGGCACGATACGACTCCCCATACCTAGGATACTCTGTGGTTTCTCATCTTTGTCTAGGGTGATTAGGCACCACCCAATAGACCCGACACCGAGGTCTAGACCAAGTACTTTTCTTGTCATTGTACTCTGCGTTTAGTTTGGATTATAAATATTTTGGCTACCTTTGTGGTACTGATTTGAAAAGCTAATCACAATAAGGATTATTCCGTTGTGAAAACATCCAAGGCGGGGACTTCGGTCCTCGTCTTTTTTTGTGCCCATATGCACCAGCCCTTGAGGTCTCCTCGTTACGCGGGCTAAGTTACTGACTTCCCAGCTAATTCACAAGTTACTCTCCACGCTCCCGCCTGTAACATCGCCCAGCCCCCAGGCATCGTGTACTGACCTCTGCCACCGAGACCCTCATCTTCGCCACGGAGTAGCCCCCGGGAGGCATATCTCCTTCTTTCTTTGTATCTTTGCGCCACGATCCGATGCGTCGTCTGTCTTTCCTCCTCCCTGCGAAGGGGTGGGAGGGATAGCTTGCGACGGCGGTATTTTGTTTCACTATATAAGTACAAGTAATATGTATCTTGATTCAGCTAAGAAGGCCGAGCTCTTCGAAAAGCATGGTAAGGGCGCTAAGGACACTGGGTCTCCTGAGAGCCAGATCGCACTCTTCACCTTCCGTATCGCCCACCTAACGGGTCACCTACAGAAGAACAAGAAGGACTACAGCACCCAGCGTGCGCTACGTATGATCATCGGTAAGCGTCGTCGTATGCTCGACTACCTCCAGAAGATCGACATCGAGCGTTACCGTGCCATCATCAAGGAACTCGGCATCCGCCGCTAATCCCCTAAGGTGATCCACTAGGCTATCTCGTATAGCCTACCAGATAAAGAGGCTACCCCCCGACTGGGAGGTAGCCTCTTTAGTTATCTGTTGGGTAGACCTAGGGCGAGATAGCGCTCGCCCTGAGGGACACTAGGCGGTGAGGATGAGGGAGACGAGCTCCTTGTAGAGCTCCGAGGCCGGTAGAGAGGCATCGACCCCCTTGGAGGCGGCATCGACCATCCTCAGATGATGGACTATGGCAAAGACTTGGCTCGCTGTATAACTACGGCGAGCGAGGTCATAGTCCTTGGCTGCATAGGGAGAGATCTTCAGCGCCTCTGCTATCGAACGTTCGTTGGGCTGGGGAATGTAGTAGACCGCCATGAGGTTGGAGAAGAAGCCAAAGAGCGTAGCCAAGGTGACCTGGATCGGGTGGGTACGCTCGTTGGCTGCAAAGTAAAAGGCTATACGGTAGGCACGAGCCGAGTCCCGCTTGATGAGGCTGGAGAGGAGCTCAAAGTTGTTGTACTCCTTGCTCACCCCCACATAGTACTCTATATCCTCGGGGCGCACGATGGTACTCTTCCCCTCGAGGGCTAGAGCTATCTTCCCGACTTCGCCTAGGATCTTCTCTAGGTCATTACCCGTAGCCTCAGCCATGAGGAAGGCCGTACGCTGGTCGATCGTTAGGTTATGCTCAGCGAAGGTACGTACGATGAAGTCGGGGACCTTGGAGTCGTAGATCTTGGATGACTCGTAGACAGCCTTGCGCTCGTTGAGGGTCTTATAGAGGGTCTTACGCTTGTCGGGCTTCTTCTTGTGACAGAGCACGAGGCAGGTACTCTGGGGTAGATCATCTAGGTGGCTAGCTATCTGATCAAGGTCTCGCACCTGCTGTGCCTCCTTGACGAGGACGAGCACACGCTCCCCCATCATCGGGAAGCGCAGAGCATCGAGCAGGATGTCTCGGCTGGTGACCTCTGCCCCATAGAGGACGGTGAGGTTGAAGTCCCGCTCCTCCTCGGGGATGACCTTCGTCAGGAAGAGCTCGGCAAGGCGGTCAATATAGAGGGGTTCGTCCCCTGCCAGGAGGTACACGGGCTGGAGCGCACCCTTCTTGATCGCCTTGGCGATATCATCGTAGGTAGCCATATCGGTATTTATTGTCTAACTTCGTGGGCGTGCCCTAGGGGACACGTACGACAAAGATAAGAATGATCAAGCTAAATCTCCCGGATTACCGCCTACGACTGAGGAAGGAGGAGGGTAAGACCTATATCTACGATGACCTCCGCCAGCGGTTCGTCTCTCTCACCCCCGAGGAGTGGGTGCGCCAGCACTTCGTGCACTACCTGATGGAGCACCTAGGCTACCCCCGAGAGCTGATGATGAACGAGGTGACCATACAGGTGGGCTTGACGACCAAGCGGTGTGATACCCTACTCTATAGTCGCCAGCTCACCCCTCGGGTACTGATCGAGTACAAGGCTCCCCACATCCGTATCACCGACCGAGTACTCCAGCAGATCCTCCGCTACAACTATACGCTCCGTGTCCCCTACCTCATCCTAAGCAACGGGATGGAGCACTTCGCCTGCCGGATTGACTATGAGCAGGGCTCCTATACCTTCCTCGAGCATATCCCGCCCTACGACGAGCTCAGCGACTGACCTTCACCCTACGACCGACGACCACCATGAGACACCGAGAAGCCTACCTACACTACATCTGGCGCTATGGCCTCTACGACCGACTCATCCCGACTGGGGAGCTCGCAGGGGCTCGCATAGAGGTGCTGGAGCCCGGAGAGCTAAATACGGATGCAGGCCCGGACTTCTTTGCCGCTAAGATTCGCATCAATGACCTCCTCTGGGTCGGCTGTGTGGAGATCCACCATGCCTCAGCCGAGTGGTACCATCACCACCACGACAGCGATCCTGCCTACCACTCGGTGATCCTACACGTCGTGGAGCAGGACAATCGCCCCATCACTCTAGCCAGCGGAGCCTCGCTCCCGACCTGCCTAGTCATGGTACCCCATCGGTCGGAGGGCGAGGACATCGCCAGAGAATACTCCCCCACAGCACTCCCCTGCACCCAGAGCACCGCCCGAGGGGGAGGACTAGCCCCTCTCGGACAGCTCCCCCACGAGGCTCGTCGTGCCTGGCTCCAATGCCTCCTACATAGTCGGCTCAGGGAGAAGGTGCAGGCCGTCGAGGATCTCCTACAGCGCTGTGGAGGGGACTGGGGACAGACCTTCTACACTCTGCTCCTGCGCTACTATGGCTTCGGGCTCAATAGCGAGTCCATGGAGCGACTCGCCCTCAGCCTACCCTACACCACACTGATGAAGCATCGGGATCACCCCGAGCAGGTCGAGGCTCTACTGGTGGGGCAGGCCGGTCTGCTCGGCTACCTCGCCGAGGGAGAGCACACCGAGCTCCTGAGGAGCGAATATCACTTCCTCTCCCATAAGTATACCCTGAGCCCCCTCCCGCCGGGTACGTTTCGCCGAGCACGTACCCGCCCCAGCAACCTCCCTGAGCGTCGCCTCCTACAGCTAGCGGGACTGCTCTGCCAGAGGGAGAGCCTAGCCGAGGAGAGCCTCCGTGTGGACAGCCTAACAGAGGCCTATGAGCTCCTTCGCCCCTCCCGAGAGGCTCGCAGGGAAGAGGGCGAGGTAGGCACCTCTAGCGTCCTCAGTCCTGCGAGCTGTGAGCTACTGATCATCAATGTCCTCATCCCCTATCGCCTCACCTGGAGGCGACACTATGGGGGCGAAGGAGAGGAATACGCTCCTCTCTCCCTGCTGGACGGACTCTCGGCAGAGAGCAATCGCATCACACGTCTCTTCGCCTCGGCTGGGCTCCCCGTAGAGACCGCTTCGGACAGCCAAGCCCTACTCTACCTACATCGCCACTACTGTAGCCAGCAGCTCTGCTCCTGTTGCCCCTGGGGTACCCGCCCCTCGGAGTCTACGACGTAGGCCAGAGCCAGCACATGTACCCCTCCTGCATACCCCCCTCGGGGATATCCATTGTATACCCGAGGGAGCCTCGCCCATAGCTCTGTAGCGCCAGCGTTATCCCCTATAGTTATTCCCTCCTAGAGCACCCTCCGGGGCTCATACCGAGAGCGCATGAGTGTACACGCGTGTACACAAGTGTGTACACGTGGGTATACTATAGTGTACACACGTGTATACTCCATCCTCCTCGGGCATAGGTGTACGCTAGGGTAAGCTGCCCCTAGGGGATAGATACACTGTATCTGGGGGCGGCTCCTTGGCGCCCCCGACCTTGACCTCCAGCCCTCTGTCCTAGTGTCTTCACACGTCATCCCATAGGCTCCTTCGGGGAGCAGGGGACGTGATATACAGCGATATGGTTAGCTCCTTTTAGGTAGAGATTTGGGTACACAAGTCAGATTTATGCCCTATCTATACCTACATATTGGGAGGTTAGTTCGTACGATTATGCCTTTTTTTCGCTAATAATAGTACTTGATATACCTAATTGAGCTATCTTTGTAGGGCGATAGGGATACCCTAGAGGAGGACTTTACCAGGGAGCGCGAAGGGTGGAGGCTGTAGTCTCCGTCTCTGTGGCCATGTGTCATGTGTATCAACAGATCATAAAAAATAGAACTTGTATGTCGTGGTTAATCAAATCTTCGATCGGGCGTAAGCTGGTCATGAGTATCTCAGGACTAGCTCTTATCCTGTTCTTGACCTTCCACATGTCGATGAATCTCGTGGCGCTCTTCTCTGAGGAGGGGTACAATGCTGTCTGTGAGTTCCTCGGTGCGAACTGGTACGCTCTGGTGGCGACGGTAGGGCTCGCTCTGCTCTTCGTCGTACATATCGTGTATGCCTTCATCCTAACGATCCAGAACCGCCGGGCGCGCGGTAACGACCGCTACGAGGTCGTCGATCGCCCCAAGGGGGTCGAGTGGGCATCACAGAACATGATGGCACTAGGGATCGTGGTCATCCTCGGGCTCGTCCTACATCTCTTCAACTTCTGGGCCAAGATGCAGCTAGCAGAGATCACGGGGCAGCATGACCTCGGGATCAGTGGTGTCACAGGTCCTACGGATGGCGCAGGCCTCATCCGCTACACCTTCTCTAACCCTATCTTCGTCGTGCTCTACCTCGTATGGTTGGGAGCCCTATGGTTCCACCTAGCCCACGGCTTCTGGAGCTCGCTACACACCATCGGGTTCAACAACAAGGTGTGGTTCGATCGTCTGCACAAGATCTCGAACGTCTATACTACCCTCATCGTCCTCGGCTTCGCTGCCGTCGTGGTGTATTACTTCCTCCTTTCCCTCTGTGGGGGGGCTTGTAGCCTTTAGTCCAGACTCTAGCGCATAAGCAAGTATTCCGTATCAGCCCTATCCATATTATGTCACAGATAGACTCTAAGATCCCCGCCGGCCCATTGGCCGAGAAGTGGACAAACTATAAGGACCACCAGAAGCTGGTCAATCCAGCCAACAAGCGCCGCCTCGACATCATCGTTGTCGGTACAGGGCTGGCTGGTGCCTCTGCAGCTGCATCACTGGCAGAGATGGGATTCAACGTCCTCAACTTCTGTATCCAGGACTCCCCTCGCCGTGCACACTCTATCGCCGCTCAGGGGGGTATCAACGCTGCGAAGAACTACCAAAACGACGGGGACTCCGTCTACCGTCTCTTCTATGATACGATCAAGGGGGGGGACTACCGTGCCCGCGAAGCCAACGTGTACCGTCTGGCAGAGGTCGCCAATAACATCATCGACCAGTGCGTAGCACAGGGTGTACCCTTCGCCCGTGAGTACGGCGGTCTACTAGACAACCGCTCCTTCGGGGGGGCACAGGTCTCTCGTACCTTCTACGCCCGAGGCCAGACGGGGCAGCAGCTCCTGCTCGGCGCCTACTCCGCCCTCAGCCGTCAGGTCGGCAAGGGGACAGTGAAGCTATACACCCGCCACGAGATGCTCGACGTCGTCCTCATCGACGGCCGTGCCAGAGGGATCATCGCCCGTAACCTCATCACGGGCAAGATCGAGCGCTTCGCAGCCCATGCCGTAGTCATCGGCACTGGGGGCTATGGCAACGCCTTCTTCCTCTCGACCAATGCAATGGCCTCCAACGGCTCTGCAGCCTGGCAGTGCTACAAGAAGGGTGCCTACTTCGCCAACCCCTGTATGGCGCAGATCCACCCCACATGTATCCCCGTACACGGAGAGTTCCAGTCCAAGCTCACGCTGATGTCCGAGTCCCTGCGTAACGATGGTCGTATCTGGGTACCCAAGAACATCGAGGACGCTAAGAAGCTCCAGGCCGGCACACTCCGCCCCACCGAGATCAAGGAGGAGGATCGTGACTACTACCTAGAGCGTCGCTACCCTGCCTTCGGGAACCTCGTACCTCGTGACGTGGCTAGCCGTGCCGCCAAGGAACGCTGTGATGCGGGCTATGGGGTGAACAACACAGGGCTCGCCGTCTACCTCGACTTCTCCTCCGCTATCCAGCGTCTAGGGAAGGACGTCGTAGAGGCTCGCTACGGCAACCTCTTCCAGATGTACGAGAAGATCACCAACGACAATCCCTACGAGACCCCGATGATGATCTACCCCGCTATCCACTACACCATGGGCGGTATCTGGGTAGACTACGAACTGATGACCTCCGTACCCGGGCTCTTCGCTATCGGGGAAGCCAACTTCTCCGACCACGGAGCTAACCGCCTCGGGGCTTCGGCACTGATGCAGGGGCTCGCAGACGGATACTTCGTCCTCCCCTACACGATCCAGAACTATCTGGCAGACCAGATCCAGGTACCCCGCTTCAGCACCGACCGTCCAGAGTTCGACGAAGCAGAGAAGGGGATCAAGGATCGTATCGCCCGCCTGATGAGCATTCAGGGGAAGCAGTCCGTAGACAGCCTCCACAAGAAGCTCGGGCACATCATGTGGGACTTCGTCGGTATGGGACGTGAGCGCGAAGGCCTCGAGAAGGCTATCGTCGAGCTCAAGGCACTGAAGAAGGAATTCTGGAGCGATGTCCGCATCCCCGGTAAGGCCGATGACCTCAACGTAGAGCTCGAGAAGGCCCTTCGCCTAGCAGACTTCATCGAGATCGGTGAGCTCATGGCTCGTGACGCACACGACCGTGAGGAGAGCTGCGGTGGTCACTTCCGCCTCGAGCACCAGACCCCCGAGGGTGAAGCCCTTCGTCACGACGATAAGTTCGCCTACGTCTCCTGCTGGGAATACCAGGGCGAGGATCAAGACCCTGTGCTCCTGAAAGAACCACTCGACTACGAGTTCGTCGTACGTCAGCAGCGTAACTACAAGAACTAATCCCTAGCCAACATCGGTACAATGGATAAGAATATCAATATAAAGGTAAAGGTCTGGCGGCAACGTGGTCCCGAGGAACCAGGGGCCTTCGAAACCTACGACCTACAGAATATATCGCAGGGTAGCTCGTTCCTAGAGATGCTTGACATCCTCAACGAGCAGCTTGTCCGTGAGGGCAAGGAGCCCGTGGTCTTCGACCATGACTGTCGCGAGGGGATCTGCGGTATGTGCTCCCTCTACATCAACGGGCATCCCCACGGACCCGATGAGGGCATCACCACCTGCCAGCTGCACATGCGTCGCTTCAACGACGGCGACACGATCACCGTCGAGCCCTGGCGCTCTGCCGGCTTCCCCATCATCCGTGACCTCATGGTCGATCGCTCAGCCTACGACAAGATCATCCAGGCTGGGGGCTTCGTCTCCGTGAATACAGGTGGTGTACCCGACGCCAACGCTACGCCCATCCCCAAGGCTGATGCCGATATGGCTATGGACGCTGCGGCCTGCATCGGGTGCGGAGCCTGTGCTGCAGCCTGCAAGAACGGCTCTGCCATGCTCTTCGTCTCGGCTAAGGTCAGCCAGCTCGCACTCCTCCCTCAGGGGCGCGTAGAGGCTGCTCGCCGTGCTAAGGCTATGGTAGCGAAGATGGACGAACTAGGCTTCGGGAACTGTACGAATACCCGTGCCTGCGAAGTGGAGTGCCCCAAGAACATCTCCATCACAAACATCGCCCGTCTCAATCGTGAATTCCTGGCTGCAAAGTTCAAGGATTAGTCGCTGAGCCCCCGAGACGGACGACAAAGTCCAAGTATTAGAGGGAAGCACACCTCCCTCCCCCAAGACCGGTCGTCTCGTGCGATACCCTCTCCCGAGGGTATCCGAAGGCGAGACAATGGTTAGATTGGTGTAGTTATCGCCCGCCCCCAGAGCCCTAAGCTCTCTCGGGGCGGGCGATCTCATTTGGCTATGCTGCCACCACAGCTACAGCCAGCTCGTAGACTACTTGTCGCTGTCGTATCTCAGCTATGCTCCATGAGGGGGGCATCACAGCGCTCCCCTATGGGCAAGCCAAGACAGTCCTAGCAACAGCTCGCACTCAGCACTCGGGGGACACGCCCCTATATCCGTCACAATGCATGGGGATAGAGTGCCGAATAGAATGAAGAGAAGCTATCAGAAACGACGTATTGTCCTTCGGGGACACCATACTCTGAGTCGATAAACAAGACCTCTCCTGAGACTAAATCGATCCAGTACATATTCCCCGCCGCATCATTGGCTATCGGCATATGCCCAGTTGTAAAGGCTTCAGGATAATCAGGGTTCTCCTTAGCTATAGCCCAATAGCGTTCGATTCGCCCCCTTAGATCATACAAAGTCTCGACCTCTAGCCCCATATATAGATCGCTCTTCAGACAGAGACCTTCTGGGAAAAACAGCCCATTGGACTCACATAAGAAATCCATATAATCATCCTTCCCCGGGAAGTCCCAAGGATGGAGAAACTGAGCAACCTCCGTATGTGACACGCTGGATCCAATCACCTCCTTGCGGAGAGCACCCTCCTCGATTAGCAAATTACTTAGCATAGCTAGGACCTTTATATTTCTTAGTTATTTATCTCCGTACTCTTTCGCTCCACATCTACAGCGGGGGAAGCCCCCCTTCTTCTCTAACGGATTATTCCCCCCACGTAGCTGTGACGGGCTAGACATTCTCATAGGGGATGACAGATAAGGGCTCAGAATACGGCATCTCGGGGGTAGGTAAAGAGGCCGAGGACCCGCAGTGAGTCGGAGAGAGGTAGATACCAAACGGCCAGTAGACCGTCCTGATCCAAGCCCCAGGTATACTCTAGGATCTGTGTCTTATGCGCCCTACGCTCCTCGGCAGAAAACAGATCTTCGATGGGAGCTCTAAACTCATCATGCCCCACCGATAGGATGAACGTATCCCTCCTCAGTGGCCTGTAGAGCCGATCCAGTTCGTCTACGGAATAGGTAATAGGAGCCTCCTGACCGAGCGACTCTTGGCTCTGCGCCGCTGGCCTAGAGGTACACGATAGCCCTACCCCGAGGAGGAAGGTGATGTATGGGAGCCTTGTACTCATACAAAAGAATTATGGAAGGGCGAAGCCTTGGGGTATCGCTCTCCAGGGGAAGCTTCTACTTCTAGTGGATCAGGGGGCTAAGCTCGCCTAGGGCACTCCCCACTGAGGATACTTAGGCTAGAGGGTAGACGTCTGCAGGCGATACCTTTTGCCCTCTATAGGGACACCGTCGGGAAAAGGGGAATAAAGGGGAGATAGGGAAAGCAAAAAAAGATCCGCCAGAGGAGGCTTAGGAGTCTCTCTAGCGGATCTATTTTCTTGTGGAGCTTACGCTCCCCTACCGGTGAGGGAGTGGCTTTAGGCCTACATCATGCCTCCCATGCCACCCATACCTGGGTTCATAGGCATAGCGGGAGTATCCTCCTTCTTGTCAGCGATGACACACTCGGTCGTGAGGAACATACCAGCGATCGAAGCAGCGTTCTCGAGGGCGACACGAGCGACCTTAGCAGGGTCAATAACCCCCGACGCATAGAGGTTCTCGAAGCTGTCCGTACGAGCGTTGTAGCCGAAGTCAGCCTGCCCCTCCTTCACACGCTGTACGATGACGGCACCTTCCTTACCAGCGTTGGCAACGATCTGACGGAGGGGCTCCTCGACAGCACGACGAACGATCTCAATACCGGTCGTCTCATCATCATTCTCACCCGTGAGGCTATCTAGGGCCTTGACAGCTCTGAGGTAAGCCGTACCCCCACCAGGGACGGTACCTTCCTCTAGGGCTGCACGTGTAGCACTGAGGGCATCGTCTACACGGTCCTTCTTCTCCTTCATCTCGACTTCGCTAGGAGCACCGACGTAGAGGACGGCTACACCGCCAGAGAGCTTAGCTAGACGCTCCTGTAGCTTCTCACGATCGTAGTCGGAGGTGGTGTTAGCGATCTGTGCCTTGATCTGTGCGGCACGTTCGCGGATAGCCTCCTTGTCACCAGCACCATTGACGATGGTCGTGTTATCCTTGTCTACGGTGATCTTTTCTGCCTTACCGAGCATATCGAGGGTAACGGCATCGATCTTCATACCGGTCTCTTCGCTGATCACGATACCACCGGTCAGGGTAGCGATGTCCTGCAGCATAGCCTTGCGACGATCACCGAAGCCTGGAGCCTTGACGGCACAGACCTTGAGGCCACCACGTAGGCGGTTCACGACGAGGGTAGCGAGGGCTTCGCTATCGATGTCTTCGGCTACGATGAGCAGAGGACGACCCGTCTGTAGGGTTTGCTCTAGGATAGGGAGGATCTCCTTGAGGGTAGAGATCTTCTTGTCGTAGATCAGCAGGTAAGGGTTCTCCAGCTGAGCCTCCATCTTCTCAGAGTTGGTGACGAAGTAGGGAGAGATATACCCACGATCGAACTGCATCCCTTCGACGACTTCGACAGTGGTCTCGATACCCTTAGCCTCCTCGACGGTGATTACCCCCTCCCGGCTGACCTTGCGCATAGCCTCAGCGATGAGCTGACCGATCTGCTCGTCTCCGTTGGCAGAGATCTTGGCTACGTGCTCGATCTTCTCGAAGTTATCCCCGATCTCCTGAGCCATAGAGCGGATCTCGGAGACGATCTTACCTACGGCCTTGTCGATACCACGCTTTAGATCCATGGGGTTAGCCCCTGCGGTGACGTTCTTCAGCCCGACACCGATGATGCTCTGGGCAAGGATCGTCGCAGTGGTCGTACCATCACCTGCGTCGTCGTTGGTCTTAGAGGCCACCTCCTTGACGAGCTGTGCCCCCATGTTTTCGAATGGATCTTCGAGCTCTACTTCCTTGGCTACAGAGACACCATCCTTGGTGATGTGTGGGGCGCCATAGCTCTTGGAAAGGATGACGTTGCGTCCCTTAGGGCCGAGGGTTACCTTGACAGCGTTGGCGAGTGCATCTACGCCACGCTTGAGGCTTTCGCGAGCCTCTATATCGAACTTGATTTCTTTTGCCATGATACGTATTATACGCTATATGTCGTGTTACTTCTTACTTGGGGAGGAGGGATTGTTTGTTCTATTACCCCCACTAGGGTTACCTGTCCGAGAGGGCCATCCGGCTCTAGGATTGGAAGCCCCAGGTTTAGGTTGTGTCGCCATAATGAACTTGGGCTGATTTAGATGGTCGCCAGCACGTCACTCTGACGCATGATGAGGTACTTCTCGCCCTCGTGCTCGATCTCGGTGCCTGCGTACTTGCCATAGAGGACGGTATCGCCAGCCTTGAGGACCATAGCCTCATCCTTGGTACCATCACCGACGGCTACGACTTCGCCCTTGAGGGGCTTTTCCTTGGCGGAGTCAGGGATGATGATCCCGCTCACGGTCTTCTCTTCCTGTGCTGCAGGGCGTATGAGTACGCGGTCTGCCAGTGGCTTAATGTTCATTGCTTTGCTAGACTATTATAGTTCGTTATTTGTACACTTCTCTGTGGTGGGCGAAGTGCTCACCAGCGACAAGGAGAGAGCAAAGGCTATGCCAAAGCCCTCGGGGAGCTGTTATTTTGTCAGTCTATCTGCCAGTCCTTCGTCCTAAGTCCTACGGGTATCCCTACAAAGGAGGTGCGCCTCACACCCTAGTGGGTATGAGGCGCACCTACGATTTTGTTTCGCAGACTCCTTTTCCGGAGCGTGCTGTTAGCTCTCTAAGGAGAGCCTACACTTACTTGACAGCGTTCTTGACTTCCTGAACAGCGCCTTCAACCTTGTTAGCGCCTGCCTGAGCAGCAGAGTCAACGACAGCAACAGCTGTGTCAGCGACAGCCTGCACCTGTTCTACAACGGGAGCAACTACAGCTGCAGAGTCCATAGCAACAGAGTCAGCGTTGGCGTTCTCAGAGTTACCGCCACAAGAAGCAAGTGTAGCAACAGCTACAACTGCGAATGCGAAAAACTTCTTCATCTTTCTTCTTACGTTTAATTGGTTATAAATTCCGTTTTCGTCATTTAATAACACCGCAAAGATACACCAACTTTTCGACTCACCAAATGGTGCATCGACTCGCTCGCGCCTAATACGCCTCTAGGTCTATGTATAGATCTGACGTATGCCCATCGCTCACACCTGGAGAGTGATAGGTCTTCCGGTATTACATGGGGCAGATGGACACGCTTGTCTCTCTACCGCATGTGGAGTATAGCGGACTCGAACCGCTCACCTCGACACTGCCAGTGTCGCGCTCTAGCCAGATGAGCTAATACCCCAGTTGATATCTTTTTCCTTTGGAGGCCTCTTGCCACCATTTGGCTACAAAGGTAATGAATATTTCATTACACACGACATCTTCGCCCAAATTTATCTCTTTTCCCTCCCCCATGACCGCCTTCGCCCCCCCAAGACACCCGCCGTCTAGGAGGGACTCCTATACCATATAATATATACGGGATGGTCTCCGAGACCATGGGTAGGATAGGATACCGAGCGGGCTCTGGGCGTGATAGTCTCTAGTTATTTGAGTATAGATAAATTCTGTTGCACTATTTTGCACGTATCGCTAACTTTGCAACGTAATAAAAACAAACAACGAACTAACTAATAAGCAAACAACGATTATGAGTGTTCTATCAATCACGGGTATCGAACCCGCACACGCAGCTAAGGTTATCGAAAGCCTCCACCAGCTCCTCGCAGACTTCCAGGTCTACTACACGAACCTCCGTGGTTACCACTGGCACGTACGTGGCCCTCAGTTCTTCACCCTACACGCTCAGTTCGAGAAGATGTACGACGAAGCCGCTGAGCATGCCGACGACATCGCAGAGCGTCTCCTACAGCTCGGTGCTACGCCTGAGAACCGCTTCAGCCAGTACCTCCAGAAGAGCCAGATCAAGGAGCAGACGGGAGTATCCTGCGCCTCTGAAATCATTCCTCAGATCCTAGACAGCCTGAAGGTCCTCATCGCCCAGGAGCGCAAGATCGCTGCTCTAGCCGACGAGGCTGGTGACATCGCTACGGGCGACCTAATCTCCGACCTCCTAGACGAACAGGAGAAGTCCGTATGGATGATCTCTGTCCTCCTCGGATAGTCCACACTGCCCTAAGGCAACGGGAGTCCCCCAGAGAGCCTCGCCTAGAGCGAGCCCTCTCTGGGGGACTCCCGTTCTACATCCTCCTACCCCACCCCTCCTCCCTTATATCTGCCATTACATACTCGAGCCAGAGGGGGGACGCTTCTATGGCATAGGGCAAAAGATAAGCCTCATCTGTCGCTCCTCGGGGGAGCTAGACAGATGAGGCTTGTCCGTTGTAGATAGCTCTGTGGCGAAGACTACTTCACCTTAGCTACGATTGCCTTGAAGGCTTCAGGGTGATTGACAGCTAGGTCAGCGAGCACCTTGCGGTTGATCTCGATACCCTGAGCGTGTAGCGCACCCATCAGACGGGAGTAAGAGAGTCCCTCCAGACGGGCAGCGGCATTGATACGCTGGATCCAGAGTGCACGGAAGTTGCGCTTCTTGTTCTTACGGTCGCGGAAGGCGTAGGTAAGACCCTTCTCCCAAGTATTCTTGGCGACGGTCCAGACGTTACGACGAGCACCGTAGTAGCCACGAGTGAGCTTGAGGATGCGCTTACGCTTCGCACGCGAAGCTACGTGATTGACTGATCTTGGCATGATTGTTTCTTCTTTGTGATTGGTAGCGACCTGCCTCGGGCGAGATAGCCTCTGCAGATACTTGGCTTTTGCTTACCTCTCTGTTACTGAATGATCGTTGTCTAAACTTGCCGGATTAGCGAAGGCGGAGGAGCTCCTTGACTTCGCGTTCGTCCACCTTGTCCACCGTGGTGAAGTAGGTGAGGTTACGCTTTTGCTTCTTCGTCTTCTTCGTCAGGATGTGACTCTTGAAGGCATGTTTGCGCTTGATCTTACCAGAGCCAGTGAGCGCGAAACGCTTCTTAGCGCTGGAGTTTGTCTTCAGCTTAGGCATTTTCTTTCTATTTATATGAGTTACTATATGACCCTACTCCACTGACGCAGCCTATGCGCGAGGTGCAGGGATGGGGATTATCTACTCTCGGAGCGGGCTTAGTCCTCGCTGGTGGTCTCTTCGCTCTCCTCGGCATCGGCTCTAGGAGCCTTATCCTTCTTGGGCGCAGAGGAAGCCGTCTTCTTAGGAGCGATCATGATGGTCATGCGCTTACCCTCTAGCACGGGCATACTCTCTACACGTCCATAGTCCTCGAGGTCGTTGGCGAAGCGCAGTAGGAGCACCTCCCCCTGATCCTTGAAGAGGATGGAGCGACCACGGAAGAAGACATAGGCCTTGACCTTCGAGCCCTCGCTAAGGAAGCCCTTAGCGTGCTTGAGCTTGAAGTTGTAGTCGTGGTCATCCGTCTGAGGCCCGAAGCGGATCTCCTTGACGACGACCTTGACGCTCTTAGCCTTCTGTTCCTTCTGCTTCTTCTTGAGCTGGAAGACGAACTTCTGGTAGTCTACGACACGACATACTGGAGGGTTGACGTTAGGGGAGATCTCCACGAGATCGAGCTCTTGGTCATTCGCGATGCGCAGAGCCTGCTGGATCGTGTATACCCCCTGCTCTACATTGTCCCCGACGAGACGAACCTCCTTGACGCGGATGGCTTCGTTCGTGCGGTACTGGAACTTTTGTTTGTTGTCTACTGCCATTCAGTATTGTTACTTGTAAACTACCCCTCGGGGGTCACTACCCCTTGTTCTCAGCATGCCAGGCATTAAGCTGACGGGTGACCTCCTCGGTGATTTGTTCGGCAAAGGTAGTGATTTTCATCGAACCCTTATCTCCCTCACCCTGCACGCGGACAGAGACTTCGCCCTCCTGAGCCTCCTTCTCGCCCACGATGAGCATATAGGGGATACGCTTGAGCTCGTTGTCACGGATCTTACGGCCGATCTTCTCATTACGGTCATCCACCTGAGTGCGGACATCCCGTGCGTTGAGCTGGGCAGCTACCTGGTGAGCATAGTCGTTGAACTTCTCACTGATCGGCAGTACGACGACCTGATCAGGTGCGAGCCAGAGTGGGAAGTGTCCAGCCGTATGCTCGATGAGCACAGCCACGAAGCGCTCCATAGACCCGAAGGGGGCACGGTGGATCATCACTGGGCGGTGCTTCTTGTTATCTGCACCGGTGTACTCTAGGTCAAATCGCTCAGGCAGATTGTAGTCCACCTGGATCGTACCCAGCTGCCAGCGACGGCCTAGCGCATCCTTGACCATGAAGTCGAGCTTAGGCCCGTAGAAGGCGGCCTCGCCGTACTCGATCTTGGCTGGGAGTCCCTTCTCGGCACAAGCCTCGATGATGGCCTGCTCGGCACGCTCCCAGTTCTCCTCGCTACCGATATACTTATCACGATTGACTTGGTCACGCAGCGAGATCTGTGCCTCGAAGTTCTCGAAGTCCAGCGCCTTGAAGATGATGAAGATGATGTCCATCACCTTGCAGAATTCCTCCTTGATCTGGTCTGGACGACAGAAGAGGTGAGCGTCGTCCTGCGTGAAGCCGCGGACACGGGTCAGCCCATGGAGCTCACCACTCTGCTCGTAGCGGTAGACCGTACCGAACTCAGCGAGTCGCTGGGGAAGGTCTCGATAGGAATGGGGGCCAAGAGCCTTGAAGATCTCGCAGTGGTGAGGGCAGTTCATGGGCTTGAGCATGAACTCCTCACCCTCCTGGGGAGTCGTGATCGGACGGAAGGAGTCTGCTCCATACTTAGCCCAGTGCCCCGAGGTCACATAGAGCTGCTTCGACCCGATGTGTGGGGAGATGACCTGCTGGTAGCCGAACTGCTTCTGGATCTGCTTGAGGAACTCCTCGAGGCGGAGGCGAAGCTGTGTCCCCCGAGGGAGCCAAAGGGGCAGGCCTGCCCCGACGTTCTGAGAGAAGGCGAAGAGCCCTAGCTCCTTACCGATCTTGCGGTGGTCGCGCTTCTTAGCTTCCTCGAGGAGGGTTAGATACTCATCGAGCATCTTCTTCTTGGGGAAGGTGATCCCATAGAGGCGGGTAAGCTGCTTGCGCTTCTCATCTCCACGCCAGTAGGCACCAGCTACACTCAGGAGCTTGATGGCCTTGATATAGCCCGTATTGGGCACGTGGGGTCCACGGCACAGGTCGGTGAAGTCTCCCTGCGTGTAGGTTGTGATAGACCCATCGGGAAGGTCGGCGATGAGCTCGAGCTTGTACTCGTCATTCTTCTGCTTGAAGAACTCCGTCACATCGGCCTTGGTAATGTCTTTGCGAATAATGGGCTCCTTGCGGGCGGCGAACTCGGCCATCTTGGCCTCGATAGCTCCGAGGTCTGCGTCCTTGAGCTGTACCCCTTCGCCCAGATCGATATCATAGTAGAAACCATTCTCGATAGCTGGCCCGATACCGAACTTCACGCCCGGGTAGAGCGCCTGAAGTGCCTCGGCCATGAGGTGGGCGCTGGAGTGCCAGTAGGCATACTTACCCTCTGGATCCTCCCACTTGTAGAGCTTCAGCTCGGTGTCCTCCTTGAGGGGGCGCATCAGATCCCAGATCTGGCCATTGACACCGGCCGCCAGCACGTCCTGCTGTAGGCGGGGGCTGATGTCCCCGGCGATATCCCAGGAGGTAGTCCCTACGGGGTATTCTCGCTGACTACCATCAGGGAATGTTACTTTGATCATTGAGCTCATTGTGATATGATAAGTCTGTATGAGTGATTGTTCTGAATACCTTGTCTATTTCACAAAGATACGACATATCTAGCACACAGTGTCCTCCACACTAGGGGATGTGCAGGGCTGACGCATGAAACCACCATAGTGCGAGGGCAAGGTCGTGGGGGAGCATACGCCGAAGATAGAAGTGTCTAAGTCCTAGCCTAGATATCCCATGCGAATACCTCCTACCTAGGAGGGATGAGTATACACGTGTGTACACAACCGTATACCCACGTGTACACAACAGTATACACGCGTGTACACTACCTCGCTCTAAGTATGTCCTCTGTAGGGCTTGCTTGTATGTCTATTCCTTGGGGATAATGCCTAGGATCTTCAGTGATGGGCTAAGGCTCCCTGGGATATGAAATAATACCCCCGAAGATCCAAAGGCAGGAGTGTGCGATCGAGATCATGCGTCGGCCCTGAGGGGACATGTACCAGAGCCGACCCAGAGAGCGAAGAGTCTGTTAAGGGCGGGGGAGATACGTGAGACGGCGTCCACCTCGCTAGGGGACGCCGTCACATGCTGGTTTACATGGTACCCTACCCCCAGCAAGGTATATAGACGCTGGAGCATAGAGTAGAGAGGGGGATGAGGAAAAGCTATCCCGAGCCAAGGCACAGCAGGCTAGGCATAGAGCCGGGAGCTCCATACCACCATCCATACATGGGTCACTGACTATGTAGCGTGCTTGGCGTGTGCATCGTAGTGTGTGTGGTGTTATTCATGGGCAAAGGTACAAAATATCTCCACCTATTATCCCACACCCCGACGAGCCTCCCCTAGCCACTAGATCTGCGGGTCACCCAGAGGGGAAGGGAGGCTACTCCTCAGCCCCGACAGTGGCGCCTCCCTAGTGTCCAGACCAGCGCACTGCGTACCCCTAGGTAGCTGAGGAAGGCTACCCAGAGACCATGAGCCCCGAGTGGCCCGATCACAGCGAGGTACACGACGAAGAACGCCCCCCCTGCAGCCAGCATCGAGAGCCCCATCGTACGACTATCGGTGGCTCCCACGAGGATGCCATCCCACAGAAAGGCGGCAAACGACACCAGCGGTACGAGTGCCATCCAGTAGCGGAACTCTAGCGCTCGCCCCAGGACCTCCGCCTTGTCCGTCAGTAGAGCTAGGAAGGGCTCTGGGACAAAGGCATAGAGTACGGCACCGACCACGGCTAGCCCCCCACCGATACGGAGCACTGCCGGGATGATACGTCTCAGCCGAGCCCGGTCCTGAGCCCCGATAGCCTCCCCGACAAGGGCCTCCGCAGCATAGGCGATCCCGTCCATGAAGTAGGAGAAGAGCGTGAAGAGCTGCATCAAGAGACTATTAGCGGCCAAGGTCGTCACTCCGATCATCCCCCCAGCTCGGATGAAGAAGAGCGTCACGGTCTGTAGCGTGAGCGTGCGGATGAGGAGGTACTTCCCGACGTGGAAGTAGCGGACGAGCGTCGGTGGATGCCAGAGATAGCTCCGAGAGAAGAGCCTGAGGATCCGCCGATGATAGTGCCAAGCCCCCACACCGAGAGCTAGGACAGCAGCATACTGCGCGAGTGCCGTACCGAGGGCTAGCCCCCCTACCCCCATCCCGAGGGGAAAGGCCAGAAGGTAGCTAAAGAGGATATTCGCCAGATTGCTCCCGATGCTCACCGCCATGACGAGCTTCATGCGCTGTACCCCGATGAGCCATCCATTATATACGTATAGGAGCAGGGCTGCGGGCGCCCCTAGGAAGGAGTAGCGGAGATAGTCCCGAGCCTCTAGGGAGAGCGTCGCCGAGCCCTCCTGCAGTAGATCTGCTGCCGGGCCTATATAGAGCGGACGAAGGAGGACGAGTAGTAGCCCCACCCCGAGGGCAATAAGAGACCCCGAGGAGAGCTGGCGCAGGAGGGCGCGCACGTCTCCCGCCCCCCAGGCCTGAGCCGTGAAGCCCGTCGTCCCCATACGCAGTAGGCTCCAGAGACCGATGACGAAGTGGGTCACGGCCGCTCCGATCGCTACGGCTGCGATGCTCTCCGCACGAGCCATGCGCCCTGCCATAGCCATATCGCAGAGCATCAGGAGCGGGACAGTGACGTTGGATAGGATGTTGGGCAGGGCCAGTGCCCAGATCTTGCGCCCTATAGGTGGTGGTAGCTGTTCTTGCTTCATGAGTGGGTACGGATCTCCCTATCCACACGCTACGGTGGTGGGACTTCACGCTAGTACTGCTCTTCGCTATATCATAATGGAGGATGGGGGGTCAAGCCTTGGAGTGCTGTTCGAAGACGATGAGCAGGACATCCCCAGCCTGTAGGGCGAGCTTCCCCTTGGGTACCATATAGTCATCCCCTCGGCGTACGAGGATGACGAGCTCCTCCTCTCGGAGGTCGATCTCCATCAGACGACGTCCCGAGGCGAGCATCTCCTCGGTCACCTCCCGCTCCACCATCTTAGCCCCTGTGTGCTGGGGGATCTCGACCCCGAAGAGGCTCACCTCATTCTTCACCTCCTCATCTAGCCCCAGCAGGCGTGCCACTGCGGGCATAGTACTCCCCTGGATGAGCAGGGAGAGCAGGGTGATGAAGAAGACGATATGGAAGAGCGTCTCTGCCCCCTCTACCTGGCTCATCAGCGGGTACGTGGCGAAGATGATCGGCACAGCACCCCTCAGCCCTACCCAGGATAGGAACCACCGCCCTCGCATGCTGATACTTGGGAAGAAGACGAGGCATAGCTGGACAGCAAGTGGACGGGCAATGAAGATCATGAAGAGCCCTGCGAGCAGAGCAAAGCCTGCGATCGGTAGGAGGTTATGTGCATCGACGAAGAGCCCGAGGATGATGAAGAGGGCGATCTGTAGGAGCCACGTCAGCCCATCGAAGAAGGTAACGATACTCTTCTTATGTACCACCCGCTTGTTCCCCACCAGTACGCCCATGATATAGACAGCGAGGTAGCCGTTGCCCTGCAGTAGTGTCGTGGCCGAGAAGGTCAGGAAGACGACGCAGAGGAGGAGGATCGGATAGAGGGCTTCGTTGCCGATATTAGCCTTATTAAGGAGCTTGACGGTCAGCCAACCCATCACATAGCCCAGCAGTCCCCCGACGGAGAACTGTAGGAGGAAGGTCACGAGGATACTCCCTGCCGAGCCTTCGCTCCCCCCCGTGACATACTGGATGAGGGCGATCGTGAGCATGTAGGCCATCGGGTCATTACTCCCACTCTCTAGCTCTAGGATCGGGCGGAGCCCCTCCTTGAGGTGCATATTCTTCGAGCGAAGGAGCGCAAAGACCGAGGCCGAGTCCGTACTTGACATCGTGGCAGCCAGCAGTAGGGCGATCGGGAAGGAGAAGTGCACCGGAGCCCAGCCTAGCTGATCGAGCCCATAGAGGAAGGCTCCGAAGCAGAGCGTCGTCAGCAGTACCCCCAGCGTAGAGAGTGTGATCCCAGGCCCCAGGATCGGACGGATCTCAGCGAACTTCGTCTCCAGCCCCCCAAAGAAGAGGATCACCGTCAGGGCGACCATCCCGACGAACTGTGTGTGCCCAGCATCATTGTACTGTATCCCTAGCCCTGAGCTACCGAAGAGCATCCCCGTGATGAGGAAGAGGAGTAGGGCGGGGACGCCAAATCGTGTCCCGACCTTGCCGGCCATGATCCCGGCCAGCATTAGGACAGATCCGACGAGGAGGATAGGTTCGTATGCTATTGAGGTTTGCTCCATATGTGATATACGGTGTTATTTAGTCTGCCTTTGCTCGCTTAAGTAGCGAATTTAACAAAGATACAGAATAAACGCGTTTTTTCAAAGGCACTCCCCTCATGATCGCCAATAGGTATGCCTGCCACATACGAAGCAGCTCTAGGGTGAGGGTGGGAGCAAGCGAATGAGCAAGGGAGAGGGGCGAGCGAGGCGAGCTCTCTCAGGCTCCTCGTTTCCTCTCTTAGGCTTATAAGCCTCTAGCCTCAGAGCACAAGCCCTATGCCGAGGGCTCTAATAGGGGGACGGGTGGATACGATCAGCTGACCAACCAGAGCAGCGAGCTACTCACAGATGGGATTAGGATACTTGGGCTGCTTGCAGAGGTCTATGCCCTTCGGTACACTCCCTCGGCGTATCCCCTTGAGGTAAGACTCCTCGAGCACAGAATCAACGGGCACCTCGAGCACAGCATCGGCGGGCACCTTACCGAAGAGCCCCTTGGTCTTGTAGGCCTTGAGCTCCTTGCTCTCTAGGTCATAGACTACGAGGAAGGAACCTTCCCACCCATCTATATAGAAGGTATAGACTGATCTCGTAGAGCTTAGGATGGGGATCATGGGATCTCTGGGATCTAAGGGCTGGGGATCGTGCTCCAGTGACCCACCTAACCAACAGTCATACCATACGGAGTCGTAGTCCTGGAGGTAAGCCATACCACCGACCACGAACTGGGGATCAAGCAAGCTCCATATAGAGCCGAGCGATAGGGTGTCACGCACCGCATCAGGTAGCTCCCGATAGCTACTCCGCACACCGACCTCTGGGACGAAGACTACCCTTAGGAAGCTGTCCGCCGAGATCCACTGCACGGCTAGGTATTCATCCCGGTGCTCCTCTGCATGACGCTGCAGTTCGTTCACGAACTGAGCTAAGGACAGATAGGGCTGGAGCTCCATCTTCGTCCTCACAGCGGGTCTAGAGAAGTAGCAGGAGGTAATACAGCAGAGGATGAAGAGCACAAAGAAATACTTGGAGCAATGGCGAATAGGCATCATAGGTGAGCTCGATCTTATATTCAGATTCTGACGGCACAAGGATAATCGCTTATCCAGCATCCCGCTTAGCGTCTAAAGGATTTGCCCCGTCCCCGATAGTCTCGCCCTCGGAGGTAGTCAGGATAGATCCCTTGGAGGTCTCTAGCCATCGTCTGGAGCACCGCTGAGAGATCCATGCATTGGTCTCCTTGGCTAGTGGTACGACGGTCATATACCCTCAGCTGTCCATCCGGGGAGATAACAAATCGCCTATTATAGGCAGCGATATCAAACACGAGTGGAGCATCCCCTGACGAGAGCTCCTCCAAGGGGACACTCTTGGGATCTAACGGCTCAAGCGTCTTCACCCTCAGAGAGAACGAGTACCTATACCAGCCCCCTCCCACAAGCTGGACAAGCACATCGACAAAGCGGAAGCTCTCTGTATCTAACAGCCCCAGGAGCTCCTCCCATGTATGGAAGTAGGGACGACGCCCAAACTTATTGTAGTACTCATACTCATAGATCTCCGCTCTGAACCGAAGAGACGGGACAATGATCATACGCTCTACCCGCTGTCCCCGAGGGATATGCCTAGCGACCTCCCATCGTATTGTGGGGCCCTCCCATGTGAGTGTGCGATGGAGCGCTCGGGCAAATGCTCCGACCTCCATCCTGCGACGTTCCTTCGGAGGTGTGAAGCTCCTCGGCCGTCGCAGTGGTGCAGTACTACACGAGCTGAGGATGTAGAGCCCAAGGAGAGTTCCAAGGAACAGGGTGTATAGAGCCCGAGGGCGGGCACCTCGCCCTTGACGATTATTGTATTTACTCTCCTTCATACTAGCCATCTCCTTATCATCCGATGAACCTATCCCCTCCCATTCAAGGATTGGGCACCTCCCGAAGGATCTTTTTCAAGGCCTTGATGCGTCGGTTACCAGCTGCTCGATGGTGCTCGTAGTCACTCCCTCGGAGGATGTAGGGGGGATGCTCCGAATAAGCCTCGACGACCACAGGGAGTACCTCTGAGGGTTGCCTTATCCTCCCATGAGAAAAGTCGTAGGCCTCTAGCTGCCCATCCTGAAGTGAGTAGCTATACCGCCCCGAGAAAACAAGCCTAAACGTCAGCGGTGCTCCCCGAGAAAGGAGTGTCTCTAGGAATGGCCGATACTTCGCATCGTAGAGCATCGAGTCAATAGGGACAACCCGCCTATCTAGACTCTCAAGCATGCAGGTGTACCAGTGTCCATCTCCCTCCTCGATGAAGGCTTGTACGCCACAGAAGCTCTCCATATCCAGTAGCCCAAAGAGCTCCTCCCAGCTATGGAAGTAGGGCTGACGACGGAACTTATTGTAGTACTCATATCTCTCGATCCCTCTCTTAAAACGAAGAGTGGGGACGAGGAGTACTTGACGCACCTGAGTGCTAAGATTAGGGATCTTCCGTAGAAGGGCTGCCCTCTGCCTATTGAGCGAGCGATGGAGCTCTTGCGCACATGCTCGGACATCCATTTGAGGACGTTCCTTAGGCGGCACAAAGTTCCTTGGTCTCCTCTTCGTGCCACAAGAATAGAAGAGACCGATCCCGAGCAGTATGATTAGGATTTCCCTCATAATACCTTTCTTTACACTCTAGATCACATCAGACCTAGGGCTCTAGTAGACATAGATCATAGGGAGCCTTTTCTCCCTGCGTATATCCTTTCTGTTACTTGTGACTCGCAGGCGTATCTGTCTGAGGACTTGATCCTCTAGGAGAGAATCAACAGGAAGCTCCTCATACGGAGGATAGGAATCATAGACCCTAAGCCTCGTCCCCTCTGGGTCATAGACGAAGAAGTAGGGAGCGACCATCTGGCCTAGATAAAAAGCCCTGAGAGGCTTTGGCGAAGCTAGGAAGGCACGTATAGGCAGAGTGCAATCAGAGGAGTCTAGGGGATGAGGTTCTTGGTCATATGGACCTCTAAGCGACCACTCATACCATACGGAGTCGTAGTCCTGAAGGTAAGCGACTCCTCCCACCACCACTTTAGGGTCGATCAGGCTCCAGACGGAGTGGAGCGATAGGGTATCGAGTACGGGATCAGATAGGCACCTTTTGCTCCTATCGATATTGACCTCTGGGACGACGACTACCCTCAGGAAGCTGTCTGCCGAGATTCACTGTACCGCTAGGTACTCATCGCGATAGCGATCCATATGATGCTGCAGTTCGTCCACGAACTGAGCCAAGGAGCGGTAGGGCTTGACGGAGAGCTTCCTACTGAGTAGACAGCAAGAGCACAAACCGTAGAGCAAGAGCAGTATGCCGAGGCTCCTAGTGAGGTAACGAGGGTAGGTCATTATTCTCTCTCCATAAAATTCAATAGGTCTCTCCTTCAGCTCCAGAGGTTCTCTGGGGTATCTAATTCCTATCGTGAGGGGTAGAGAGGTAGTCCCGTAGATGCTGTGGGATCTCTATCTGCCAAGGACTATTCGTGAGGATCGTGTAGCGGGGCCCATCCTCTTCCAGATTAAGGTACTTGACCACGTAGTCCTGACCCACAACGGCCTGGGCAAAGGTACGCTGTGAGACTTTTTCCGTGATCCACACCCTGATAGGGCCAGACTCAAGCTCCCCTTCACTATTGTGGTAGTATCCTCGCTGGAGCAGTGTATACTGCAGGCAGTAGCTAGCGCCCTGACGATAGGCTCGAGTGCACGTCCCCCGTAGGTTCGCCCCATAGAGTAGGACGTCCACACCTCGATGACGAGCAAGTTTATAGGGCACTACGAATGAGAGAGCCGCTAGCCCGATAATCCCAAGCCATAGGAGTCCTTGAACAAACAAAGGGGGTTCTTTACTCCAAATCATAGCCATCTAGTGACACATTAATTGGTCCGTAGGAAAGTACAAATGGACGATACATCCATCTGTAGAGTCGTGAGTAGGAACTTAGCAAGCGGACGTCAGGGGAGTAACATCGATAGAAGCCATACCCTGGGGCTCCATACGACGTCGCCTCTCTCCCATAGAGACTATTATTCTCTTTGGTGATACGACCTTGATATTCTAGGGTGAACCCTATTGCGTGATAGCTATAGCCACCCTTCCCCCCAGCACTGATTCGGGCGGGTGGCTCATCGATCAAGCACACTCGAGGCTGGCCATACCGGATACAGTCCTCTTTATAGGAAACATTCCGTACGTCGATAAGAACTATTATCCCTACCAGAATATAGAAGACTAAATAATGCCAGTACTTCATACCTATTTACTTATATAGGAAGCGCCTCATCCGGGTACAATCCTTCGGCCTGAGACAACTGAGGGAAGGTACCAAGATCCACCTTATCCTTTGGCTTACTAGATACACTTGTCCTACAGCCACCAAGAATGACACATAGGATGAACAAAAGCAAATATTGCTTCATAATGCACATTACATTATGGTTCATACAAGCGATGATATAGAAGTGAACTGGGCTCTATCTTTTACAACCGCACACAGAAAAGATGGAAGGGGGTAAAGGCATAGAGACGAAACTTCTGATAGGAATAAGCACCTTAATGGGGGCGTAATAGATAGGATGACATAGCCATCTAGTATTAGCTAGGCATATTAGTTCTTCCGGATCTTCCATGCAGACCGATCCTTCCCCACAATGAGATGTAGGACGTAGAGACCTGCACTCTGGGCTGAGAGATCAAGCATGGTCGTCACGGAGGCAACCTCCCGTCTCACGACCACTCGACCGAAGAGGTCATAGACCACCAGGACTGCACGCTGCTCAGGGCGATAACCAAGGAATTCGATCGTCAGCTCGCCTTCGGTGGGGTTGGGGTAAATACGAACCTGACCTCGGTCGATGGTCTCTGTAACATAATCCCGACCACTTAGGTGACGACGATCCGCCTCATCCCTTGGGTCAAGGTAAGATGTAGCCTGTTGCGTACTATCCGTACTCAATGTACGGAGTCCCTCGGGCTTCTTCGAGCCAACAACTAGCTCACGACGGACTCTATTCCCGGCGGCATCATAGGCGAAACGTACCCGTCCCTGTCCCATGAGGGGGAGGCTACCCACGGAGAGTAGCAATAGAATAATAAGGTATAGGTTCCTCATAAAGATCCTTGTTATAGTTAGTTATAGTGAAGCAAATGTAGACATTTCGCCGTAGATGTGACGGGGTTCATCTTATCTCTGCCTAGAAGTCGTCTTGCATTAGTCCTCAGATGAGTGCTTGCTATTGTGGCTTAGTCACCGAAGAGTACAGTACACATAGATCACGTTTATGTGATTGCTCTTCCCTTCGGCGTCTTCGATGTCAGGCTGACTATCACCACTTGATCTCGCCATGATACTCCCGAAAGAGGAGGGTTATACTCCTCCGGAAGGGTCTGAGCTCTTGGCCTCGGTACTCGATGGTAGTGATACTTCCATCGCGATTAACTTTTGCTCTAATTTCATAGGTCGTATACTGCCGTCCCACATATTGTCCCGTGTAGCCCGGAATTTCGAAGTGTAAAACTCGCCCTTCTAGCCAGAAGACACCATATGGGTTGAATTTCTTCGTAAACAAGCCTCCGGGAGCAAGTTTCTTCTGCTCAACGTACTCGAAATCGTCATAAGACTCCGGCGGTATCGGAATATCTTCATAGGCTAAGCAACGTCCATCTCTAAAGAAGGCTAAGACGGACATCGTCGATCTTTCTGTATACGTATCATATCCGAAATGATAATAATACCCATCTGTTCGTATGAGTGACCCAGTATAGGGCTCTTGTCGATGTCTTAGAACTGGAGGAGTAAAATCCTTCTTACAGGAACTCAGTACAACGATGATGAGCAGAGCCCTGATAATCTTCTTTACCATAATGTGTAGGGATTAGGTAAGTAGTATCCGTCATAGAAGTGGCAGGGGCCATCGTGTTTGGCCCTGAAGTGGGGGGGCACCAAATAGGTCATGAAAGTCGTTTTGCATTAGTCCTCAGATGAGTGCTTGCTATTGTGGCTTAGTCACCGAAGAGTACAGTCCACATAGATCACAATGCGATTATTCTTCCCTTCGGAGCCTTCGGTGTCAGGGTGACTATCACCACTTGATCTCGCCATGATACTCTAGAAAGCGGAGGGTTATTATACTATTCCGGAAGTATCTGGGCTCTTGGCCTCGATAGGCGATGGAAGTGATACTTCCATCGCGATTAACTATTGCACTATTTTCATAGGTCGTATACTGTCGTCCCACATATTGTCCTGTGTAGCGCGGAATTTCGAGGTGTAAAACCCGTCCTTCTAGCCAGAAGACGCCATATGGGTTGAATTTCTTCGTAAACCAGCCTCCGGGAGCAAGTATCTTCTGCTCAATGTACTCGAAATAGTCATAAGACTCCGGCGGTATAGGAATATATTTATAGGCTAAGCAACGTCCATCTCGAAAGAAGGCCAAGACGGACATCATCCATCCTTTGGTATACTTATCATGTTCGAGATGATAATAATACCCATCTGTTCGTATAAGAGACCCGGTATAGGGCACTTGCCGATGTCTTAGAACTGGAGGAGTAAAATCCTTCTTACAGGAACTCAGTACAACGATGATGAGCAGAGTCCAGATGATCTTCTTTACCATAACGTGTTGGGATTAGGTAAGTAGTATCCGCCATAGAAGTGGCAGGGGCCATTGGGTTGGGCCTTGAAGTGGGGGGCACCAAATAGGTCATGAAAGCCGTTTTGTATGGGCTCTCGGATATAGCGCTCGCTATTTAGGCCCACTCGCCAACCCTTATATCCTACATAGATTACACCCATGCGATAGTTATCTACAGTACCACCTATGTAATAATTCCCATCTAAACTCGTCTCTGCTGCAGCTCCTGTGTATAGGAGCATACCGAGGTTTGCACCCTTGAGTTTTCCTGAGGTGATATCGAAGCGTAGGGCAGCCGTTCGGTACTTATCTCGCTCATGCCCCCCTGCCCTCCAGAGGCCTGGGACGGGAGCCCAAGTATCATTCTCGTAGGTAAGGCGTCCCCCCCAAGCGCCTGCATACATTTGTCCCGTTTGCTGCCCACCATGGTTATCCAGAAAATAGGTACTTCCAGCACCCAACTCAAAGGACTTGTGCTTAACTCCAAGACCATAACCGAAGCGGAACTCATCCATGGTCTCGCCCGAACCTGGTGCTGAGCCATAGACACTCGCCCCATAGCTGAGGCCAGCATTAACGATTCCTGAAGCATAGCTAAATGTGACATTCCAGCCAATGCCGACACCATCCGTGCCGAAGCTTATCTGGGGCATGAATCCTAGACTAAAGTTACCCCATAGAGGGAGACTGACAGTGCTAAAGTTGAGTGCTCCATTGACTGCACCCGAGAGCATGGCAAAGACCAGATTGGGGAAGCTGAAGTGCTTCAGCCCACCAGGAGTAAGGAGCATTCCTGCTGTGTAGAAGCCCCCACCCATGAGGGCACCCCAGCATGCAGCATCAAGGATGGCTCCAGCTGGTCCTAGGATAGCTGTGAAGAAGAACTTCCCATTGCGGTCAGTGAAGCGCAACGGATTATTGAGGCAGTAGGAATATCGGTTGAGACTCTGCGTGAAGTCTGGGAGCTGTATATAGGGATCGGGGCTAAGGAAGCACCCTGTGTAGGGATCATAGAGACGGGCATTCATATTGATGAGCTCAAACTCGGGTAGATGCTCATGACCTGTGAATCCACGACCAAGGAAAAGCCCTTCACCTTCCTCAAGACGCCCCCACGGAGTATAGTGATAGTGTGCACGTGATATGCCCTGATCATCTACGATATTGGTAATACTTCCAAGGTAATCCCGAGCAATATAGTAGAGTCTCCACTGCCCACCCTCACGGACGAGGACGGCTGGAGCGGTGTAGGCATCTCCCTGAAGGTAGAGTCGAGCAGTCGTCTCGCCCTGCTTTGGGCGAGTCTCCTCCTCATACTGGCTACCCCAGTAGTAGAGCTCTCGTAGGAGTGTATCACCATGTTGTATCGTCATCTTTGTCCGCTCAAGTGCACTATTGTAGTCCCATTGAGCCCGATATTCATCTCCCCATATGGAACTAGCATCCTTCAGTCTAAAGCTCTTGGGACGGTCAAAGGAGGTATAATCAGCGATCTGATCAGAAGTTATCCTTGGGAGGAGATCATAGATATCCCTATCGAAGACAGTCGTATCTCTAGCGAAGTAAATGGGGGCAATCTGACTCCCAGGATCATCAGGTTTGCCATTCGGAAGATCGGGGGTAACAGGATTGCCTCCAGGTAGGGAGGGCAGATTTGGTGGAAGATTGATACCTGGATGACCTTCGATCCTTGTGAGTCGATAGGGATGTCCAGCCTCTTCATAGTGAAAGGAGCAACCTCCCGTCATGGGATTCCCTGTCTCGGATAAGCATCCATTAGGAGTATAGCTACACTCCCCAGAGGCCCATCGAGTAAGACGATGGAGATTATCGTAGCTGAAAGTCTGTCGTCGTACGGAGTCTTCCACACGCCACTGCCGTTCTAGGAGGTTGCCCGTCTGAGGGTCAAAGGTATATCGCTCCTCCTGTACAGCCCCCATTGAGCGACCAGTAAGGAGCCCCACGGGATCGTAGCTGTAGGTACGCTCCTGCCCGCCTGTCCGAGCACGGATCGGGACACCCATATTATTCACGGATAACAGGTGCCAGATGGTATCCTGCTGAGGGCGTAGAGGTGACTGAAGGAGCGTCATCACATGATGCCCATGCTCATAGATATACAGTTCGGTGAACTCCTCTTCATTTGGAGTGCGATAGGTCAAACGAGCTAGCTCTCCTCCACTCCCATAGTAGTAAGTGCGTCGCAGTGTCTTGCTTGGACTAACACCCTCCACTAGGGAGGCAGTCCGTCCGAGGGCATCATAGGTATAACTCTTGAAGCTCCCGTTCGTTGATCGCTCCTCCGTCAGGCGGCTATAGTTATCATATGTGTAGCTGGTAGAAAAGTCTTTATCTCGCTCTATACGTACGAGTCGTCCATAGGGATCGGTAACGGTCGTTACGCCTCCATTGGGGGAGGACTTCCGCTCGGTGTGTGTTCCATCTTGGGCATAAGCATATGTGATCTCCCTACGCCCTGAACTAGGGTCGTTGAGTGCAGTCTGCCGGCCATAGGTGTCATACTCAAAGCTAGTCACCACATCTCCTGGAGCCGTGATTCGATCGACCTGTCCATCGGGACGATAGCTATAGATGATCTTGCCTCCCAGGTCTTCGGAGGAGAGGAGTTCACCCAATTCTCCATAGGTGCGCTTGATGCTGATTCCACCTTTGGTCTCTGTGATTTGGTTACACTCGCCTCGCTTACCCTGTTGCTGGATGAGCTCATAGGCCCAAGTCGTCGCCCCCCCTGAGGGCTCACGCTGAGCAATCTGTCGCCCAAACATATCATACTCATGTTCTATCCAAAGAGGCTGTGTCCCGTCCCGATAGGGCAGCGAGGAGCGTACAACACGTCCAGCCCCATCATACATCTTCGCCTCCCAAAGGATTGAGCCATCATGCTGCTCAGTGCCTGTACGGAGCTCTCGATCGAGTGCATCACAGACCCTGTAGCTAGTCGGAGTACCTGTCCTCCTCTTCACAATGGTGTAAGTGCCATCTGGGTGCTGCTCATGGGTCGTACTTGTCACTGTACCATCTGGAGTTGTCTCCTGAGCAATCAATCCAAAGGCATCGTACTCTACCCGGGTCATTTGTCCGAGGGGATCGGTAATGCGTCTAGCTCGTCCATGCTTTTCATGGTCTGCGTAGCGAGTCTCCAGCCCGAGGGCATCTCGTGTGGAGAGCAGATGATGTCCTGTCTCGTCGTATATATAGCTCTTCGTTGATCCCTTAGGTGAGTCATAGTATAGAGTACATTCCGATGTGACATTACCCCATCTGTCGTAGGTGGATTGAGTTCGCTGGATCGTCAACTGTGGATTACCATTCAGATACTTATCAATCTCAATAGGTTGGAAGTCGCTGTTATAGGTGTAGAGGGAGGTGATGGAGCTCTGTCCGCTCTCTTTTTGGGTTATCTCTGTTTGCTCTTCGAGAATTCCTAGATGATAGGAGAAGCCTATCCGATGACGAAGCTTACGTTCCACAATCTTATTACTCTTCCCATATGCGAGCTTCATATGTGTGGGATACCCTAGCTCATCGTATTGATAATCAGAATGGGAAGAGACACCTTTAAGATAGTCTTTGTCGACAGACCTACTCAGCAAGAGGTTCCATTCCTTATTCGATCCATACGTCTCCCGATAGTCATAGACCTTACTTTGCAGGAGCGTCATGGAGGGGAAATGCCTTGTTTCTTCCTGTGATGGAGCTCCTCGTAACGTGTGTAGGTTCAGAGTGGTCGTCTGTATATGCAGAAGGTAATCCTTCTTTGTAACGCGACCAAAGCCAACAAACCCCAACCCTAGACGATCTATATAGCCATCTTCGTATGTATAAGAGCTATTTTCGAAGTATGGGATTCCCGTCCCAGAATAGTAGGCAAAGGTACTTGTCACTAGACTCCAGGGGGCTCTCACAGGGGCATATCTTTGATCTATGTGAACATTTCCCGTATCCCGATAGGCCTTCGGCCCCAGCTCCGAGAGCGCATTTAGGTCTTGGTAGTCCTGCTGATGGACGACGCCTCGGCTGTCTATCAGTCCAGCCAAGAGACGCGCATGGGCGAGATTATTAAGATATGTGTAGCCCTTGAGTTCCCCACGATTGCCAATGGTGATGAATTGGCTGGGAGCCATGAGATGGCTGATATTCAGAGGCAGGAAAATGACCGCATTGCTCCTCTCGTGAGTAGGTAGGGACTGGGGGCGAAGCTTCCCTTGTTCGTTGAGATGAATATCAATCCCATTTTTGTCGTGTATGCGTACAAGGTCAGCTCGTCCATCATGATTCACATCTAGGAGTATGAGTTGATCATTCTTATCCGTAGAGTCCTCCCGCTGATAGACAGGAAAATGAGTGTAATGGAAGCCCGAACCCGTATTGATATAATATCCCCATTGATTTCCATGGTCAATACGCTCTCTGCGACAGATCGTTGTGTCTTCTCTAGGGCGAGGGATACTCTGGAGCATGAGACTATCTTCAGGGATAGGAACAGCATCTTTAGGCACACGCTCCCAGACCTCTTTATACCCTGAGAATGCAACCGGACAGAGGGCATCAATTAGTCCATCTCCATTGAGATCACCCCATAAGAGATCCTGACTTGAGGGAGAGATGCCCCCACTACCCTGCGAGTAGTCCTTGCCTCGGAGGAGAGCTGTACCCTGAGCGTTGAAGTGATATCGTTCGATCGTATTGGATACCGTCGATAGGCAAAGTTCTGTCGATCCATCTCCATCGAGATCCATTGCTGTCAGGGAGCTTCCCTGCAGGGGGGAGAGGTTGAGCACCCAATCTTGTTGATAGGTAACACTCCCTTGTTGGAGATTCACTAAGAGGAGTGTAGGCGTGGCATCCTTCTCTTCCACGGTCTTGTTGTAGGTAACGATAGCCAGCTGAGTAGAGCCGTCCCCACAGAACTGCCCCCAGAGCGTATGTAGATACCTCGGACTGGTGTAGGACTTGTTCTCTACGACACCCTTGACTGTGACTCTAAACGACCTCTTTAGTGTGAGTCCCTGCTTCCCTCTTCGGTTAATTTCGTAAACCTCTACCCTAAGTGAGGTCTTCTTTCTATCCTCTGTCAGATTGAGGTTAAGCTTGACTACCTCATCAATTCCATCTCCATCAGTATCTACAGCCTGAGCCCCAAAGAAGCCCTCTCCAACCTCTAGGTGGAGAACACTTGAATGAAGCCTCTGTAGATGAGGGACAATTAAGATCTGTTGCTTTGGATCATACATACTCCCATAGAGATCCTCTCTTGGCCATCGAAGATTAATTACTTTCCGGGTGTAGGTCTCGAAGCGGGGATAGAGCAGCATTCCATCTCCCATCTGCCCTGTGGTGAAGTGTCCTCTGAGAGCAACCATCTCGTACTTATAGAGATCGATATGCTCCTCTAGATACTTACTCTGCTGGGTTTGCAGATGTTCCTCGTAGGGATCCTCTGGTGAGGGATATTCCTCCTTATAGGTGCAAGTAATCGGGTGAAGAGATATCCCCTCAGAGCTATAGTCGATTTGTCTCAGTAGGTTTGTCCCAGCAGCCCATCGATGGCTGAGTGTATAGGTCGCAAGCAGTGTCGTTCCATCATATGAGTGAATGCTCCGAAGTATAAGTCCCCTACGTATCGCCACACCTCGCACATAGTGTTCGGTGGTATCCTGACGAGCTTCGTAGGTGAAGGTAAGGCTGCCTGTCGTGCCGAGTAGAGGTACCCCGTCTCCAATGTTAGTCCCCTGCCCAAAGGTGACCCTAGAGAGATAAGGGGTGTGCTCATGAATCTGGTAGTCATATAGTTGTACACGACCTCTCAGGTCAATTTTCCTCCGACAGACATAGGTGCCTAGATCGAGAGGCTCCAGCATCTCATATAGGGCTATTGTCCCATCTGGGAAACGAGCCTCATAGCTTCGAGTGTCTGGGATATAGCGCACGAGTATCTTGCCTTGCTCGGTGATGTAGGGATATTGGTTGGGGAGTAGGCTGGTATTGCGTACGAGCCGTATACCATCTAGACGTAGGGCATCCCAATGAATTGATGTTCCTGCTCCCTGTAGAGAACTAGTCACTCCATCATAGTGGATAGAGCGATCCGTCTAGACGATGTTGGATAGACCGCTGAGCTCCCAACCATAGCCCACTATTCCATTGCCCGACTGGCTATTATAAGTGAGTGCTATCTGAGGAGCATACTTGTAGCCTTTAGCTGTCTCGATTGGGATACTGTAGGTAATAGCCCCCGAAGGGGTGATACTCCGATTATACGGGATCGATGGTGTCCACTGGGGACTCTTTGTGCTCCTACTAATCAAGAAGTGCGGAGATATCTCTGTTTCCTTCTCCCTTTCACTGGGCATACTAGACAGCTGAGGATGAGGGAGCCTCACTGGATGCATGCTCTTTTCTCCTTTCGGGGGAGTGAAGTCATACCGCTGGGGAAGGTAGTGCCAGAGCGTATCTCCATTAGATCGGACTTCAATCCGTATGGAATCTCGTGTTTGTGCCTTGAGAGAAAAGGGGGAGACAAGCGTGATAGCCACAAGGGCTAGGACATAGATACTCATGTGGGAGATGTAGAAAGACGATAGCTTCCCTACTCTCACTCGTGGTACCCTAGTGAGGTGCAGGCCAGAGCGTAAATGCTGGCTGCTGATAGTTAGGTGCAGACTCGCCATAGGAGTGCTTTGCTTTAGATTGTGGTTGGGGCATGTATGTACTGCAAATATAGGTATTTCTCTACAGAAGAGTACGCACCAGCCCAGAGGGATCATGGCCGACGCATGATCTCGCTCACACACTCCTGCCTTTGGATCTTCGGGGGTATCATTTCATATCCCAAGTAGCCTTAGCCCATCACTAAAGATCCTAGGCATTATCCCCAAGGAATAGACATACAAGCGAGCCCTACAGAGGATATACTTAGAGCGAGGTAGTGTACACGCGTGTATACTGTTGTGTA
>NZ_CAJPPN010000009.1 GCF_905372525.1 uncultured Porphyromonas sp.
ACTCACGACCCAGTGATTAAGAGTCACTTGCTCTACCAACTGAGCTACAGAGTCATTGATTTGTGTCAGGAGTAGTGACCCCGGTGAGGCTCGAACTCACGACCCAGTGATTAAGAGTCACTTGCTCTACCAACTGAGCTACAGAGTCAATAATTGGTTGGTACATATCCCCAATAACTGAAGTAATGAGGCTCCCTTCACAAATCGTGTGCAAAGGTAGTCTAAACTTTTGAAATCACCAAATATATTTCGCTTTTCCCCTGCCAATTACACACTCTATCTCCCCCCAATAGCTACTGTGATGGAGGTGTGCAGAGGAGCCCAGCAGGTCATGAGCATGCCCGTGCAGGCTCCGTACAGGCTAAGAGACGAACCCTCAGAGGTACCCTGCTCACCTCCCCTCGGGTGCCTCTACTCCTACTATAATATATACAGAATTGAGTGAGTATACAGAAATTACTTATTTTTGTGTAGGCTAGGGGCTTAGGTGGGGTCTTCTTTCCCGGTATAGGACAAGAGGCGAGCCGCCCCCTGAACTCATTACAACATAGCTATATAGCGCAGACATACAAGAAATGGAGAAGGCAATACACAGAGCACTGATCTCTGTGTTCCACAAGGAAGGCTTAGCAGAGATCCTAGCCCTCCTACACCAGCAAGGAGTAGAGTTTGTATCGACAGGTGGTACAAGTACCTTCATCAAGAGTCTCGGCTACGAGACCACCGAGGTAGAGGACCTAACGCAGTACCCCTCTATGCTCGGCGGACGGGTCAAGACCCTACACCCAGCCATCCAGGGGGGTATCTTGGCTCGCCGTTCGCACGAGACGGATCGGGAGGAAGTCGCTCGGTACGGGCTCTCACTCATCGACCTCGTCATCGTAGACCTCTACCCCTTCGAGGCAACGGTAGCCTCAGGGGCGAGCGATGAGGAGATCATCGAGAAGATCGACATCGGCGGGATCAGCCTAATCCGAGGAGCAGCGAAGAACTACGAGGACGTCGTGATCATCCCCTCGCAGGCAGACTATGCTACGCTCCTAGGCTACCTGCAGAGCCAGGGCGCACGTACCACCCTAGAGCAGCGTCGCCACCTAGCCCGTCGTGCCTTCGCCGTGAGCTCTGGCTACGACGCGGCCATCTTCCGCTGGTTCGACGGAGCCGATGCCTCCGCCCTGCGCCTCAGTGTAGACACAGCACAGCCCCTGCGCTATGGGGAGAACCCACACCAGCGTGGAGTCTTCTACGGAGACCTCTCTCGGTACTTCACCCAGCTGCACGGCAAGGAACTCTCCTACAACAACCTCCAGGACATCGAGGCTGCCGTCAGCCTCATCCAAGACTTCGACGAGCCCACCTTCGCCATCCTCAAGCACAACAATGCCTGTGGCTGTGCCTCCCGTCCTACCCTCCTAGAGGCTTGGCGTGATGCGCTGGCAGGTGACCCCGTCTCAGCCTTCGGAGGGGTGCTCATCGCCAACCGCCCGATCGACCTCGAGACTGCTCGTGAGATCGACAAGCTCTTCGTAGAGGTACTCATCGCTCCAGACTTTTCCCCCGAGGCGCTCGAGGTACTACAGAGCAAGAAGAACCGTATCCTCCTGCGCCAGACAGCTCCCGTCACCAGCGACTGGAGCTACCGTACGATGCTGGGCGGAGTGCTCGCTCAGCAGACCGACCAGGCCACAGAGACTATAGCCGACCTACGGTGCGTTACTAAGGTAGCGCCCACCGAGAGCGAGCAGGCTGATCTGGTCTTCGCGACGAAGCTCGTCAAGCACAGCAAGAGCAATGCGATCGTCCTAGCCAAGGACGGACAGCTCATCGCCTCGGGTGTAGGGCAGACCTCGCGTGTGGATGCTCTCAAGCAGGCGATCGAGAAGGCTCGCCACTTCGGCTTCAACCTCCGGGGAGCGGTACTCTCTAGCGATGCCTTCTTCCCCTTTGACGACTGCGTGACGCTAACTGCAGAGGCTGGCATCACGGCCTTGGCACAGCCCGGGGGCTCCGTACGAGACGCCGACAGCATAGCAGCGGCAGACAAGTATGGTGTGGCGATGGTCATGACAGGCATCCGCCACTTCAAGCACTAAACAAACAGCAAATAAGACTCACCAACCAAGTATAGAGACAAGCATGGGACTATTTTCCTTCAGGCAAGAGCTAGCCATGGACCTCGGCACAGCCAATACCATCATCATCAAGGACGACAAGATCGTCCTCGATGAGCCCTCGGTCGTGGCCTTCGACAACCGCACGGGCGAGATGATCGCTGTGGGTACGAAGGCCCGAGAGATGTACGAAAAGGGCAATGCCAATACCCGTACGATACGTCCACTGCGCGAGGGTGTGATCGCCGACTTCGACGCTGCCGAGCACATGATCCGTGGCATGATCCGCATGATCAGTCGTCGCCACAGCTGGTTCACCCCATCGCTCCGTATGGTCGTCTGTATCCCCTCTGGGAGCACCGAGGTAGAGATACGTGCCGTACGTGACTCCAGCGAGCACGCCGGGGGACGTGACGTATATATGATCTACGAGCCTATGGCCGCAGCTATCGGCGTCGGGATAGACGTCCTGGCGCCTGAGGGACACATGATCGTCGATATAGGCGGTGGGACGACAGAGATCGCCGTCATCTCCCTCGGGGGGATCGTGGAGGATCAGTCCATAGATACTGCTGGAGACGAACTCACGCAGGACATCATGGATCATATGCGTGACCGCCACCAGATCAAGGTCGGGGAGCGCACCGCCGAGCAGATCAAGATCAAGGTCGGAGCCGTCTTCTCCGAGCTCGACGAGGTACCCGAGGACTACATCGTCTGGGGGGCCAACATGATGGATACCCTACCCCGCAAGGTATCGGTGAACTACCAGGAGATCAACGAATGCCTCGACAACTCAATCGGCAAGATCGAGAGCGCCATCCTACGCACGCTGGAGGCTACGCCCCCTGAGCTCTTCGCCGACATCGTCGCCAACGGGGTCGTACTGACGGGCGGTGGAGCGCTACTCCGTGGCCTAGACAAGCGTCTCTCGAAGCGCTTCGGGCTCGAGTTCAAGATCGCTGAGAACCCTCTCCACTCCGTGGCTATCGGTACGGGGATCGCTCTGCGTAATATCCACAACTTCAACTTCCTCTTCCGCTAAGCCCTCCCTTCGCTCCTCTGAGTCGTCCTAGTGAACAAGCTCCTTGAGTTCCTCCGCAGATCCAAGCACTGGTTCGTCTTCCTCCTACTAGAGGGGATCGCCCTGAGCATGGTCTTCAGCAACACCCTCTACTCGAGGAGTGTGAGCTGGTATGCTACGAATGCCCTGCTGGGTCGGGTCAATGAGCTGATGACGGAGTTCTGGGACTACATCGACCTCCGCCCCGAGAACAAGACGCTACTGGCGGAGAATGCACGGCTCCGCCAAGCCAATATCCACCTGATGCGCCAGATGCAGGAGCTACAGGCCTACCGAGAGCTACCCCGCCTCCGGGTCACCGACAGCGTGAGCCTGGGGGAGGGGTCGTACGTCGTGGCTCGAGTCCTCAATAGGACGTCTCGTATCGGAGAGGTCTTCTTCACCATCGACAAGGGGGAGGCCGACGGCATTCGCAAGGATATGGGGGTGATGAGCGCCACCGGGGTCGTCGGAGCGGTGTACTCGACCTCGAGGCACTATGCGCTGGTCATCCCGATCCTCAACCAAAACATGCGCCTCTCCTGCTCCCTCTCGAGCCAAGGGGTCAGTGGTACCCTACTTGCCCCGGTGAACCCTAACTCCAATGAGGCCGTGCTGAGCAATGTCCCCCCTCATGCTCATCCCCGTCGGGGAGATACGATCGTGACGAGTGGCTACTCCTACCTCTTCCCCGAGGGGATGATGGTAGGTACGGTGGCCGACTCCGTCCCCTCGAGCGTGAAGGGGAGCGCTGGGGTCTTTGCAAACTTCCCGGTACGCTTGGCCACCGACTTCCAATCGCTACGCTACGTATATATCCTCCTCGAGAAGCCCGTCGAGGAGGCTCGAGCCCTCGAAGACTCCGTCCGACACGATGAATAAGACCTACCTTCGCTTCCTCGTCGTCTGTGCCCTCGTCGTGGCACTACAGGTCTGGCTACTGAGTCCAGTGGCACTCTTCCGAGTGGCTACCCCCTATCTATACCCCGTCCTACTGCTCCTACTACCGATCAATGCGGGGAAGGTCTCCCTACTCCTCCATGCCTTCGTGATCGGCACCGTGATCGACATCCTAGGACTTACGCCTGGGCTACATGCCGCTGCCCTGACCGCTGCGGCCTTTGCCCGTCCGATGCTCCTCGGGCTGCTGGAGGACAAGAAGGCTCCCGAGCAAGCCCTCCCACTCTATGGTACCCTACGCACCGGGGCCGCCATCCTGATGAGCCTACTACTACTGATCCACCACATCGTCCTCTATGTCCTAGAGGCAGGGGCACTAGCTAGCGACCTGCACGTCGTCATTAGCTTCGGAGCTGGCTATGGGCTCTCTCTCCTTCTTTGCCTGATCACACTGGCCTTCGTCGGTTCGCTCGGTGAGGGACATGACAGCTAAGCCTAGATGAATGAAGATCTCTTCCGTCGGCGCTGGCTCCTGATCAGCCTGACCTTCGTCGTCGTCGTGACCTTCGTCGCTCGCCTGGCCTTCCTACAGCTCCTAAGTGGAGACTACAAGCAGCGAGCGGAGAACAACGCCTACTACATCCTCTCCACCATCCCCTCCCGTGGGGTCATCTACGACCGCAACGGCGCCCTCCTCGTGGCTAACCGCCCGATCTATGACCTGATGATCGTCAACAAGGACGTCAAGGGACAGCTCGACACGACCCTCCTCGCAGAGATCCTCCGTATCCCACGTGAGGACATCGTCGCTCGCCTCAAGCTCCTACGTGACCGTACGGTCAATAGGGGTTACTCGCCCTATACCCCTCAGGTACTAGTATCTCAGCTCGAGACCGAGGATGTGGGACGCTTCCAGGAGCAGCTCTACAAGTTCAGTGGGCTCTCCATCCGCTCCCGTACCATCCGCCAGTACGACTACCACCATGCCGCTCACCTACTCGGCTACCTCTCCGAGGCCAGCCCGAGTGACCTAGAGCGGGATAGTACGATCATCCGTGGGGACTTCGTGGGACGTAGTGGTGTAGAGCGCACCTATGAGGAGGCTCTACGTGGCGTGAAGGGGCAGGAGATCTTCTACCGAGACTCACGTGGACGCATCCAGGGGCGCCTGGATGGTGGTGCGCACGACCGAGCCCCCATCAAGGGCAAGGACGTCACGCTCGCCATCGACTCCGGGCTCCAAGCCCTCGGCGAACGACTGATGAGGGGCAAGCGAGGAGCTATCGTCGCCATCGAGCCTAGCACCGGCGAGGTACTCGCTATGGTCACCGCCCCAGGCTACGACCCAGCTCTGCTCTCAGGGCGTAACAAGGGGATCAACCACCGTGCTCTCGAGGAGACCTTTGGCAAGCCCCTACTCAACCGTGCTATCCAGGGGAACTATCCCCCGGGCTCGACCTTCAAGCCTGCTCAGGGGGCTATCTACCTCGCCGAGGGAGTCCTCACCCCCGAGACTCCCCTCTCCTGCTTCAGAGGCTACCCCCGACTAGGCAACCGCCCGAAGTGTCACGGTCACCCCTCGCCCGTCTCGCTCATTCCTGCCCTGACGACCTCGTGTAATGCTTACTTCTGCTGGGGGCTACACTTCCTGCTGGACGACAGGAAGCTCTACCCGACCGTACAGGAGGCCTTCGAGCACTGGAAGCAACGCATTATCTCTCTCGGCTATGGCTACCGTCTAGGCATCGACCTCCCCGGAGAGAAGCGTGGCTACATCCCCAATAGTCAGGTCTACGACAAGGCCTATGGCAAGAACTGGAACTCCAGCACCATCATCTCCATCGCTATCGGGCAGGGAGAGATCCTCGCTACCCCACTACAGATAGCCAACCTAGCGGCGATCATCGCCAACCGAGGCTCGTACTACCGCCCCCACGTCGTACGCAGTATCGCTGGTACCCCACTCGACACCCTCTACACGCACCGTCAGCAGACGGGGATACCGACTGCAGACTGGGAGTACATCGTCCAGGGTATGGCTGGAGCGGTGAAGGGAGGGACGTGCCGAGCAGCCAACTTTGCCCCAGGCGAGATCGAGGTCTGTGGCAAGACGGGGACAGCGGAGAACCCTCACGGTAAGGACCACTCGGCCTTCATCGGCTTTGCCCCACGCACCGAGCCTCGCATTGCCGTCTCGGTATACGTGGAGAACGGGGGCTTCGGGGCGCAGTTTGGGGTACCTATCGGACGTGTGATGATGGAGTACTATCTGCGCCAGGGCAAGCTCTCCACGACGGGCGAGGCTGTGGCCAACCAGATCGAGCAGAAGAGTCTCAACTACCTCAACGACATCTAGCCCATGATGCGCAGACACAATCCCTCGGCGAGCCTCTTCCGCTCCATCGACTGGGTGACCATCACGATGTATCTCATCCTCGTACTCTTCGGGTGGCTCACCATCTGTGGGGCTTCGTACAACTTCGAGACCGCCACACTCTTTACCCCCGGTGGTCGCCCGATGATGCAGCTACTGTGGATCGGTCTAGGGCTCTTCATCGGGGTCGTCGTCCTGTCCTTTGACTCGGACACCTATGAGGTAGGAGCCCCGATTTTCTACGTAGCGATGATGGGGCTACTAGCCGTGACGATCTTCATCGCCCCGGACATCAAGGGCTCTCGTTCCTGGCTCGTGTTGGGGCCGGTACGTCTACAGCCGGCAGAGTTTGCCAAGGTGGCCACCTCGCTGACGATCGCATGGCTCTGCAATCAGTACGACTTCCAGATCAAGACCTATGCGAGCTACCTCAAGCTCTTTGGGATCATCCTCCTACCCGTTGGGCTCATCCTCCTACAGCAGGAGACGGGCTCGGCGCTGGTCTTCTTGGCGCTCTTCCTTGCCCTCTTTCGCGAGGGCTTCTCAGGGCTCTTCATGGGGCTTAGCTTTGCTGCGGCCACGTATTTCATCGGTGCGCTGATCCTAGAGGATACCCTCTGGTGGGGCGAGACGGATGCCGACCTCTTCTTTGTCTGCAATAGTATCCTCGTCTTTACGACAGCGCTCTATGCCACCTACTGTCCAGAGCCGAGGGAGCGCACCGAGGTACTCCGCTACATCATCGGCATTACCCTAGGGGTCTACGTGCTCGCTGGGGGGATCAGTCTCATCATGCCCTTTGACCTATCGTATATCGCCGTGATCCTAGTCGTCCTGCTGATCGTGGGGCTCATCGTCCTAGCCCTCAGGGACTATCTCCTACGCTATGCGATGATGGCGCTCTTTGCGCTGGGCTCGCTGGGCTTCTTCTACTCGGTGAGCTACGTCTTCAACGACATCCTACAGCCCCACCAACAGGTACGTATCAAGGTCGCCCTAGGCATCGAGAGTGACCTACGGGGCAAGGGCTACAACGTCGATCAGTCCAAGATCGCTATTGGCTCAGGGGGACTCACGGGCAAGGGCTTCCTCAAGGGCACCCAGACGAAGCTGAACTATGTGCCGGAGCAGGAGACGGACTTCATCTTCTGCACCGTAGGCGAGGAGTCGGGCTTCGTAGGCTCGGCTTCGCTCGTGATCTTCTATGGGATCTTCATCCTAAGGATCGTCGCTCTGGCCGAGCGCCAAGTCTCACGCTTCGGTCGGGTCTATGGCTATTGTGTGGCCTCGATCCTGCTCTTCCACCTCTTCATCAATGTAGGTATGGTGCTGGGGCTCGTCCCGGTGATCGGGATCCCTCTGCCCTTCTTCAGCTACGGGGGCTCCTCGCTCTGGGGCTTCACCTTCCTCCTCTTCATCCTGATCGGGATCGATGCACGCCGTGGGCGACACATCGACTCGCTCTAGCCGACACTCCCATCCTATATCTTTCTCCCCGCACAACCTCAGGACTCATCGCCTGAGGGAGGGGGCATCGTGGGGCTTAGCCCGGGGGCGATTTAGCCCCATGGGAAGGGGGACAATCGTCCCTTCGTTATGTTTTTCAGGAAGGTCTCTAGCATATGGATAAAATTCTGTAATTTTGTAGGGCAATGAGGTAAGGTTCAGCCTCTATCCTAGTCTAGGTGTCATGTATCGGCCCTCAGGCTGGCAGGGTGTCTCCTCGTCTCACTGCCCAGACAGTATAAGCAATCAGAGTTTCTAACGATAAGAACAAGTAAGATGATTAAAGTTGGTATTAACGGCTTCGGACGTATCGGCCGTTTTGTCTTCCGTGCTGCCCAGAAGCGCAGCGACATCGAGATCGTAGGTATCAATGACCTGCTCGACGCAGAGTACATGGCCTACATGCTCAAGTACGACACGATGCATGGTCGCTTCGACGGTACCGTCGAGGTCAAGGACGGTAACCTCGTCGTCAATGGCAAGACCATCCGCGTAACCGCAGAAAAGAACCCTGCTGACCTCAAGTGGTCTGCTATCGGTGCTGAATACGTAGTAGAATCCACGGGGCTCTTCCTGACGAAGGAAAAGGCTCAGGGACACATCGACGCTGGTGCTAAGTACGTCGTCATGTCTGCTCCCTCCAAGGACGACACCCCTATGTTCGTCTGCGGTGTGAACACCGACAAGTACGTCAAGGGTACTCAGTTCGTCTCTAACGCTTCCTGCACCACGAACTGCCTCGCTCCCCTAGCTAAGGTGCTTCACGACAACTTCGGCATCACCGACGGTCTCATGACCACCGTACACGCTACCACCGCTACGCAGAAGACCGTCGATGGTCCTAGCGCAAAGGACTGGCGTGGTGGCCGTGCCGCTGCTGGCAACATCATCCCCTCTAGCACGGGTGCTGCTAAGGCTGTAGGTAAGGTGATCCCCGAACTCAATGGCAAGCTCACGGGTATGAGCTTCCGTGTCCCCACCCTCGACGTATCTGTCGTTGACCTCACGGTGAACCTCGCTAAGCCTGCTACCTACGCAGAGATCTGCGAAGCTATCAAGAAGGCTTCCGAAGGTGAGCTGAAGGGTATCCTCGGCTACACGGACGAAGACGTCGTATCTAGCGACTTCCTCGGTGACACCCGCACGTCTATCTTCGACGCTAAGGCTGGTATCGCCCTGACGGACACCTTCGTCAAGCTCGTTAGCTGGTACGACAACGAGATCGGCTACTCCAACAAGGTCCTCGACCTCGTTGCTCACATGGCTAAGGTAAACGGCTAAGCCGCTCCCCCCAAGCAACCATAAGTCTACAGCCCCACACTACCTAACGTAGTGTGGGGCTGTTGCGTTTCTCTAGCCCCTATACACGGGGGCGACTCCACCGCTTCCCAGGCGTAGGTTTGCTCGGTGTAGACCTGCCCTCTAGGAGGGGGTGGTATACACGCGTGTACACTACTGTATACACGTGGGTACACTATAGTATACACACGTGTATACACACTCGTTCTAGGTATATCCTCCATAGAGTCCCTTCTGAGATCTGAGACCGAGGGGTAACGTCTAGGGGTACAGAGCGTAGGCAAAACTCCTCACCCCCAGAGATGTACCTTACTCAAGGGGCTCCGAGGGCGAAGCCTACGGGTAGGGAGCACGCACCAGCCCGACCTCGTGACTCGGAGACAAAGCCAGAGGTATTACCTTTATGGTAGAATATAGTGTAGGTGTATCACCTGGAGTCGTGTACACAAGGCACTCTAAAATCCTTGAAGTCGTCCCAGCTCGATCCGTCGAGCTGGGACGCATCGTTTTTGCTAGGACATCTCTCGGGTAAGCCCTTATACCTTGGGTCAGTGAAGATCGCTATCTTTGTACCTATACATATCCTACAGAATAAAGCACTATGGCTGATAACTATATCGTCTCGGCACGTAAGTACCGCCCCGACAGCTTCCAGAGCATCGTCGGGCAGGGAGCTATGGCCTCGACCCTACGTACGGCTGTCCAGCAGGGGAGACTAGCCCATGCTTACCTCTTCTGTGGCCCCCGTGGCGTGGGGAAGACCACCGCTGCACGTGTCCTAGCCAAGACGATCAACTGCCTAAATCTAACCCCAGAGGGCGAGGCATGCAACCAGTGCGAGAGCTGCCGAGCCTTCAACGAAGGACGCTCCTTCAATATATTTGAGCTCGACGCAGCCTCCAACAACTCCGTCGAGGACATCCGCCAGCTCACCGAGCAGGTCACCATGCCCCCTGCCCTCGGCAAGTACAAGGTCTATATCATCGACGAGGTGCACATGCTCTCGGTCACGGCCTTCAATGCCTTCCTCAAGACGCTCGAGGAGCCTCCCTCCTATGCGATCTTTATCCTAGCTACCACCGAGAAGCACAAGATCCTACCCACGATCCTCTCCCGCTGTCAGATCTACGACTTCAAGAGGATCACCGTCGGGGACATCACTCACCACCTGCAGTACGTCGCCCAGAGCGAGGGGATAGTAGCCGACGAGGCCGCCCTTGGCTTGATCGCCGAGAAGGCTGACGGCGGGATGCGTGATGCGCTCTCGATGTTTGACCGCATAGCGAGCTTTGCCGGGGGGCAGATCACCTACGAGCATGCCCTAGAGAGCCTCAACGTGCTGGACTACTCCTACTTTATCCGCACCTTTGATCATCTGCTCACGGGCGACTATCGCTCTCTACTCCTACTGCTGGATGAGCTCCTGGGCAAGGGCTTCGAGGGACAGACGATCCTAGCCGGGCTGGCAGCCTTCGCTCGAGACCTCCTGGTCGTCCAGCACCCGGGGACGAGTGTCCTCCTGGAGAAGCCCGAGCGGGTCACACAGGCCTACGAAGCCCTGGCCTCCCGCTGTACCCCAGCCCAGCTCTTCGCCGCTATCCGTGCTCTGGTGCAGGCAGACCAGCAGTATCGGCAGGCGACGAATAAGCGTCTCCTGATCGAGCTGACGCTCCTTGGGCTCGTCAGCACCTTCCACACCGCAGGGGAGCTAGCGACTCCGCCCCCTAGTACCGCCTCGTCCGCACAGCCCCAGGCTGGAGCCTCGGCGCAGGCTACGCCGAGCACCCAGGCGAGCCCCACCCCTACCCCCACCACAGCTCCTCAGCCTCAGCCAGCGAGCCCTACTCAGCCGACCTCTGCTCCTAGCCCTCCCTCCGCACCTCAGCCCGTAGCTCAGCCCGCACCTCAGCCCGTAGCGTCTCCACAGCCCGCACCTCAGCCCATCGCTCAGCCCGTAGCGTCTCCACAGCCCGCACCTCAGCCCGTGACGTCCACGCCCTCGAGCGAACAAGTAGCAGGGGGTAGGCGACAGCTCTTCGGTCGGCGCCGTACGGGGGCTGGCGAAGCGAGCGAGGCGGGGCAGTCCGAGTCCCCTACCGAGGAGGAGCATGAGCCCTTCACCGAGGAGGAGCTCCAGCGTGCCTATGTACGCTTCGTGGAGCAGGAGCTAAGCAGTGAGCAGATCATCTGCCGTAATATCCTGCATGCCGAGCTCCCCACCCTGCAGACCGAGGGGCAGGCAGAGCTCGCCCTACCCCCAGGCAATGCCATCCGCGAGACCGTGGAGGCTGTCCTACCCCAGCTCCAGTCCTTCCTCCGCAGGACGCTACACAATACCCGCCTCGTGCTTAGCCTCAGGGAGAAGAGCACCGAGGAGCAGTCCCGTCTAGCCCTCACACCCGAGGATCGGCTCAAGAAGCTCATCGAGATCAACCCCGATGTACAGCAGCTCAAGGAGCAGCTACAGCTACGCCTCTCCTAGTGCCCCCACGTACGACCTATACATTCATCCCCATCACAATGAAGATCAAGCGACAGATAGCAGCCCTCATGACGGCTACCACCCTAGCCTCCACCAGCCCCGTGCTGGCCGATGGCCCTGCCCACATGACCCCCGAGACGATGCTCACCCTAGCACGGGTCGGCTCGGGCGCACTCTCCCCCGACGGGAAGCTCGTCGTCTACAGCGTAGGCTTCCCCAACATCCAGGACAATAAGATCCGTACCGAGTTCTTCACCATCAGCGCACAGGGTACCGGCCGCACCCAGATCACCAAGGCGATCCCCGGCCTGAGTTCTCCACGATGGATCCAGCAGGGGCGACGCATCAGCTACCTCTCCAGCGAGAGTGGAGCCACACAGCTCTGGACCATGCGCCCCGACGGGAGCGACCGCCGACAGGTCACGAATATCGAGGGGGGGATCTCCGACTACCTCTACTCGCCCGACGAGAAGCGACTAGCCTACATCAAGGAGATCAAGTTCGGCAAGTCAGCCTCCGACACCTACCCCGACCTCCCCAAGGCTACAGGTCGTGTCATCACCGATCTCATGTACAAGCACTGGGACGAATGGGTAGAGACCATCCCCCACATCTTCATCGCCACCGTCGGCGACGCCCCCATCACCTCGGGCAAGGACATCCTAGAGGGTGAGCCCTACGAAGCCCCCACCAAGCCCTTCGGGGGCTCGGAGGAACTCTCATGGAGCCCCGACGGCAATACCCTCGCCTACTCCTCCCGCAAGAAGGTCGGCCTAGACTATGCCCTCTCCACCAATACCGACATCTACCTCTACAACGTCATCGCTGGCTCTACGATAAATGCCACCGAGGGGAACGGAGGCTACGACACCCATCCTCGCTTCTCTCCAGACGGGCGCAAGCTCAGCTGGATCAGCATGGAGCGTGACGGCTACGAAGCCGACCTCAAGCGTCTCTTCGTCATGGAGCTCGGGAAGAAGACCTACCTCACCGAGGGCTTCGAGTACGACGTCGATGAGACCGTCTGGGCTCCCGACAGCAAGTCCATCTACTTCCTCTGCACCAAGCACGCCGAGACCCAGCTCTGGCAGGTACCTCTAGGGACGAAGAAGATCCGTCAGATCACCACAGGACAGCACGACTACACCTCCATTGACTTCACCGCTGGCAAGCTCCTAGCTGGACGACAGAGCATGATCGTCCCCAAGGATCTCTACCTCGTCGACCCCAAGACGGGTGTAGCCCAGGCCATCACCGCAGAGAACAAGTCCACCCTCGACCAGCTCGCCCCTATCACCGTGGAGAAGCGTTGGCTCAAGACCACCAGCGGGGAGGATATGCTCACCTGGGTCGTCCTACCCCCACACTTCGACAAGACGAAGAAGTACCCCGCCGTGCTCTTCTGTCAGGGCGGTCCTCAGAGCCCCGTCAGCCAATTCTTCTCCTACCGATGGAATATGCGTCTCATGGCAGAGCAGGGCTACATCGTCATCGCACCTAATCGCCACGGCGTACCCAGCTTCGGCAAGGCATGGAACGAGCAGATCAGTGGCGACTACTCAGGGCAAAACATCCAGGACTACCTTACGGCCGTAGATGAGCTCAAGAAGGAGCCCTATATCGACGCTGACCGCCTCGGCTGTGTCGGTGCTAGCTATGGGGGCTACTCCGTATTCTACCTCGCTGGGGTGCATCAGAAGCGGTTCAAGGCCTTCATCGCTCACGCTGGGATCTTCAACCTCGAGATGCAATACATGACCACCGAGGAGATGTGGTTCGCTAACTGGGATATGGGCGGTGCTCCCTGGGACAAGGATAACAAGGTCGCTCAGCGTACCTTCGCCAACTCCCCCCACCGCCTGGTAGCCAACTGGGATACACCCATCCTCGTGATCCACGGGGAGCGTGACTACCGTATTCTAGCTGGGCAGGGCATGGCCGCCTTCAATGCAGCCAAGCTCCGTGGCATCCCCGCCGAGCTCCTCATCTACCCCGATGAGAACCACTGGATCCTACGTCCACAGAATGCCTTGCTCTGGCAACGCACCTTCTTCGGCTGGCTAGACAAGTACCTCAAGTAGCCTACCGCCGACTCCATAATACGAGCGAGCCCCCGACGACCATACGTAGGTCATCGGGGGCTCGCTCTGTCTATGGGTGAGGGCGCTCACACGAGGTCTTGCCCAGGCTGTAGGTGTAGCATCCGCTTCGGCACGGACGAGGTGATGGCGATTCTCATAGCCTCGATGAGGGCGGTGCGCACGTACTCCCGATGGGTCACGAGATTGACCCCACGTGTCGGGCGTGGGAGCGCAAAGGGGCGTACGAGCTCTCGGTGCCGTGCCTCCAGCTGCTCCACGGCTAGCTCTGGGATAAAGGTCACCCCATTGCCCTGCTCCACGAAGTGCATGAAGGTCTCCAGACTCCCCCTACTATAGCTGTGGGGATGGTGAGGATCGAAGCGCAGGTGACAGAACTTCACCAGCTGATCTCGGAAGCAATGCCCCTCGTCCAGCAGCCATAGGTGCTTCTTCCCCACATCCGACGTACGGATATGCTCCTCGGCGAAGAGATCCGAGCCCCGTGGGACGTAGCCCATGAACTCCTCGTAGTACAATGGATGGTCTACGAGATAGTCCACCTCTGCCCGAGAGGCCACGATAGCCATCTGGATTGAGCCCAGGCGAAGAGCCTCCAGACACTCGCTCGTCTTGAGCTCGACGAAGGTGATACGAAGGTGCGGGAGATCCTTCTCCAGCCTCGGTAGGACTTGGGGTAGGAGGTATGGGGCGATGGTGGGCAAGATCCCCAGCGAGATAGAGCCCGAGAGGCTCTCCTCCTCCTCACGTACGAGCTCTCGGATCTGCTCAGACTGGATGAGGATACGTGTTGCTTGGTCGAGGATACGTCGCCCGACGTCGGTCGGGATGATCGGTTGGTGGCTTCGGTCAAAGATCTTTACCCCGAGCTCCTCCTCCAGCTTCTGGATCATCGTGCTCAGGGTAGGCTGGGTGACGTTGCAGTAGTCGGCGGCTTTGCCGAAGTGGCGGAAGCGATCTAGGGCCTGGATATATTCTAGTTGCTGTAGGTTCATGCCTGTCCATCTATTCGTTCCCTACAAATATAGCGAACCAAGGTCAAACGAGCGTACTCCCTCTCCCAAAGGTATCAGCCCGCACCCACTCAAACATTCGCCCATATCCCCCATAGGTATCTGCCCGCTCCTCATCCAAGGTATCAGATCGCCCTCCCTCCCAAGCATCAGCCCACACCTCTCACAAGCATCCGCCCACACCCACTCAAACATTTGCCCACATCCCCCATAGGTATCTGTCCGCCCTCTCAAAGATATTAGCTCACACCCCATTCAAGCATCCGCCCACATCCCCCCAAAGGTATCTGTCCGCCCTATCAAAGGCATCTACTCACCCCCCACAAAAGGTATCTGCTACCTCGCCCAAAGACATCTATCTACCCCCTCCCACACAGAGGCGATGGTGAGAGGGAGCTACAATAGCGCATCCTACTCTACCACAAACCGATACACGAACCTCCCAATTGCGCCACACCATCCTCCCCGCACCAGCTAAAAGTGCTCTAGTAAAGAACGCCCTTGCGCTCTAGTAAAGAACGCATGAACGCTCTTACCGAGAGCGCAAGGGCGTTCATACCGAGAGCGTGAGAGCGTTCTCGGTATGAACGTTTTCTCCCTCTAGGAGCACCTGACGCAGAGCAAGTTACAGAGCGCCCCGAGAGCAATGGGCAGAGGCTCATCCCAGTAGTGTTATTGGGGGGCTATTCGGAGGATAAGTAGGAGTGTATTCTCCACTAGAAAGTAGAACACTTCAGGGGAGGCTTTTAAGTAGAAAAAACTCTCATGTGTCGGATGACAACTGAATTGCTTTCGGGGACATTGATCATTAAACAATAGTTGTTATACATTTGCAGGCGAAATGCATCTATTATTGCATCCAATGCAGGAGAAGATGCATATCAATCGAGAGTATGAACAAACTAAAAAAACGGATGTATCTGAAATCAAAACGAACCAGATGGACATGGGGATGGATCACCATCCTCGGGGTAGGATGCATATCCTCGTGCCAAAATGAACTCGACCTTACCTCTCCATCGGGGGACTCTTGTCGGTGGAGATTTCTTTGCCATCGCCCATAACCACAGCCGGGAAGGCTATAATCTCTCATGCTAACCGATAATATGATAAAGAAAGTACTGATGCTAGCCTTGGGGCTTCTCTGCGGACTTGGCTCCATGACCGCACAGGTGCGCACGCATTCCCTAGGTGTAGAGCTCGGCTCGCATAATGTCCTCCTTTACGAGCTGACGCTAGCTCGCCACTTTTCTGTAGTTTCTCGGACTGGCCTTGTTGTTGGAGCGGGATTTAGTGCAAAGAGGGATGTGAACGGCAAGCAATTCACCTTCGGTGGACTAATTCCCTTCGTGGACATTGAGCCACGCTGGCACTTCTCTCGAGATTCATCAAGTGGCCTATATCACACAGGTGGCTATCTGAGCCTACGCTTCGATGGCGAGTGGGATCGAGCGACACTCTTTGGACACAAGTATGCCATGGGGGATGATCGCCCGCAGTATACACTGGCCTTTGGACCCTACTTTGGCTGGACGTTTGGGGTAACGGACAATAGCTACCTACGTCTGGCTACGGGGCTGAACTTCTTCCGTACAAAGGTTGCATACTATAGTGGAGGGCATTACTGGAGGACGACCAATACCGAGAGTGCAATCAGCGTCGGGCTCGAGATGGTCTATGGCATTCGCTTCTAGCAGATCGGTCTAGGATGGCCCTCGTATATATGGGGTGGGGTGGTATCCGAAGGTTCGGATACCACCCCACTTAACTTTTTCGGGGGCATACGCTGGCACGTGAGATAGAGACCTTTCTTATACCTGCGAGCATGGACGAAAATCTCTACCTTTGCCCACGACATTAGGACGGACTTAGGCTTGTAGCACACACTACCAGCGAGGCTCCTTGACTATACAGATAGATAATGAAAACCTATACCCTAGCCCTCTTGGGATTGTTCTTGATGAGCTACTCGACCCTCCGTGCACAGACCCAACCCGAGAGCCAGGTTAGGAGCACAGATACGATCAACATCGTTGTAAGAAGAAACGGGAAGTTCGTGGCAAGGGCTGATAAAAACTTCCTTATGCATACTTCCCCTATTGCGAAACGGTCTCCCATCGATAGTTGTCTCTATTCATTTCTCATTGAGGAGACACAAAAACTTAAACTCTTCGACCTAGATAACGTATCTAAAACCATACTTTATGAACTATACTTGGCAGACACAGCTGTGTACCGGGAGCTAACACCTTGGGATATGAAACGGATAAAGCCATCCTCCATATCCAAGTTGGTCAAAGGAATACTTGAGCATAGTCGCGGGTATCTCATTATTCTCAGCGGCTACTACCCCAACGTCCGTCTGATCCTCCAGCAACGCAATGGGATGCGCTATCGTGAATACAAGATCATCAAGTGGGACGTCGCTGAGCTCCCCCTCATCCTATAGTACACTCCTCTCTGCTCCTTGCCCGTCTCCTACCGCCATAAGTGAGGCTACACAGGACAGAGCAAGGTGATCGCGGCTGATACGATTTACTTCCACTGGAGGATCATGTCCTCCCAGTAGCCCATGACCGTAGAGCAACCTAGCTAAGTAGGACCTAGGTCGAGTAAGCTGATAGTGGGCTGTCCCCTCCACCCAGAGGGAGTACTCTTTCGTAGCCCTTTGGGCATATATCATCGAGCCCTAAGAGGCTCTAGTGATGAACACTCACACGCTCTTAGGCAGAGGATTTTCGTCCGCTCGTAGCGCTTGATACAGGACGGTATCAAGGAGGCACAGTTAGCCCAAGAGACACGACCAGGGCGGATAAGGGTGGTATGTATCGAGTGAAGTGGTGAGAAGGGGCTCTTTTGCCCCACAAGGCGAAATACCTTATCTTTGCCGAGGCCAATAGCTAAAAAGCGTTGGCTATTATATAATCAAAAGGAAGCGTTATGCTTCATCCTTTGCAGGGTCGAATCGTGAGAAAATTCAATGCAGCGAAGGATGGTATAACGGCTTCCCCATGCCTTGTGGGCGTGGGGAGTCGTATCGTATCATCGTCTCTGCATAGGCTATTCTCACGAGCCTGACCCTAGAGGATGAGCGTGCGTCCCCACGCCTTCCTCTTATTCAACTGACTAAGGCTCGGAAGGGGACGGAGAGCCAACAGCGATCTTTCTATGTGGCATATATTACGCCAGCACCTACCGATCCTCCTAGCCCTCGGGCTGAGTGCATCCATCCTCCATTCTTGCGCCGAAGAGCCTATGGGCTCACCAAGCTCCAAGGAACAATCCTCGGGCTCCGACACTCCAAGTCGAACAAAACCAACCAAGCCCAGCGACCCCACACTGCCCTCCACCCGTCCCTCCCAGATCCAGCTCCTGCGCCTCATAGAGCGTGCGGCCGAACGGATAGCCGATGAGAAGTCAAAGAGGCTCTCCCCTAATACACGCTACTCCTACACTTGGCACTTCGACGAGGAGAAGATCACCTACGACGATGTCCGAGCGCTTGCCTCCATCGAACTCAAGGTCTCCTGGAAGGCGAAGCAGTACCTGCTCTCTCTGAACTACCTACAGGCCGAGGTCACGGGGACGCTCTATGTAAACTATGCCCTACGACCTACGACCTACGCTATCTCCTTCATCCCCGAGAAGGCCAATGACTTCGCACGATGGCTCGGGGAGTCCAAGGCTCTAGCGAGCATTAGCTTCAACCTCAACTAACCTATCATGCTACGATCTCATACCCTACGCCGAGCACTTATATTCCTCCTCGGCTTCGCCGTCCTCGGATCGCTCCTACAGAGCTGTGGCATACCCGAGCAGACCTCCCAGTCTCGTCAGCCCTCCGAGGAGAGTATCCAACGTCAGCTACGGGCTGACTATGGGAAAAGCCTGGACTACGCTGCGGGGCTGATCGCCCAGACAATCCAGAAGACGATCGCCCCACAGAGTGGGCGAGAGCTCCAGCACGAGGTGAACCTATACCCGATCTACCATAACGATACTCAGGGCTGGGTCGCCTGTGACATGGAGGTCTCCTTCCTAGCACGGTCTTTCTTCAGGGGAGTCGGCTACGGCACCTGTCACCTCAAGGGACGTGTCTTCCTCATCGCCCCGCGCTACCAGGGGGAGCCCTACCAGGTCGAGTACTCTCATATCTCGCACAATGACCAACTCGTGAAGGTCTCGAACGATGGGGAGCGCCAATGGCTCAAGGAAGGCTTTACCTTCAAGCTCAAGTAGGAGGCGCAAGTTCCTAGAGAGCCCCTATCACAAGTACTCGCCATATCACATTAGCACATAGTCATCTATAGATGAAAAGGTATATCATCCTACTGCTCCTACTCTTTGTCTCCGCCTTGGCTGAAGCCCATCAGAGAGGGGATAAGTCCATCGGAGTCGGCTACAGCTACCAGACCAAGGGGAGCAGGACCGGGCTGGGAGGACGATTTCAGTACGTCCTCTCTCAGAGGATCCGCTTCGAGGGCACTGTAGACCTCTTCCTCCCAGAGCGACCCAACAAGACAAGGAGGGTAGAGGCGGAGACGAAGCGCTTCACCTCAGCCTTCCTCTTCGGTCTCAATCTCCATTATCTCATCCCCGTGGCCGAGGGGCGGTGTAGCCTCTACCCCCTCATCGGGGTAGCGGGATACCACTCCCACTACAAGCTGGGAGAGGAGGATATCGACACGAGTGAGACCGTCATGCACGCAGGCCTAGGCTTCTCGGTAGACCTCGCCTACTACTGTGCCGTCGGCCTCGAAGCCAAGTACATGGCCTCCCCCGAGCGGAGCTCTCCCGTGCTCGGGCTCTATGCCACATTCCACTTCTAGGTCAGTATGACCTTACTTCCTACTCCGAGGCGAGGGGGGGCAATTATGTAGTGCCCCCCTCGCCTCTTCTTGATTATATAGCGGCTTACCTCCCCCTTGTCCGCAAGGCACTATCGTGAATACAAGATCATCAAGTGGGACGTCGCTGAGCTCCCCTCATCCTATAGTACACTCCTCTCTGCTCCTAGCCCACCTCCCGCCTGTATAGCATAGAGTCCTCCCTCGGGAGGTGATAGGCTATGGGGGGCAAGCCCGTGGGAGGGAACCCATCCGATACTTAATGGATAGGGACGAAGATACCCGACCTTTGCCCGCTGTATTGGGGCTCGCTTAAGCCTATTGGGACAGCATCATGAAGGGGAAGCCAAAAGGCTGTTCATTTGACAGCGATTAGGAGACTGAGAGGGGAGCTACAGAGGGTGAGACGTGTCATTATCACAACTAAAGGAGGGAGGAACACGAGGAAGTGAAAGGGGAGACGGTATATCGTAAAGTATTTTAGTTACCTAAGTATCAACGGGTAACCCTCTAGGGTTTAGGTTAAAAATCGAAATAATAGAGTAAAGTGACAATGTGATTGTTTTTTTGATACCTTTGCTAGTGGGATGTGATAGCCCTCAGCACTGGTGCTGGAGGTAAACTCGCCCCCTAGTAAGCACGAAGACAACATCGAAGTCAATAACTATTCATTTTCAAATACTGCTCTTATGAAGAAGCACAATTTCTCGGCCGGACCATCCATCCTGGACGAAAGTGTGATCAAGGACGCTGCCTCCGCAGTCCTCAACTATGCAGGTACAGGCCTGTCTATCCTCGAAGTATCTCACCGTGGCAAGGAGTTCACCGCAACGATGGAGGAAGCTCGCAAGCTGATGAAGGAGCTCCTCGACGTACCCGAGGGCTACGAAGTCATCTTCCTCGGTGGGGGCGCCAGCCTTCAGTTCTATCAGGCTCCGCTCAACCTCCTTCGCAAGAAGGCTGCCTACGTAGACTCCGGCACGTGGGGGAGCAAGGCTGCTAAGGAAGCCAAGCTCGTCGGCGAGGTCGTCTCCTTCTCCTCTAAGGCAGACAACTACGTCTGGTACCCCAAGCCTTGGGAAAAGAACGAAGTACCAGACGACGTAGACTACCTACACATCACGACCAACAACACCGTCTACGGTACAGAGCTACGCTATGACCCAGACGTCAAGACACGCCTGGTGGGTGATATGTCCTCCGATATCTTCACCCGTGAGGTAGATGTCGCTAAGTACGACCTGATCTATGGTGGTGCACAGAAGAACGTCGCACCCGCCGGGGTGACCTTCGTCATCGTACGCCGTGATGCCCTCGGCCACGTAGACCGTCCTCTGCCTACGATGCTCGACTATCGTACGCACATCGAGAAGGACTCTATGTTCAACACGCCCCCCGTCTTCCCCGTATACGTCGCCCTACAGACGATGAAGTGGTACAAGGAGCTCGGTGGTGTGAAGGCTCTCGAAAAGATCAACCTCGAGAAGGCACGTATCCTCTACGATGCGATCGACTCCAGCCGCTTCTTCCGTGGTACCGTCCACCCCGAAGACCGCTCCATCATGAACGTCTGCTTCGTCATGAAGGACGAGTACAAGGAGCTCGAGAAGGAATTCCTCGACCTAGCTACGGCTCGTGGTATCTCTGGCATCAAGGGACACCGCTCCGTAGGGGGCTTCCGTGCCTCGCTCTACAACGCTCTGCCCAAGACGAGCGTAGAGTTCCTCGTAGAGGCTATGAAGGACTTCGAGCGTCAGCACTAGTCTACCAAGCATTAGGCTGAATACCCCATGAAGCAACGTATGGACACCACCTCTATATTTACCCAGGGCCGAGGTGAGCTGTCTGTACGTTGCTTCGCTTATCCACACGTCTACGTACACTAACGAACCTACCCACAGAGTAAAGAAATCATGTCTAAAGTTCTTATCGCCACCGAAAAGCCCTTCGCAGCACCTGCCGTAGCTGGTATCCGTCAGATCCTCACCGACGCAGGCTTCGACGTAGTCACCCTAGAGAAGTACACCTCCAAGGCTGAACTCCTCGCCGCAGTAGCCGACGTAGAGGCCATCATTATCCGCAGTGACATCATAGACAAGGAGGTCTTCGACGCTGCCAAGCAGCTCAAGATCGTCGTACGTGCAGGCGCTGGCTACGACAACGTAGACCTAGAGGCTGCTACCGCCCATGGCGTCTGCGTCATGAACACCCCAGGACAGAATGCCAACGCTGTAGCTGAACTCGTCTTCGCCCTCCTGCTCTTCACCGTCCGCAATCGCTTCAACGGCGCATCCGGCACAGAGCTCAAGGACAAGAAGCTCGGACTACTAGCCTATGGGAACACCGGTCGCAACGTGGCTCGTATCGCTAAGGGCATCGGCATGGAGATCTTTGCCTTCGACCCCTACACCCCAGCTGATGTGATGGTCAAGGAGGGTGTGACCCCCGTGAGCTCACAGAAGGAGCTCTTCTCCACCTGCGACGTCGTCTCCCTACACATCCCCGCTACCCCCGAGACCAAGGGCTCTATCGGCCGTGAGCTTGTAAGCCTCCTACCTAAGAAGGCAATCCTCGTCAATACCGCTCGTAAGGAGATCATCAACGAAGCAGAGCTACTCGAGCTCCTCAAGGAACGCGAAGACCTTCGCTACCTCAGCGACATCCGCCCCGCGAACCACGAAGAGATGGAGGCAGCCCTAGGCGAACGCTACTTCTCTACACCTAAGAAGATGGGCGCTCAGACTGCTGAAGCCAATACCAACGCTGGTCTAGCTGCTGCTCGCCAGATCGTGGGCTTCATCAAGGAGGGTAACGAACGCTTCCGCCTCAACAAGTAGCCGACCATCCACGTACACATCACACTAGCACAAACACCATCCTATGGCTGTCATCAAACCATTCCGTGGTATCCGCCCACCCCAAGACCTCGTAGAGCGTGTCGCCTCTCGCCCCTACGACGTACTCAACAGTGACGAAGCTCGCGCCGAAGCTGCAGGCAACGAGATGTCCCTCTACCACATCATCCGTCCCGAGATCGACTTCCCAGTCGGCACCGACGAGCATGAGGAGAAGGTCTACGCTAAGGCGGCAGAGAACTTCCGCCACTTCCGGGAAAAGGGCTGGCTCGTACAGGACGACAAGGAGAACTACTACGTCTACGCTCAGACGATGAACGGCAAGACACAGTACGGCCTCGTCGTCTGTGCCTCCGTCCAAGACTACATGACGGGCGTCATCAAGAAGCATGAGCTTACCCGCCGTGACAAGGAAGAGGATCGTATGAAGCACGTACGTGTGAACAATGCCAACATCGAGCCCGTCTTCTTCGCCTACCCCTCGCAAAAGGAGATCAACGACATCGTCGCTAAGTACACCAAGGAGGAGCCCGTCTACAGCTTCATCGCTCCGCTAGACGGCTTCGGTCACGAGTTCTGGATCATCGACAACGAAGCCGATATCCGTCGTATCACCGAGCTCTTTGCGGCTATGCCTGCTCTCTACATCGCAGACGGTCACCACCGCTCCGCCGCTGCTGCCCTCGTGGGGGATGAGAAGCGCAAGCAGAACCCCAACCATCGTGGCGATGAGGAGTACAACTACTTCATGGCTGTCTGCTTCCCCGACGACCAGCTGACCATCATTGACTACAACCGTGTCGTCAAGGATCTCAATGGCCTCACCAAGGAAGAGCTCCTGAAGAAGCTCGAGGAGAACTTCATCGTCGAGGACAAGGGCACGGAGATCTACAAGCCCGCACGCCTACACAACTTCTCTCTCTACCTCGGGGATCACTGGTACTCACTCACCGCCAAGCCCGGTACGTATGACGACCACGATCCGATTGGGGTACTTGACGTGACGATCTCCTCCAACCTCATCCTCGACAAGATCCTTGGCATCAAGGACCTGCGTTCGGATAAGCGCATCGACTTCGTCGGGGGTATCCGTGGCCTTGGCGAGCTAAAGAAGAGGGTGGACAGCGGTGAGATGAAGTTTGCCCTTGCCCTCTATCCCGTATCGATGAAGCAACTCATCGACATCGCCGACTCGGGCAATATCATGCCCCCTAAGACCACGTGGTTCGAGCCTAAGCTCCGCTCAGGTCTGATCATCCACGAGCTTGTCTAGAAGCAGTTTTCTACACAGAGAAGCCTCCGAGGGGTTGTCTTTCTGACACCCTCGGGGGTTTCTTTGCTACTACTCCTTCCCGCCCATCGGGGCACATACGTTCCTCTTTCCTCCCCTCTTTCCTCCTCCCCAATCACTACTACACACTATGAGATCGACCCTTCACTCCCTAACGCTTGCCCTCGTGGCACTCCTCCTCGTCCCTCTTGCCTCCTGCGGGAAGGATAAGCCCACACCGCCCGACCCTCAGCCAGCTAAGCGTGAAGACATCATCGGCAAGGTACATACCGTGACCTTAAAGATGCTTGATGACAAGGGTGAGGTAACCCAACGAGCCCTATTCACCTACAACAAACAGCTCTGGCAGACAGCCTTCATTCTAGAGGATTATGTAGACGGCAAGTTCGTCCCCGATACCGAGACCGAATACATCTACGATGCCTCGGGGCATCTGACCCTACGGAAAGCCCTCTCCTACAATAGAGATTCAGAAGGGACTCTAAAGCCCTCTCCAAAAAGTCAGGACAGCTACACCTATGATCAGCAGGGGCGTCTCAGACAGCACGACTCCCAGCAATTCAACGGCTACTGGATCACTCGCACTACCTACTACTATGACGCTGACAATAGGAAGAAGAGTGCCTATATCTATACGCGCAATCCCATGCAAGAAGAGCAGGTGTATTACCACTCCTACAGCTACGAGGGAGGGGTAGAGATCGAGAGTGTCTATACGGACCGAGAGAAGACAAACCGCATCGAATGCTCTCGGCGCATCTATGATGAGCAAGGGCGAGAGACGCGACACGAACGGATCCAGTATATAGATGTTCCTCGGCACCGTGGCGAAGAGGACAAGGATACTAAACAAGCCTCCAAGACTACGATCACGGAGGCTCGCTATGGAATCTTCGGTGAATTCCTTCATGACGAGACGACCGAATACAATGCGAAGAAGGAGGTCACCTATCATTCCCTATACCAACTACGCTACACCAAGTACAACTCTCTAGGTCTCCCCGTCGCAGGCATTCAGACTGAGAGGCAGCGACAGCAGCCCTTCACCATAGAGTACACCTTCTACTAGTGGCCACCCGTCACGAGTAGAGTTCACCGCATCACATTCTCTAACGACAATAACAAGCATGAAGAAAGTCATTTTTCGCACCCTAGCACTTGCCTTCGCGGCTCTCCTCCTCATCCCCCTTGCCTCCTGCGGGAAGGACAAGCCCACCCCTACACCTCCTGACCCTAAGCCCGCGGGACGTGAGGACATCATCGGCAAGGTACACACCATAACCTCTATCTTTGGTGACAAGGAGACTCCGATCAAGGCTCGCACCGTCACTACCTACGACAAGCAACTCCGCCCCCAAAGCTCTATATCGGAGAGGCTCAAGGACGGCAAGCTTGTCCCTGACGTAGAGACCTTCTTCACCTACGATGCCTCGGGCCGCCTCATCGAAGAGAAAAGCCGTGAAGTAGGATTTGGATGGGACTACAAGAGGTATAAATACAAGGATGGACTCCTTGTCCAGTTCGAGGATCTCCTCAGCGGGAATGGCGCCCAAAAGTCAATCACCCAATACACCTACGGTCTCGACCGCAAGAAGGAGATGGGGATCTATATATTTGCACAGGGCAGAGAAGATGGCACTCACTTCCTCTCCTACAGCTACGAAGGCGAGGTAGAGGTCGAGGCTAGCTACTCAGACCCCGAGAGGAAGAACCTCATCGCTCGTAATAAGCGCACCTATGACAAGGAGGGGCGTGTGATCAAATCGGTTGCCACAACGATCGAGCTAGAGCAGGGTAAGGAGATCATCCGCTCCACCTCCATCTATGAGACCCGCTTCGGGATCTTCGGCGAAGAGGTCTACTCTGAGTTCACCCACCTCGATGCACAGGGAAAGGTCACTAGCCACTCTATCAGTGGCTACCACTACACTAAGTACAACGCTCAGGGACTCCCTATTGAGGGGTTTGAGCTTGGTGACGAGGATCGGAACCTCTTCACCCTAAAGTACACCTTCTACTAGTGGACTCCCGTCACATGCCCTAACGACAATAATAATGACCCTTATGAAACCACACTTTCGCACCCTAACGCTTGCCCTCACGGCACTCCTCCTCATCCCCCTTGCCTCCTGCGGGAAGGATAAGCCCACGCCCACACCGCCCGACCCTCAGCCAGCTAAGCGTGAGGACATCATCGGCAAGGTACATCTCGTCACCATGATCAACTTCGACAAGGAGGGTAAGATCGACAGCCGTCATACACTCACCCTTGATAAGCAACTTCGCTTCTCAAGGATACTCACTGAGAGCTTCGAGAATGAGAAGTTCTCCCCCGTCTTCGACACCGAATATACCTACGACGGCTCTGGCCACCTCATCGAAGTAAAGTTCCACGAGGCAGGATTTGGCTGGGACTACAAGAGGTATAAATACAAGGATGGACTCCTCGTCCAGTTCGAGGATCTTCCTAGCGCAAAGGGGGCTACCAAGTCGATCACTCAGTACACCTACGGCCCTGACCGCAAGAAAAAGTCTGGGATCTATATATACGCTTATAATCAGACGGATGGCACTCACTACCTCTCCTACAGCTACGAGGGCGAGGTAGAGGTCGAGGCTATCTACTCAGACCCCGAGAGGAAGAACCTCATCGGACGTAATAAGCGCACCTACGACAAGGAGGGGCGTATGACCAAAGAAGTCACCACTGAGATCAAGCTAGACAAGGGGAAGGAGACCATCACCTACTCCCGCAGTCACGAGGTTCGTTTCGGTGTCTTTGGTGAGGAGATCTACACTGAAGATGTCAGTCAATATTCAGATGGAAAGGTCGCACGCGATTGGAGAGAAATTCGCTACACGAAGTATAACGCCCTAGGGCTTCCCATCGCTGGCTTCCTCGTCGACGAGAAAGGGGTTCAGCTCCCCCTTACCCTAGAGTACACACTCTACTAGCACGCTCTTGGGGGTAGGCTCAGCGAGGGGGGACGCCCCCTCACGAGCCATTCGCCTTACAAGTCCTCCCGAGAAGATATATAAGCAGCGCCGTCCCCCCGATGTGGGGGGACGGCGCTGCTTCATTTTGGCCTACGAGACTCATTCGGTGTGAGGGGTAAGGTCAGCCTAATGCACAAAGACACTCGAGGCCGACGGCAAAGCAGTCAAGGAGCCTACGACCCCAGTAATAGCATCTGCACCCTAGGGGGAGGTTTACGAGGCATACACCTCCTACCTAGGAGGGGAAAGTATACACGCGTGTATACAACAGTGTACTCACGTGTACACAAGTGTATACACGCGTGTACACAACTTCGCTCTAAGTATGTACCCCACCGGACTCTCGGTATATGACACATAAAGCTCTTAGGTCGTACCCCGCCGGACTCTTAGTATATGGCTCATAAAGCTCTTGGGAAGCGCCTCACCGAGCTCTTGGTATATGGCACATAAAGCTCTTAGGACACACCTCGTCGGGCTCTTGGGACGCACCTCGTCGGGCTCTCGCTGGGACGGCTCTCGGGGCGAACTCCTAGACACTCCAGAGGCCGAGGCTAAGACTAAGCACCCACCCAGACACGAAACAAGCCCCCACAAAGAGCCAAAGAGCCGTGCAGACGAGAGAAGAGGGGGACAGAGGGAAAAGGGAGGAATACTCGGCTCGGGGAGAGCTTTCGGAGTAACCGTATCAAAATCCCTGCTTGTTTCCTTGCCTGCTTGTTTCCTTGCCCGTTTGCCTGCTTGTCTCCTTGCCCGTTTGTCTCCTTGCCCTGTTTGCTTCCTTGCCTGCTTGTCTGCTTGCCCGTTTGTCTACTTGCCCGTTTGTCTCCTTGCCTGTTTGTCTCCTTGCCCCCATAACCTTAGTTTTATTTATATTTGTCTCTTAGATGCTTACGGGTGTAGCATCGATCAAAACTACGGAAATGATAGCTTATCTCAACGGACTATATACCGAACTTACCCCTACCGCCGTACTCGTCGAGTGTGCAGGCGTAGGCTACCATGTCTCGATCTCTCTGACGACCTACACCGCCCTCTCGGGGCTGCGTGAGGGCAAGATCCTCATCACCGAGATCATCAGAGAGGATGCGCACCTACTCTTTGGCTTTGCTACGGCAGCTGAGCAGGAGCTCTTTCGCCATCTCATGAGCGTCTCGGGGGTCGGCCCTAATACCGCTCGTATCATCCTCAGTTCATACCCTCCGCATGAGCTCAACAGCATCATCACCCTCGGACAGATCGAGCCCCTCAAGGCCATCAAGGGGATTGGGCTGAAGACCGCCCAGCGTATCCTCGTGGATCTCCGTGGCAAGCTCCCTCCCATCGAAGGCGACTTCCCCACAACGAGCACAGCTACCGAGCCGAAGAAGGGACGGGGAGCACAGCCCCTCGACACCACCACGCCCAGCGAGGCCGTCAGCGCCCTCAAGATGCTGGGCTATCCCGAGGCTGCTGCACAGAAGGTCATCCGACAGCTCATCGCCTCTGACCCCACTATACGTGTGGAGGAGCTCATCAAGCAGAGTCTGAAGCTCCTCTAGCCACGTGGTGCCCCGTAGGCTCATATTGCTCCTCGGCCTAGGCTACAGCCTCTTGGCTGGCATCCTAGCGCTCAGCATGCCTCTATGGGGACAAAGCCCTCGACCGAAATGGGTGGACAGCACCCTCCTGCTCCCAGAGAGTGACGCTGATCTACAGCGGCTCTCCCCCTCGGGGATCACCCTAAGCACACCACGAAGCGTAGAGACTCGCTTCGTGTACGATCCTCGCACTGGACTTTACTTCCTGACCACCTTCCTCGGGGGTAAGCCTCTAGGTACCCCCATCGCCTATACCCAAGCGGAGTACACCCGCTATATGGAGCGACGTAGCACGTCACGCTACTGGGATGAGCTCTACCGACAGGGCAAAAGCGCCAGCACGGAGCAGGGACGTAATCCCCTCGACCTAAGGCTGGAGCAGAGTGTGGCAGAGTGGCTCTTTGGCAAGGGAGGTATCCGTCTCAGACTCCAGGGTAGTGCCGAGCTCTCCGCTGGTCTCAAGACGACCCATACCGATGATCCTTCGCTCAGCGAACGGGCACGCCGACACACCTTCTTCGACTTCGATGAGAAGATCCAGGCCTCGGTACAAGCCACCATAGGGACAAAGCTGAGCTTCGGGATGAACTATGCCACGGGGGCAACCTTCGAGGCCGATGCACGCAGGCTGAAGCTCACCTTCGAGGGTAACGAGGACGACATCATTCGCTTGATCGAGGTCGGGAACGTCTCGATGACCCCGAGGAACTCCCTCATCAGCGGAGGGGGGACACTCTTCGGGATGCACACGCAGCTCCAGATGGGGCGCCTACAGATGGATCTACTCGTGAGCCAGCAGCGTAGCCAGACGAGGCGGGTCTCCTCCAGTGGCGGACGGCAGACAGAGGCCTTCGAGATCTCGGCTTCGGACTATGATGCCTCTCGGCACTTTTTCCTCTCGGAGTACTTCCGTTCGCACTACGAAGGGGCACTACGTACCCTCCCCTATGTCCGCTCTGCGATACAGATCACACGTGTAGAGCTGTGGGTGACGAACCGCCGAGGGCAGTTTGACGACGCACGCAATGTCCTAGCCTTCACCGACCTCGGAGAGCCCGAGGTACTGCACAACGGACATATCAGCCTGAGCTCCCCTCGGCTACCCGTACCAGCCAACCCTGCCAATAGCCTCTACCAGAGCCTTACCCTTCGCCCTGAGCTGAGACAGATCGAGGGAGTGACCACCGCCCTTAGCCCCGACTACACCGCCTCCGCCGACTACGAGCGTATCGAGAGCGCACGTAGGCTAGAGCCCAGCGAATACACCCTACACCCCACGCTGGGCTATGTGAGCCTCACCGCTGCCCTCGCTCCCGATGAGGTGCTAGCGGTCGCCTACGAATTCACCTATCAGGGGCAGGTCTATCGTGTCGGGGAGTTTGCCTCCGACCGCCCCGACAGCTCCACCGAGACCCTCTTCGCCAAGCTCCTCAAGGGGAGCAACCTCGTCCCCACCTCGCCCTACTGGCCTCTGATGATGCGCAATGTCTATAGTCTAGGCTCTGGGGTGAGGGATGTCCAGCAGGCGGACTTCCGCCTGGATGTCTACTATCGGGATGATGCTACGGGGATTGCCCTGCCCTATCTGCCCGAGGGGTCACTCCGTGGGCAGCGGCTACTCTCTGTCCTAGGCCTTGACAGGCTGGATAGTCGGCAGGAGGCACGGCAGGATGGACGCTTTGACTTCGTAGAGGGCTACACCATCCGCTCACGTGATGGGCTCATCTTCTTCCCTACGGTCGAGCCCTTCGGGGGCACACTCGCTCAGGCTCTGGGTGGGGGAAGTATGGCGAGCAAATACGCCTATACCGAGCTCTACCAAAGGACGAGAGTCGAGGCACAGCAGCTCGCAGAGAAGAACAAGTACAGCCTGCGGGGCTCCTATCGTGCGACCAACGAGGGGGAGATCTCCCTCGGGACGACAGGCGTCGCAGAGGGATCGGTGCGGGTCATGGCAGGCGGACAGCTCCTCCGAGAGGGCACAGACTACAGCGTAGACTATGGGGCAGGGATCGTGAAGATCCTCAATAAGCAGCTCCTAGAGACCAAGACTCCCATCGAGGCCTCCGTGCAAGGCGAAGGGGGGCTAGGACAGCAGCGCAAGACGGTACTAGGGCTTGACCTAAGCTACCAGCTCTCTCGGAGTCTCCGCCTCGGGGCTACCCTCATGCACCTCTCCGAGCTCCCTCTGACGACCAAGGTACGGCTCGAGGAAGAGAGTATGCGCAATACGATGTGGGGGCTCAACTTCAGCTACCAGAGCCAAGCCCCTTGGCTCACGAAGCTCCTGAACAAGCTCCCCTTCGTCGAGCACACAGCCCCCTCCTCGCTAAGCCTATCGGGGGAGTTTGCCCACCTCATCCCCGGACACTACGAGGACAAGTATACTCGGGGCTACAGCTCGCTGGATGACTTCGAGAGCTCACGTAGCACGATCGACCTCATGAGCCCTCATGCCTGGCAGCTCTCCTCCACACCCGTCTCTATGATCCCCTCGGGGATCACCCCTACGGACTACCTACGCTATGGCGAGCGAAGGGCACAGCTCGCTTGGTTCACCATAGACCCGCTCTTCACACGAGAGCGCAGTAGCCTCACACCAGCCTATATTAGGAACGACCCCGACTATGTGAGCAATCACTTCGTCCGAGAGATCCCTACACGGGAGCTCTTCCCCTTCCGTGATCAGAACCTTAGCCAGGCCAGCTACCTGCAGACGCTCTCCCTAAGCTATTACCCCGAGGAGCGTGGCCCCTATAACCTCAACTCCTCTGCCCTCCTCCCCACGGGGCGACTAAGCACGCCCGAGAAGAGCTGGGCGGGGATCATGCGTAGGATCGACCACGCGGACTTCGAGGCAGCGGGGATCGAGTACCTAGAGCTCTGGATGATGGATCCATACGTCCACGGAGCCTCGCCCCAGTCAGGAGCGCTGTACATAGACCTCGGGGATATATCGGAGGACATACTACGAGATGAACGGAAGTTCTTCGAGAACGGCCTGCCTATCCTCCCCACCCCCTCTGCCACCGAGGACGGCCCTTGGGGCAAGGTCCCGACACGACAGAGTGTGGGCTATGCCTTCGACAATGCCGCTGGGGCACGTGAGCGACAGGACGTAGGGCTCAACGGACTCTCTACCGAGGAGGAGAAGACCTACCCCGCCTATGCTGCCTACCTCTCTGCCCTGAGTAGCACCCTTAGCGCAGCCACTCGGGCTGCATGGCAGGGTGATCCCGTCAGCCCACTGAATGACCCAGCGGGGGACGACTTCCACCACTACCGAGGGGCAGACTATGATGCCGCTCGCCTACCTATCCTGGAGCGATACAAGAGGTACAACGGCACAGAGGGCAACTCTCAGGCCTCACGAGACGATGACTACAGCCAGGCCAGCACCGTCAGCCCCGACACCGAGGACATCAATAGGGACTATAGCCTCAATGAGCAGGATCGCTACTTCGAGTACCGCATCTCGCTGCGTCCCGAGGATCTAAGACCCGGCCGAGGCTTCGTCGTCGGAGAGCGTACTGCCGAGGTGACCCTGCGCAATGGACAGCAGTCCTCGGTACGCTGGCTCCAGCTCAAGGTACCCCTGCGCTCCTTCACCTCCCGAGTCGGGGGGGCACGAGACTGGCGCAGCATACGCTTCATGCGCATGTACCTCACGGGCTGTCAGGAGGAGCTACAGCTACGCTTCGGCGCTCTACGTCTGGTACGTGGAGACTGGCGCACCTATGAGGGTCAGCTGGACGAGCAGACACCACCCGCTCCCATAGGCGACCTCTCTGTGACCTCCGTAAATATCGAGGAACATGGCGATCGTGAGCCGATCAACTACGTCCTCCCCCCCGGCGTATCTAGGACACTAGACAGCCAGCAGAGCCAGAGCCTACAGCAGAATGAGCAGGCACTCTCCATCCGCCTACAGGGACTCACCTCGGGAGATACTCGTGCCGTCTACCGCAGTGCTCACTACGACCTACGTCGCTACCGCCGTCTCCAGCTCTTCGCCCATGCTGAGGAGCTGGTGGGTGAGACGACACCTACCGAGGATGGAGACTTCACCCTATTCCTGCGCCTAGGCTCAGACTATCGGAGCAACTACTACGAGTACTCCCTGCCCCTACGCATCACCCCTGCTGGACGATACAGCTCCGAGAACCCCACCGACCGAGAGCGGGTATGGCCTACGGAGAACTTCATCGACCTCGCCCTCGACCAGCTCATCGCCCTCAAGCGCCGACGCAACGCCTCCATAGAGCAGGGCTTAGGGGCGACACTCTACCAGCCCTTCTCCACAGCGAGCAAGGAGCACCCACAGCACACCCTCACCATCCTAGGTAGCCCCTCCCTCTCCTCCATCCGTACGATACTCATCGGGGTGCGCAATGCCTCAGGGATAACGAAGAGCGTGGAGGTATGGGTCAATGAGCTGCGTGTCGGCGACTACCACGAGGAGGGGGGCTGGGCGGCCAATGCACAGGCTGCCCTCCAACTCTCTGACCTAGGCTCAGCCAACGTCCGTGCGCAGTATATCTCCTCGGGCTTCGGAGCGATTGACCAGCCCCTCGGCGCACGAAGCCTAGAGAGCAGACGCAGCATACACCTCTCCTCGGGGGCTGAACTAGGTCGTCTCCTGCCCGAGCAGGCCAAGATCTCTATCCCCCTCTACTACACCCTATCTGACGAGGTCACGACCCCCGAGTACAATCCCACGGACGAGGATGTACGTCTCTCCGAGGCGCTCTCCGGACTCCCTCGTGCTCGACGGGACTCCCTCCTTAGGCGTACCATCACCCACCGGAAGACCCGAGCGCTCTCCCTCTCGGGGGTATCGGTCGGCATCCAGTCCCGTGAGCCTATGCCCTACGACCCTGCCAACCTCTCGCTATCCTTCGGGCACAATACCACCGAGGAGCATACCCCCGAGATCGAGTACAATCGTCACCTAGACTGGCAGGCCTCCGCCAGCTACGACTATACCCCGACGTGGCAACCCCTACGTCCCTTCAAGTCCCTCCGTGGGCAGAGTCCTTGGGCGACCTTCCTCAGGGACTACGGGCTCTCCCTATGGCCCTCTCGCCTCTCCCTACAGAGCACGATGCTCCGTAGCTATGACGAGGAGCAGCTACGCAGTATCGGCACCGACGACCCGAGCAGTCGCATACCTGCTACCTTCGCCCAGCAGTTCCTGTGGAGTAGGAAGCTTAGCCTGAGCTGGGCACCTACTAGTTCGCTTAGCTTCACGCTCTCCAGTGGGACGGATGCACGTATTGAGGAGCCCCACCAGCAAGTCAATCGTGCCCTCAACCCGGATGGCTGGCGTCTCTGGCGGGACTCCGTCATGCGAAGCATCGGAGAGGGGGGGACACCGCTGCACTATGCCCAGAGCACGACCCTCACTTGGCAACTCCCCACTGCTCGTATTGCCCCCTTGAGCTTCCTCACCTCTCAGCTCTCCTATACGAGCAGCTACAGCTGGGATCGTGGAGCCCTAGTCCCAGATCCCAATATACGTGTAGCGAATACACTCATGGCACAGGGAAGTATCGAGAGCTCCAGCCAGCTCCTCCTGCGCCAGCTCTACCGCAAGAGTGCCTACCTGCGCCGTCTCGAGGATCGCTATGGGCGGGATGTGGCACAGGCCGATACGAGGAAGGGAGGGACAGAGGTCAAGCGTCCCAAGCAGAGCGAGGAGCAGGGCTTCCTCTCCGAAGCACTTGATCGCCTCGTCTACACCCTCTCCTCCCTCAAGGATGTGACCCTCACCTATCGCACGACGACCCAAACACTCCTACCGGGCTTCCTCCCCAATATCAAGGCCATCGGAGGACAAGGTCGCTCCGGAGGTATGCTCACCCCGGGGCTTGCCTTCGCCCTCGGGCTCACCGATGCAGACTTCGTAGACCAGCTTGCCGAGCGAGGCGATCTCCTGCTGGATACAGAGCGTCCCACCCCTGCAGCCTTCACACGTACGGTCACCTATGACCTTCGGGCTACCCTCCAGCCCCTAAGGGACCTCACCATCACCCTCTCGGGCAACCATACCCGCACCGACCGCACCGAGGTGCAGTACATGTACTCGGGGCGACCAAGGCTCTATGGCGGAGACTTCACCATGACGACGATCGGGCTAAGGGGCTTCTTCGCCTCGCCAGGTGCTCGCTCGGGCTATGCCTCGGAGCCCTTCGCCCGCTTCCTCGACTACCGCAGGCGGATCGCCCAGCGACAGCAGAGCCTCTACTCCTCCCTCCAGCCCTCCGCTCCGCTCGAGGAGAATGCCCCTGCGGTACTCATCCCCGCCTTCCGTGCCGCCTACTCTCAGGCAGGAGGGGTGGATGGGGTCAGCCTACGTGCCCTGCCAGCCCTCGCAGGGATGCTCCCCAACTGGACGCTCCACTACACGGGGCTCACCCGTATCCCCCTACTCAGGGAGCACTTCCGCTCGATCTCCCTACGCCATACCTACCGAGCGACCTATACCGTGGGGGGCTTCTCCTCGCTAGCAGGCTGGCAAGGCGAGGACACCGACCAGCTCGGTCTCAGACACCTACCTGCCTCGGATGGCTCGGGGAGTGGGACGACCCAGCTCAGCTATGCCTTCGACATCGGTTCGGTGGCTATACAGGAGAGCTTCTTCCCTCTGATTGGGGTAGAGATGACCTGGAACAACGGGCTAGGGATGAGTGCCCAGTGGCGACGAAGCCGTGGGGTGGTGCTGAACCTCTCGGCCTTCAGCATCATCGAGACCAGCTCCAACGAACTAAGCCTAGGGCTTGGCTACAAGATCGCCGACCTACGACAGCTCCTCCACCCTACCCCCACGAAGGGTAGACGAGCCCGACGCACGAAGGCCGAGCCCTCCTCCCCCAAGGGGCTGACCCTACGAGGCGAATACAGCTATCGTCGCTCCCAGAGCCTCATCCGCCGTATCCAGGAGGTAGTCACCCAAGCCACCTCGGGGCTAGCGGACACTCGCCTCCGACTGAGTGCCGAGTACGAGCTCAGTCGCCTCATCGCCCTCAAGGCCTACTACGAATGGTCACGCAATGTCCCACTCGTGAGCACCTACTCCTTCCCCATCTCCACGACAGCCTATGGGCTCTCCCTGCGCCTCACGCTGACCAACTAGCCCTGCCCCTGTAGACTCGCCCCAAGAGTAGGAGGAGAGGCAAAGACTCCAGGCTCCACTCTCACCCCATGTAGGGGACTCCCATTGGACACCATTGGACATAAAGACAGGGGACATAAAGACGGGGGCATAAAGACAAGTGGGTCGCTATCCGATGATATGGATAGCGACCCACTCCTTAGTGTTATATGGGGGTTGCCGATAAGGGATATGGCTACCAGCAACCTCTTTCCTAGTGGTTACTTCTTAGAGGGCTACTTCCGGGCTGGCTGTCCCTGGATCTGATGATTATCGATATAGACCGAATAGTGAGCCTGGATAGATACCATCAGATTGGTAAACTTTCGTCTAAACCCTACGTAGTGGAAGGGTGAGGTAAAGTTATTTCCGCTAGCAGCATCCTCGGCATACCATTGACCATTCTCCATACGGAAGTTTTGGTCGATCGTCACCGATACAGGGGATGTCCCAGTATCCTTATGCCCGCCCTTCTTGGCATAGGGGTGGACATCGAAGGTCAGACTGAGGGTGACACGATCATACTTATCCTCACAATCCATCTGAATAATCCGATTAGCATGGATATAACGCTCGCCCTTGATACCAATGGTCTTGGGGAGGGACTCATCTCGATTTTGGGGATCCCAGAATGTATGATAGGCTATGGGATTATCTCTCTTCACGGGATAGTAGCGGACTTCGGCCTTCTTTAGACTTATCTCTCCGTGATTTGAGGGATCCCAACCATCTATCCCATGGACATCCGTATGGATATCCTTCAGGCGGATAGCGAAGTTGTTATGCTTCTCCTCAGGCAGGTACTCTGTTTTATTGTAGGAATACTCTAGCGTGTTGTGCATTCTCACGAGGGAGTTGTCGTAGAGATGCTTTATCGTGAAGGAGATCGGAGCCCCGACATTCTGAGTAGAGAACCGAGCCCCCTGGAGGATGAAGTCAGCGATATCCTTTGGGTTACCACTGAGTGCAGCCTTGAGACCCGCCTCGGCATCACCTCCACGCTGGAGCATCTTGACACGAGAGCTCTCGACGATCTCATTCTTCTTGAAGTCCCCATTGACGGCGAAGCCTGCGAAGTAGGAGTGAAGGCCCGCATAGAGTGCCTCTTCCTCCCTATCACTCTCATAGAGGAGATAGTACACTCGACCGTAGGAGACTGAGGATACGAAGCAGATAGGGTTACCTGGCCCCGTGAAGGGCTCGAGCTCATAGGCTTGTATATCAGGAGTGAAAGCTCCCAAGAAGCCCATATCGGGATCCTGATAGCTCATCGTGAAGAAGCGCTGGTAGAGCTTCACCAGCACATAGCTCTTGTTGGATCTGAGTTCCGAGCCAGCGAAGGCTTGTATCTTAGCAAATACCTTCTTTACGTCCAGCCCTGTATGAATGGCGAGTTCCTTGATATTATGTACGATCTCCATGGTGTAGGAGACGCTGGCTGGAGTACCGCTCTGCATGTGTCTACGTAGTAGCTCATTTTGGGCATCTAGGACATCCGTCTCCTGCATCTTCTGCACCTCAGTATAGAAGTTCTCTGGCTTCGACTTATCTTCTCGGCTCTCTCCAGAGACGACCTGAAGCATGATACGTCCAGGCTTACGCTTCTCTATGATGGGGATTGCGTTGGGGACACTATTGCCTCGGATGGAGTTGCCTTGGATGAGGCAGCCCGGCCACATCACAGAGGGCCAAGGGTCTAGTATGGCATACTCATCAGAGGTCTGGGTGAAGCTATAGTCTAGTTTCTGGGAGAACTTACGGCTCTTGACTAGCCTAGTTTGTCCGACAAGGTGCCTATACTCCACAGCACTCCCTACGGGCTCTCTTGAGCCTTCTTTGACCTTGAGTCCGGTCTCTGCGTCGCTAGGAGCGTCTAGGTGACCAGCAGATCGAAGGAGGGCGGTCACCTCTCGGATATTCTTGGGGGCGTTAGGGTCTACCCCGGGGTCGGGGTCTGGCCCGACGTTTCTCTGCTTACAAGAGGGAGCAAAGAGGCTAAGCCCAATGAGAGCCATAGTGGCGTAAACTCTTCTGTTCATATCGTGATGAATTAGGATGAGAAATAGTTTTATTACTCTTCTGAATGAGGGAGCGCCCCCCTCAGCAGAAAAGGGAGTGCCTGGCTAGGGAGCATCTGATTGATACCATCTAGGAAAGAGCCCGCGAAGCCTTGCGTAACCAAGCTTCTTTAGCCCTAATCGTAGTCATCATCCATCTAACATATTCTACCATACAACGCCCTCGCCCTCACATCCGACAACATCGGGGTGAACAGAGGCTAGGTCTGATAACGAAGGCTTTGCAACCATAAATGTAACATATTTTCATCCAACATAGCCCCATCCTCTGTGTACACTCAGGGTCGACGTATGATCTCGCTCGCACTCCTGCCTTTGGATCTTCGGGGGTACCATTTCATATCCCAGGGAGCCTTAGCCCATTCCTAAAGATCCTAGGCATTATCCCCATGAAACAGACATACAAGCGAGCCCTACAGAGGATATACTTAGAGCGATGTTGTGTACACGCGTGTATCACGCGTGTATACTGTTGTGTACACACGTGTATACTCATCCCTCCTAGGTAGGAGGTATTCGCATGGTATATCTAGACTAGAACACGTATACTTCTATCTTCGGCATATACACCTTGACGACCTTACCCTCGCACTATAGTGATTTCATGCGTCAGCCCTGTGTGTACACTCCAGCACACGCTCGGAACTGAGTGCCGAGTACGAGCTGAGCCGCCTCATCGCCCTCAAGGCCTACTACGAGTGGATGCGCAACGTGCCACTCGTGAGCACGTACTCCTTCCCCATCTCCACGACAGCCTATGGGCTCTCCCTGCGCCTCACCTTGACCAACTAGCCCCGCACCCGTGGACTCGCCCCAAGAGCAGGAAGAGGGGCAAAGACTCCAGACACCGCCCCTTCCAAAGCCCTCTCCCCTACCCAACCGCAACGCACTCTCCGAGAGACCCACCCACGGGATATCAAGAGACCAAGGAGAGGACTCGGTAAGAGCGTATCAATCACCTTACATAGGTGACGAAGACGCTCTTACCGAGAACGCTGTGACGCTCTTACCGAGAACGCACTTGCGCTCTCGGTAAGAGCGTTTCACCCCTCTAGTAACCTTCGTCACAGAGCCCATTTAGACGTGAGCACAAGCAGCGATATTGCATGGAAGACCAAGGGGTTCGCCAAGCCATTGGGTGGGTGAATAGCCCACACGAGAGTGGTCGGCTCAATTACCGTTAAGAGGGGGAAGCGATGTAGTAAGACGAGAAGAAGGGGAATAGAGGCGTAGGGAGAGGGGGACTATGGGTAACGCAGAATGGGTGTCTTAGGGAGGGCAAATCACACTTAGGATACAGATTTATAGTATTTTTGTTGGTATAATCATTTCACCCACTAACGATAAGAAGACTATGACCACAGAGAGAGAGGTCACGACCATAATAGAAGATGAAGGGAAGAAGAGCCTGAACTTCATCGAGCAGATCGTAGAGCGCGATCTCAGCGAAGGGAAGCACGACGGACGTATACAGACCCGCTTCCCACCCGAGCCCAACGGATACCTGCACATCGGTCACGCCAAGGCCATTTGCATGGACTTCGGCATCGCTCAGAAGTACGGCGGAGTGTGTAACCTACGCTTCGACGACACCAACCCCACCAAGGAGGATGTCGAGTACGTGGACGCTATCCGTGAGGATATCGAGTGGCTGGGCTTCCATTGGGGTGCAGAGTTCTATGCCTCGGACTACTTCGATCAGCTGTACCACTTCGCCGAGGAGCTCATCCTAGCTGGCCATGCCTACGTAGATGAGCAGACTGCCGAGCAGATCGCCCAGCAGAAGGGTACCCCTACCACCCCCGGTGTGGCGAGCCCCTACCGTGACCGCCCACGTGAGGAGAGCCTAGAGCTCTTCCGTCGGATGAACTCCGGGGAGCTGGAGGAGGGCTCGATGATCCTAAGGGCAAAGATCGATATGGCTTCGCCCAACATGCACTTCCGAGACCCGATCATCTACCGCATCATCAAGGTCCCCCACCACCGTACGGGCACGAAGTGGAACGTCTATCCGATGTACGACTTCGCCCACGGCCAGAGCGACTACTTCGAGGGTGTCACCCACTCGATCTGTACGCTGGAGTTCGTCGTACACCGCCCACTCTATGACTACTTCATCGACCTACTGAAGCAGGTCGAGCCGGGTCAGGATGGCCCTTACCGCCCACGCCAGTACGAGTTCAACCGCCTGAACCTCACCTACACGATGATGAGCAAGCGCAAGCTCCTACAGCTCGTCAAGGAGGGCTTCGTCTCGGGATGGGACGACCCCCGTATGCCTACTATCTGCGGGCTACGTCGTCGTGGCTACACCCCCGAGTCCATACGTGGCTTCATCGACCGCATCGGCTACACGAAGTACGACGGGATGATCGATGTCGCCCTGCTGGAGCACTCTGTCCGTGAGGATCTCAACCGCCGTGCTCTACGTGGCTCTGCCGTCCTGCGCCCCATACGTCTCATCATCACGAACTACCCCGAGGGACAGACGGAGGATATGGCCTTCCTCAACAACCCCGAGGATCCCAACTCCGACTCCCACACCATCCGCTTCTCCCGAGAGCTCTACATCGAGGCCGAGGACTTCATGGAGGATGCGCCTAAGAAGTACTTCCGCATGACCCCCGGGCAGGAGGTGCGCCTCAAGAGCGCCTACATCGTACGCTGCACCGGGTGCAAGCGTGATGAGGCGGGCAATGTCGTAGAGGTCTATGCCGAGTACGACCCCGAGACGCTAAGCGGACGCCCCGAGAGCAACCGCAAGGTCAAGGGTACCATCCACTGGGTATCCGCCACGGACAGCGTGGAGGCTGAGGTACGTCTGTATGACCGCCTCTTCACCGATGAAGACCCCTCGGAGATCAAGGACAAGGAGCTCTCGGAGCTACTCAATCCCGAGTCACTCGAGGTCGTCAAGGGCTGTCGCATAGAGCCCTTCCTCGCTGGGGCACAGCTCGGGGAGTACTACCAGTTCCAGCGTATCGGCTACTTCTGCCTTGACCCTGACAGCCGCCCCGATCACCTTGTCTTCAACCGTACGGTCTCGCTCAAGGATACGTGGAAGAAGGTCAATAAGTAGTCCTCCACTCGTCCTCTAGAATATAGTATGCTCGAATCATTAGGCTTCATTCAGGATATACTCCACCATCTCGACTACCTATGGGTAACGATACTCATGGCTATCGAGTCGTCCTTCATCCCCTTCCCCTCGGAGGTCGTCGTACCCCCAGCAGCCTATAAGGCGGCGCAGGGGGAGATGAATATCTTCCTCGTCGTCTTCTTCGCCACCCTCGGGTCAGACATCGGTGCGCTGGTGAACTATTACCTCGCCCGCTATCTAGGTCGCCCGATCGTGTATAAGTTCGCCTCCTCCCGCCTGGGGCGCCTATGCCTCCTCTCGGCAGAGAAGGTAGAGAAGGCCGAAGGGTACTTCGTCAAGAACGGAGTGACCTCCACCCTCGTAGGTCGTCTCGTCCCCGGTATCCGCCAGCTGATCTCTATCCCAGCAGGTCTAGCGGAGATGCCCGTCGGGCGCTTCCTGCTCTATACGACGATCGGTGCCGGGGCATGGAACATCGTCCTCGCCCTACTCGGGTGGTTCATCGGCAGGACCGTCCCCCCCGAGCTCTTCGCAGAGACCATCCAGCGCTACAGCTCCGCTATCGGGCTGGGGATCGTAGCCCTACTCGTAGTCGCAGGTATCGGCTACTACCTCTACAAGAGAAATAGGAAGGCCAAGTAAGGCCTTCCTATTCTCCTCTCTACCCTCTTGACCAAGGCCTCCCCCCAAGGCTCTTTCCCCTACCCGAAATGACTACGCTCCAGCTTACCCTCACCCCCGAGGTCGCAGCATCTGACGCACGCATCCGAGAGGAGGTCGCTCGCCAGCTCTCTATCCCTACCGAGGATATTACCTCGATCCAGATACGCAGACGCAATATCGACGCTCGCCAGCGTCGTATCCTGGTCAATCTAGGTGTCGAGGTCTATCTCACGGGGGAGGAGCCCTGCATAGATACCTTCGAGGACTTGGTCTACCCCGATGTCTCCTCCGCCCCGACAGCGGTCGTGGTAGGGGCTGGCCCCTGTGGACTCTTTGCCGCGCTTAGGCTCATAGAGCTAGGTGTGCGCCCCATCGTCGTGGAGCGAGGGCAGGATGTGATGCAGCGCAGACGAGACCTAGCCACTCTAGCTAAGACGGGGGTGATTGATCCCGAGAGCAACTACAGCTACGGCGAGGGCGGGGCAGGAGCCTTCTCCGATGGCAAGCTCTATACACGGAGCAAGAAACGAGGGAGTGTGGAGAAGACCCTGCGTGTCTTCTGCCGCTTCGGAGCTGACCCCAAGATCCTCATCGATGCCCACCCTCATATCGGCACAGACAAGCTCCCCGTGATCATCCGTAGGATGCGAGAGCAGATCCTCGGCTCAGGGGGTGAGGTGCACTTCGGCTGTCGCATGACAGAGCTCATCCTAGAGGGGGGCAAGGTAAGAGGCATCCTCACGGCCACGGGCGAGAGCTTTATGGGTCCCGTGATCCTAGCCACAGGGCACTCGGCACGAGACGTCTACCGCTACCTAGATCGGGCAGGAGTGCTCATCGAGGCTAAGCCTATCGCCGTAGGTGTGCGCCTAGAGCACCCCCAGCAGCTCATCGACCAGATCCGCTACCACAGCCCCGAGGGACGAGGGAAGTGGCTACCAGCGGCAGAGTATGTCTACAAGGCTCAGTCGGCAGGACGTGGCGTCTACAGCTTCTGCATGTGCCCAGGGGGCTTCATCGTGCCCGCCTCGACAGCTCCCGAGGAGACTGTCGTCAATGGGATGTCCCCCGCCAATAGAGGCTCTCGCTGGGCCAACTCAGGGATGGTCGTAGAGCTTCACCCCGAGGACATCCCTGAGACGGGGATCTCGGTAGAGGAACTCCATTCTCCCCTTGCCCTCATGTACTGGTGTGAGGAGCTGGAGCGTAGGAGCTACCTCGCTGCCGAACGTTCGCTCCGTGCCCCAGCCCAGCGAATGACAGACTTCCTGAAGGGTCGAGCCTCCAGCACCCTACCTTCTACCTCCTATACGATGGGACTCACCTCGGGCAACCTCCATGAGTGGATGCCAGAATTCGTGACGAAGCGACTGGCAGAGGGCTTCAGAGCCTTCGACCGCTCTACACGGGGCTTCATCAGCGAAGAGGCGCAGCTCATCGCCGTAGAGAGTCGTACCTCCTCACCCGTTCGTATCCCCCGAGATAGGGAGCACTACCGCCACATCCTCATCGACGGACTCTACCCCGCAGGCGAAGGTGCAGGCTACGCAGGGGGTATCGTCTCGGCAGCTATCGACGGCGAGAACGCCGCTACCGCCCTAGCCTCCGCTCTGCAACCCATGCGATAGCAAGGAGTGCGAGCAAGCCCCCATAGACAATAATCACGCTACGCCACGACCGCTAGACGCTAGAGCGCGACTATACAGCAAGGGCTGCACTCCGTATAGGAGTGCAGCCCTTGCTGTATAGTCGTCTTAGGGGAAGAGCCTCAATAGCCCCAGCGAAGGAGCGTACGGCGATAGAGTGCCAGACAGAGGCGACGGATGAAGTTGTGCTTAGGCCATAGGTGCTCGTAGCACCACCAGAGACGAGAGCCTAGCTCGATCACCTTCTTTCCTCGTAGTATAGCGGTCGCCTCAGCGAGGACTTGATCGGGGGTGCACTGCTCCCTCTGGTAGGGATTGCCATCCCCTCTCAGGGTGATGATATGCCCCTCTATACGCTCGACCCGATGAAGAGCATAGCCCTGAGGGATACGTACGAGTAGGAGACGACCCACCTGGATCGAGTCCCCACTGAGGGCAGAGAGGACGATCGTATCCCGAGTGTCTCTGATGAGTGGGAGCATACTGGAGCCCTTCGCACGTATCTTCACCCGCTTGCCAGAGGCTAGGCGGGATAGGATCTCACGAAAGAACTCGTCCGCCCCTACGACGAGCGAGGAGCGTCTAGTGTCCGTACGCTGCGTATCGCTCATGAGTCCTATGAGCTTAGTCCAGGAGCTGACGGGTGAGCGAGACAGCCTCCTCGTCCGGACGGCAGTCTAGGCGGTAGACCGGGATACGCTCCAGCACGTCAGCTACCGTGTCAAACATCGCTAGGTGACGCACCTTGTCCGAGTGTAGGAAGGCCGAGGAAGAGTAGATCGCATCGAAGCTATCCCGCCCTCGCAGACGAGAGAGCTTATTCTCGGGTGCTTGGTAGAGGTAGACGAAGGCCTTGACACGTGCCGACTCGTTCTTGTAGCAGGGTGTACTTCCGCTCCAAGGACAGCCATAGACACGTACCTCGCCATCCTCTAGGACACGTACGATTGGCTCATCATCATTGAGGAGCGTCGCCCCCGGGACAAACTTGCGCCAGAGACGGCTATGCGTACTCTTCCCCGTACCGCTCACGCCGAGGAAGAGCAAGGCTTGGCCATTCAGCACCGTGACCGAGGCATGCATCTTGAGCGTACGATGTGGAGCCACAGCGACCCCAAAGGCAATCATGATGAGCCTATTGATGAAGATCGCAGCCGAGGGATCATCCAGCAGGACGTCGGAGACGATCGTTCGCCAAGAGCGATCCACGCACAGCGCCTGATGACGGCGGTCAATAGTGAGCTCCAGCAGGAGCTGTCTATCATCCGTGTGATAGACCTGTGCCCGTACCCCATCGGAGGTCTTGTCCTCGAGTAGAGCGATACGCTTCTTGGTATCTAGGTCTACACTACCCGTGAACGTGAAGAGAGGCTCAACACCCACAGGGAGCTCCGCCACGCGGAAGGGCTCATAGTTCGGCAATAGGCTAGCCGTGACCTCAGGAGCAGGCGTATAGAGCACGATATGCTCCGAAGCAATGCAATATATGAGTTGTCCGTCCATTGTCTTTTGTCTTTAGCTGTGAGAGCCACAGAACCGCTTCATCAAGAGAAAAAGCTTCGGAGCGTAGACGAAGAGCTTAGCTCGTAGCTGCGCCGTCAGCGACATAGGGAGTAGCGGTCTGTGCCGTAGCACTTTGGTATAAGGGAGTAATAGTAGGAGTAGCTCTGGGGCTGAGGCTCTATGCCGATCAGCCCAGAGGACAAAGATCAGGAGACGCTCTAGCAGCGTCTGGTACAAATAGGGTAGGAGCTCTGGGGCCTTCGTAGAGAGGAGAGGGCATAGGTCCAGTAGGTTGTCAAAGAGCCATACCAGACGTCCGTCCCAATGCTCTGTAGAGCTCCCCGGTCGTCCTACCCGATAATAATAGCCTATCTCGGCCATATAATAGTATTGTCCTGCGAGGCTCAGAGCCTGGAAGACATAGGGAGTATCCTCATAGATACGTCCCTCAGGGAAGCGAAGTCCTCCCGCCAGAGCGGTACGGAATATCTTGCCCCACGGCATCCCCAGAGGTCCCTGCATGCGAGCGAAGAGCCCTAAGGCCTCCCGTGCGGGGAGGCTCTGGCTCGCCCGAAGCCGAGGCTGTACCTGCTGGGACGAAGGAGAGACCTCGGCATAGCCCAGCTCTACCACCCCCGTCTCGGGGTGCTCCTCTAGGTAAGTGATCCCCAGCCCAAAGGCCTCGGGGGCGACCCAGTCATCTGCATCCACGAAGGTAAAGTATGCGCCTCGCATCTCTGAGAGCGCACGATTGCGTGCAGCAGACTGTCCCGCATTGGGCTGATGGATGACCCTGAGGCGGGGATCTCGCTCCGCCCAAGTATCGCAGAGCGAGGGAGAGCTATCTGTCGAGCCATCATCTACGACGATCACCTCGAGCTCTGGATAGCCAGACGAGAGGATCGAGCTGAGGCACTGCTCTAGGTAGAGTGCGACATTATAGACGGGGATAATGACAGACAGCAGGGGAGCGTCCTGAGTCATCTCAGTCTGGAGGGATAGCAAGCACCCCGACTAGGCACCGTACTCCTCTGACACATCGAGCAGAGGACTAGGGTAGGGTCTCCCCATCCATCCCGGGATGGATGGGGAGACCTATAGTCGGAGGATACTCGGCGGATAGACATACGCTTGGGGGAGCAGAGCAGCCTACTACTTGATGCCTAGGCGACGTAGGAGGCTCTTCTTCTTTTTCGTCCCGTAGCCGTAGCCATAGCCATAGCCGTAACCATAGCCATAGCCGTAGCCATGTGCACTCTCGCTCGCACCATTGAGGACGATGGACATATTGTGCAGGATCCCCTGGTCGTAGAGACGCTGTAGCTCGGGGAGGGCACGCTTGTCCATACGGGCTGCACGGAGGACGAAGATCGTCAGGTCGGCGATACGGTTAGCAATCGCCGAGTCGGCCACGCTACCGAAGGGCACGTTGTCGAAGACGACGAAGTCAAAGCGCTGGGAGAGCTCCTCAGCGAGCTGCTCTAGGCGGGGGCCAAGGAGGAGCTCAGCGGGGTTCGGGGGGATCGCCCCAGCAGGGATGATCGAGAGCTTACTATAGTTGGGATCGGTGTGAATGATCTTGTCTACAGGTAGATCCTTGTCGATGAGGTACTCCGAGACTCCCTTGCCCGAGACGTGTGCTCGACGAGAAAGCGTCCCCTTGCGCAGGTCAAGGTCTACGATGACGACGGTGTTGCCGGCGAAGGTAAGCGTCTTAGAGAGGTTGTAGGAGACGTAGGACTTACCTGCAGCCTCGCCGAAGGAGGTGAAGATAAGCTTCTTGACAGGGTGATCACCGCTACCGATCATGAAGCGGAGGTTCTCACGCAGCACACGGAAGGACTCGGAGGTCTCGTCTGCGCCCTGCTCACGCACCCCACGAGGGAGTCCCTTGCCCGTAACCTCCTCCTTGGGGATATCTCCGAGGAAGGGGATGGTGAGGCGGTCGAGGATGTCCTTGCGGCTACGCACCTTGTTGTCAGCCAGCAGACGGACGATCAGCACGATGGTCGGTAGGGCAAGCCCGATGAGGAAGGCTAGGAGGATTGTCCGGAGCTTGTTGGGGCTCACCGGAGGGGCAGGTGCATCGTTCATATCGAGGATATAGGCGCTGTCCTGCGTCATCGCCTGCATGAGGGTGTACTCCTCACGCTTGTTGAGCATCTCGGTATAGAGGTGCTCCCGGATAGCGATCCGTCGGTCGAGCTCCGCCTTCTCACGTCCCTTATTCGAGACGTCAGGGAGCTGGGAGATGAGCGAGGACTGCGTCCCCTGCAGATCTCTGAGTCGAGTATTGAGGGCGATCGCATACTGATTGAGGCCTTCGCTTGCCTCCTTACGGATCTGAGCTAGGGCATGGTCATATTCTGCTATGACGGGGTTGGCGACACTCCCCTCAGAGGCCTTGACGAGACGATCCCGGTCGCTCTTGATCTGGTTGTACTTAGCGATGTAGGTGTCGAGGTTGGGATCGGAGATACCGATATTGAGGGGGAGGTACTCGCCCTGCTTCTGTGGACTATTGAGGTAGGAGAGCATGTAGGAGACGAGGCGAAGCTGAGCCTGGAGCTCAATGACCTTTACCTCCGAGTCCATCGAACGGGTGTTGTACTGCCCGACCTTGCCCTCGAAGTCGAGGGTACGGTTCTTCATCAGGAAGTCCTCCATCTCACCCTCTACGATACCGAGCTCCTTGGTGAGGATAGCGATACGCTCATTGATGAAGTTGGTCGTATTGATAGCTATCTGGCCACGCATCTCTACCTCCTCTTGGTTGTAGGCAGCCACCTGCGCCTTGAGGATATCCAGAGCACGCTGCTTGGTGTGATCGCGTAGGCTCAGCGTGAGCGAGGAAGCCTTGGCCTCGGGTTGGGTCACCTCGATCGAATGCTGATAGTAGCGGGCAATGTCGGCGACTGGGTAGCGCTGGACGGTGATGACCTCATGCTTCCAGGGAGAAGAGAAGCCCGCATGTGGCTCGATAATGAAGCGAGTCGAGCCCAGACGCACAGGGACATCGACAGGGACCTCATGCTGCTCGCCCCGACCCTCTACGGTGAGGAGGACATGCTGGGGATCCTTGTAGGAGACCTCGTAGCTGACCTCACGGTCTAGGCTATCGAGGAAATGCATGGCGAAGGGAGCTGTATTGTATAGCTCTATCTTCCGAAGGCCAGAGGGAGCCTGATAGAAGACGTTCGCATGAACCATCCGCACCGCACGCTCCAGGACTTGTCGGGAGGCGATCTGGAGCATCTCGTTGTCCATATTGAGGCGTACGTTGCGCATATAGCGCATCATATCGGCATCCACCATCGAGCGCTGAGTAGCGTCCTTGATGAAGACCTTGACACTCGTCTCATAGACGTAGGGCTGGCGAGCCATACGGTAGAGGGCGAGGGCAAGTACGAGCCCGATGGAGAGGACGTAGATGTACCAGAAGCGTACGAGGTAGAAGAAGATATCGACGAGATTGATATCTACCCCCCTATCGGCAGTCTGGCGAGAGGCGGTCTCTTGATTACTTGCCATATCGTTACTTCTTGAGGATGGTGACTAGTGCCATCGCCGTCACTAGGGTAGAGAGGGCGGAGGTCACATAGGTGATGGTGGAGAGGAGCTTGGCTTCATCATCCTTCTTCTGATACTTATACTCTGCGTAGACGATATCATTCTGTTGCAGGTAGAAGGCTGGGGAGTCAAAGATGTCCTTCGAGAGCATATTCAGTCGATAGTAAGCATACTGGTTGCCCACACGACGGATGACGCTCACACGCTCGAAGTCGGCCTGCTCCGACAGTCCGCCCACCCGAGAGATGAGCTCAAGGATATTTGTCTGCGGATTATCCAGATGGAAAGATCCTCGGTCCGTGAGACTCGTAGCATTCGTATTGAAGGAGGTCAGAGCCATGAAGGCCCCGAGGAGCATTACCCTGAGGTTATCAAACTTCGTCACCACATGAGCATCCACGAGATACTTCTCTGCCACTAGGCGTGTACGGATGATCTCGCTCACCTGATCGAGGGTCATCCCCTGCACCTGGATAGATCCGAGGACGGGGAACTGGATGTTGCCGTTCGTATCTACGAGGTAGGAGAGCTGGGCGTCGGGAGACTTCGGCTCATTGACACCCTCGGGCAGGGAGGGCGTCGGGAGGGTACTCAGGGTCTTACCTCCAGCGGTAAGGGACTTGGCGTTGAAGGGGAGAGCAAGCTCTGGGTTGCGTAGGCTGCTCACGGTGATGCCGAGCTTATCGCCCTTCTGGATCACGAGGCCACTATCGTACTTCACACCATAGGTCTGTGCGGCCTCAGCATCCTTGAGATAGACGGTACGCTGAGCCGAGTCACAGGAGGAGAGGGCGAGGATGCCGACGAAGGTTGCCGTGAGGGCCGTCGACTGGAGTATTCTTTTTACCATTGTAGGGTAGTGTCCCATCTTAGAATTTCTTACCGAAGATAATTGAAAAGGCTGTGAGGAAGATGATCTTCACATCAAACCACAGGGAGTAGTTATCCAGATACTCTAGGTCTAGATCCAGACGCTTCAGCATCTTCTCCATCGTATCCGTGTAGCCATTGTAAAGCGTCGCATAGGAGAATAGACCTGGACGAAGGGCATAGAGGCGAACGTAGTCGGGGTTATGCTCCATGATCTGATCGATGAAGTACTTGCGCTCGGGACGTGGCCCGACGAAAGCCATATCCCCCTTGAGGACATTCCACAGCTGGGGGAACTCATCGAGGTGGTGGGCTCGGATGAATGCCCCGATCTTTGTCAGACGGCTATCGCCATCCTGGTAGAGCTGGGGCTTGTTATCCTTCTCAGCATCCATCCGCATGGAGCGGAACTTATACAGGATAAAGGGCTTTCCTTTGTAGCCAATACGCTCCTGACGGAAAATGATGTCTCCATCCGGCTCCTCTCGACGGATCAGAATCGCAATGATAGCGATCACAGGGGAGAAGAAGATCAGAGACCCTAGGGCTAGCCAGAAGTCGAATGTTCGCTTGATTACGCGCTCAAAGATGTTCATGCTCTATTTTCTCTCTTTACTATTATTTAGTAGGTCTGTATAAATCTCGATCAAGTTATTGATCATCTCGTCCTTCGTGAAGACGTCGTAGAAGCGTGCTCGTGCCCCTCGGCTGTATTTCTCCCACAGCTCGGGGTTTTCGCAGATCGTCCGTATGGCCTCCGCCATAGCGGCACTGTCCTCTATGGGGACGTTAATCCCCGAGACTCCGTCAGCATTCACCCACGAGACTCCCGACTCAGGGATCTTAGTGGCGATCACGGGGCGAGCAAGGGACATCGCCTCGATGAGGACGATAGCGTAGGCCTCTGTCTTGAGGATGGAGCTGAGGCAGAAGACGTCGCAGGCAGCGAAGTAGGCGGGCTTGAGCTTACCAGGGATGAAGCCTAGGAGCTCTACCCGATCCTGAAGGCCTAGGCGCTTGATCTGCTCCTCGAGCTCTCCCCGGAGCGGACCATCGCCGCCGATCAGTAGGACGTAGTCCTCGCTGAGTAGGCGCATCGAGTCGATGAGGTGGTGGTAGCCCTTGTAGGGGACTAGGCGCCCAACGTTGAAGATAATCTTCTTCCCTGCATAGCGCTCCCGGATAGTCTCGATCTCATCTGCGAGCCAGGGGTGAGGGTCTACCCCGATAGGTAGGAAGCCCGTCTTGTGCTGTGCATGCTGTAGGAAGGGGGACTCCTTGACGTAGACGGGTGTAGTACCGAGGATGAGGTCTGCTCGGCGGATCAGCCACTTCTGTAGGGGCATGAAGAGCTTGAGCAGGAACTTCTGCTTGAGGATGTCACTGTGCCAGTGCAGCACGACCTTACCTTTGTATCCCGAGAGCCATAGGGCGAGTGTGGCCATCGGATCCGGGTGATGGATGTGGATGAGGTCATAGCGGTGGCAGATACGTCTGAGACGAAAGATCATCTCGGGGGAAATCATCGTCGCTGCAGCCTTGACCAGCGTATTGGTACGCATGATCCGGGAGCGCTCCGAGAGGACTATATCATCCACCTCCCCATCGTGGGAGGCGCAGAGCATATCGCACGAGTAGCCTCGCTCGTCAAGGCCCTCGGTGAAGATCATCATGACCTTCTCCACACCACCATGGATGGGGTAAAACTTACCCAGTTGTAGAATTCTAGTCATACTCTATTCCCATTTGTGCAGTGGGCCTCCGCCTGACTACGCCCTCTCCCACTAGGTGCTTCTCGGGGGGAGGGGTGGGCATGATCGAGCGCCTTTGACCCTATAAATTTACTGCTAATTATTAACAATATACTACAGATGCCACCAGAGAGCTTCCTCGGAGGTCCACTTACCTCTGTGACAGTGGCATTTAAGAGGTAAAGTAACGAACCCTCAGGAGGGGCTCCTACTTCCTGGGCTCCAGCACTCTCCATCGGAAGATAGGAGTAGAGGAGACGCCCCTTCTGAGGTAACGGGGGAACCCCGACTGCAATGGTTTGGATACCTAGGGGAGGCTGTATCGAGCCCCCTCAGCAGTAGGGCTGGAAGAGGAGGGATGAGTGACCTTAGCTAAGGAGCAAGGTGAAGAGCTCCTGCCAGTCCTTCGCCGTGGGTGGCGCTGTCGGGCGGGGCTCATTGGGAGCAAAGAGCGAGCTGTCCTCCCGAAGAGTCTTCTCCATCAGAGTGGCCAGCTGCTCGGCATTATCGGGATCGAAGTAAGCCACTCGGCGAGCCCCAGCAGAGGTCTCGTGCGCGTAGGGCAGGTCGGAGAGTAGCATAGGACGATCGTAGGGCATGAACTCGGAGATCGGGAGTCCCCACGTCTCAATGCGTGAAGGGAATACCAAGCAGTCCGAGCTGGCATACAGGCGCTGTAGATCAGAGGGGGGCTGGAAGCCCGCAAAGCGAAGGCTCGCTACCCCACCCCACTTCGCCCGAAGCCAAGAGGCATATTTATTCTCCTGCCCCGAGACGGTGAAGACGGTCTCGAAGACCCCTTGGCCAAGTCTTTGCTCTAGCAGGCGCGAGGCCTCGGCTAGGAGTTCAAAGTTCTTGTGTACATCGGGGGTAGAAGCAAAAAGGAAGGTAAAAGGTCTCCCCTCCCGATCCTCTCTGTCGGAGCCTTCCTCCAGGGCAACAGCGGGGGAGCGAGGTGGCGGGGCGACAATGAACCGCTCCGAGGGGATCCCAAACATCCGACTAAAGCCCTCGCGTAGCCAGCGCTGCTGCACCACCAGATAGCGGTCACGATGGATACCGATCCGATAGGCAAAGCGGGTCAGCATCGAGAAGAGGGGGATCTTGGGATCGAAACGGAAGTCTCGCAGCCTCCACTTCATGAAGGGGAAGGAGGTCTGGCAGTAGACGGCTTGACGCTCAGTCTGCACCCTAGGCGTGGTATCATGTAGGGAGAGCCAGAGAGTCGTCTCCCCAGGGAGCTGCCGAGAGATCCGCCCCATGGTATGGTATTCGCACCACAGGCGTTTACTCCAGCTGTCGATCGCCCATGGGAGCTCGATATAGCGAATATTAGGGTAGTCCGCGAGCTCCTGACGATGGACAAGAGCTACGACTTCGTAGCCAGCCCCCGGAGCCCACTCTGAGAGGAAAGCGAGGCACTGCCGGAGGATGGTCAGTGTCCCCCCCTTACGGAGATTCACAGCGGAGATAACAATGCGTTTCATCTGCGTCTAGTAGCTATTTGCTAGTGGCCTTATATAGCCCCTCGAAGAGCTCTATCCACTGCGCCATCACTTGATCTACGGTATAGCGGAGCGAGGCCTGACGAGCCTCTGCACCCATCCTCTGGCGGAGCTCCTCATCGGACATCAGGCGGGAGAGCCCGGCAACGAAGCGTTCTTCTTCCCCCAGCTCAATGAGGAACCCATCTCGCCCATCTGTGATCACATCACGAGGGCCACAGGGACAAGCAAAGGAGACGATCGGGAGACCCATCTGCTGCGCCTCGAGGAGTACCATCGGGAGACCTTCGTAGCGGGAGGTCATCGCATAGACCGAGGAGGACCGGTAGACCTCCTGCATCTGATGCGTAGGGGTAGCCAGAGTGACTGAGCCCGTGAGCCCAAGGGTCGAGACCAGAGCCGTCAGCTCGGATCGCATCTTCCCGTCGCCTACGATGTAGAGCTCCCAATCGGGGAAGCTTGGGGCAAGGCGTGCCCAAAGGCGGATGAGGAGCTCAAAGTTCTTTTGGAAGTCATAGCGTCCTGCAGCGACCACCCGATGAGCACTGCAGTCGGAGGGGGTATCGGTCGTAAAGGGGAGAGCGTTGGGGATAACACATATATTGGGTAATGCCCCCCAATAGCCTTGATCCTCCTTCGTCAGGACGACGAAGCGATCATAGGGACGTACGGTACGCTCATCTAGCTTGGTACGGATACGATCCACTAGTCGCCAGAGTCCTGTACGCCCATATTGTAGTCGCTTGAGCTTGGAGAAGTGATATTCAAGCACCTTCTTACTCCCATCAGCGATCGAGGGGAGAAGGTCAGCATCGTCCCCAAACATAGAGACAACGATATCCGCCCGGAGCTCTAGCAGGAGTGAGGTAAGGAGAGCCCTATGGCGACGTTTCTTCCCCGGGTAGGAGCAGAGCTTAGAGAGGATGCCCTCACCATTATTCTCATCATAGTTGATCCCTAGATCATACTGGGCGACTTCCTCCCTCAGGGGAAAGAAGGGTGCCTTACCCCTCTGGTCGGTGGTGACAATAGTGATCTCGTGCCCGAGGGCAGATAGGTAGTTAGCCTTCCCTGCCAAGACTCGCTCCATCCCTCCAGAGTTGGAGGTAGCTGGGATACAGTATACGATCTTCATAGTGATTACGATTGAGCCTGCTTAAATATCAGCGTGTCATCCTCAGGCCTTAGCCAGAACATGAAGGCATAGATCATTAGGATGTCCGTAGAGACCTTCACCCAGATGATGAAGCTCATAGCACAGAGGGCGATGAACATCCAGCGATAAGGTCTGTATTTCGTACCCAACATATAGGCATAGAAGACAAAGGAAAGGGCAAAGGTCACGAAACCCGTCAAGCCGGAGTAGAGGATCAGGCGACAGTAACCAATATCTGTCCCGAAAAGGAAATGTCCGTAAAGACCCGTCCCGATAATCCAAGACTGAGTATCCTTCGGCCACTGCCACATAGAGTTGAGCACTTCAGTAGAGCTCGTCGTAAATTCACCCTTTTCGACTAGGTTAAAGAACCCCTCGAAGGCAAAGCGAATAAGCTCATGATAGTATGGATCCGTGTTGTAGAGGTAAACCCCGACAGCGATCATCAGGGTCGTCACAGACACGAAGATTGGCATAATCTTACTCGGGCTAGAGGATCCCCTCAAGGAGCCAAGGGAATTTTGTAGGGCATAGATAAAGATGCCAATAGCTGCCCCCGTGGAGGTCGTACGCGAAACCATTGACCCAATTCCCAGTATAATAAAGAAAGAAAGAAGTAGATAGATGACATGGGGTGTATTGGCTCTTAGCCTCCGATCTGTACCCAGACAACCTGCGATTAGGACCAAGACAAGGGCAAAGCGTACTCCACCCATATCCAGCGACGTACTGAAGCAACGCAAGCGGTCAATACGCTCCATGAAATCGACCTCGTAATAGACAAGGGACGTATTCCATTCATCCAGCTCTGGGATATTGTCAATCAGGAGGGCACTGATGCACTGAAAGACAGAAACTCCCGCCAGATAATAGGCGACACGTGTGAAGGTCACCTGCCCATACTCTAGGCGAAGCATCGCCATTGCAGGATAGATACTGAAGACCCAGACGAAGAAGGTCGTCAGATAGTTCACATAGCTATAGTCATCCGTCGCATTGATCTCCACTGAAGCGAGGTTGATGATGGAGTAGACCCCAGCAAAGATCGCCCCTCCGATCATCAGTGGAGTAAAAGGGAGCCCCCGTCCTTGCCTCCACGAGTCGAAGAGGAACCACACGAGACCCAGCGCCGCTAGGATCATCTTCGTGTTGGGACCCGACGGCCAGGCCGCGAAGGAGAATGAGTAGTACGAGCAGAGGATGAGTACCGAGATCAGGAGTACCCTAAGGAGCTTCCACATAGACCGACACTAATGATAGAGGAGTTTGTAGAGCCACTGCATGATGACTCGGTCGTAGAGCACCACGAACCAGTACTGCCGACGGGCAGCCATCTGCTGTAGGAGCCTCGTACGAAAGGGGATGGAGCTATTGCGGGCGATGAAGGGATGGGACTCCGTATAGCTCGAGAGCCAGCGATCATAGTCCTGTCGCTTGCCTGTGATGAGTAGGGGGAGCTTGAGGTTAAGCTTGAGATATTGTAGGAGCTCCTTCACCTCGGAGCCTTTGTCTTCACGCTCGATGTAGCGCTCGAGTTCCCTGAGATTGGCATCCACCTGTTCCCAGTTCTGGGGGGTATAGGAGCTCGTCAGGGAGCTGTCATTACGCACGTAGGTATAGAGTGGCTGGTGGATAATGGAGACGCGACTCGCCCTCAGAAAGAGCTTCCCCATCAGCATCATATCCTCACCCATATTCATCCCAGGGAGGAAGCGTAGGGGCTCTGGGGTCTCGATGAGGGAACGCTTGATGAGGAAGAGCCAGAGGTTCCAGCGCATCAGCCCCCGACAGCACTGCTCGAGAGCCTCTTGGCCTGTATGGACATCAGGCTGGGGCATAGGACGGGTACTCGTCCCTTGCTTGAGGAGCCACTCACAGCCCACGAGGTCACATTGCTCTGATAGAGCTCGCTGCACGAGGAGCTCTATTGTGCTCGGGGAGAGCTCGTCATCTGCATCTACAGAATAGACATAGTCACCAGTCGCAGCCCCGAGGGCGGTGTTGCGAGCAGTAGCTACTCCCTGATTGACGGGATGACGAAGGAGCTTGACCTGTATCCCCTCTGCCTGAAGCTCTGGGGTCCTAGCGATGACTATATCGGCCCCTCGGTCTGGGCTACAGTCATCCACGAAGAGGAGCTCCAGAGGACGATAGCTCTGCTCGATGAGGCTATCGATACAGCTCGGGAGGGTAGCCTCGGCCTTATAGATGGGGATGACTACAGAGACAAGTGGGTGGGTATTGCTATCCATTGGTCTATATATAAATGGGTGTCCAGTCTATGATATGATACTATACTCGTGGATACCTAGAGCCTCCCAGAGCTGTTGGTGACCATCCGCTATCTACCACCCCTAGTCTTACCTTGCTCAACCCCTCAGAGTTGCCTATGAGCCACTTCGTGTGCCTAAGACTAGACGGACTACACCCCGAGCACTCAGGGCGGATGGAGTCTTCACCCCGAGCGATGCCGAGACTAGGGAGACTGTGCCTCATGAGCTCGAGCGGGTTACGGGCGAGGATCAAGTAGGCATGTTTCATGTAGCTACAAAGATATAACGTTCTCTAGGGATAAGCAAAAACCTCCCTCGTCACCCCCGGACTATGCACTAGCCGACGAACTGACGAGGGAGGTATTCCTTATAGTGGTTCCTTTGTGAGGCTCACGCTGGGGCAAGCGTCCTCAGCGTGAGCTCTGGGAGAGAGGTTACTCTGCGACCTTCGTTAGGACGGAGCGGCTGCAGCGGGGGTCGTTGTAGAAGAGGTTCCCAACACCACCGAAGGAATCAAGCTTCAGCTGAGACTCGGAGACACCGAACTCCTTGACGAGGCAGTCGTAGACGACCTCTGCACGCTTACGAGCGAGGAAGATGTTACGCTTTTCGCTACCCGTACCCTTGTCAGCGTAGCCAGAGACCGTGTAGACGAGGTTGGGGTTAGCCTTCAGAGCATCTGCCAGGAAGCCGAGGTTCACACGATCCTTGTGTGCCAGCGTCCAGCGGTCGATGGGGAAGGTAACCAGGAGAGGCATCGTCGTGACGGTAGCTGGGGTGACAGGGCGGTTCAGAGCCTCCTCGAGCTGACGACGAAGGTCGTCGTTGAGGGACTGTAGCTCATTGACACGGCCACGTAGGTTCTCTAGGACCTGCTCATTGACACGGATCGTGGTGACCGTGCTACGATCCCAACCACGGCGGGGGAAGTTGTAGCTGATACCGAGGGTAGCCGTGAGCAGACCTTCGCCGAAGCTACCAGAGCCGGCGTAGTAGTTGTAGCGCTTGTCAGGCTGAGCGGAGATATCCTCCTGGTCGAAGTGATCCCCCGTGTAGGCAGCACGGACATCGAAGTTGATATCCCAAGCACTGCTCAGACGGAAGCGGTTGATCACACCGAAGCTCCCGGTCACTTCGTGTGAGTTGCGACCCGTCGTAGAGGCTGGCTCTAGGCTGGTAGCGAACCCGACACCGAGGTAGGGAATCAGCGAGTAGACACGATGCTCATTGTAGCCACAGATCATCTGGGTGAGGTTCAGCATGACATCCCCATGAGCGTGGATGTACTTCATCTCGGTCTCATAGAGGGGGTAGCCTACATTAGCCTTGCTGTAGGGCTTGCTCCCCTGCTGGAGGGCAGGATCCCACCCTACGATGAAGCCCTGATAGTTCCCTCGGTTCAGGTTAGGCTGAGAGAGTTTGTGCCCTGTCCAGCCAGAGAGTCCCTTGATCTTGTAGCCGTTAGCTCCGAGACGCACACCGATACCGGGAGTGAACCACTTACCGAAGTAAGCCTCGAAGTTAGGAGTAAGGCGATCAACGAGCTCCATTTGGCGATCGTGATCACCGAAGTACATCTGGGCACCAGCACCAATGCCGAAGAACCAATTACTACCGAAGTGGTTCGTCTCGACCTTGTACTTGCTAGCGTTCTTGACCTCTACAGTGTAGACGGAGTCGGTCGTGCTCTGAGCCCACAGCCCCTGTCCAAGGAGTAGGCTAGATACAGCGACGACTAATACCTTTCTTAACATCATACAATTTCTTACTATAGTTATTCTTTTATAAAGTTGAACTCATCTCTGAATTCCCCTGCCCGTAGGCATAGCTATAGCCGTGCAAAGTATATTACCATTGAAGCAACCTCACACAGGCTAGATCTGAAAGAATCCTTTTACCCCAGCCAAGCAATCTTTTATTTGTTAGCCTTCCTTTAAGGGGTATACCAATTACAGCACAAAGATAATTCTTTTCTGTATAACTAACAACTTATTTTTGCATTACGGCTATCTTTTTTTCAGATAACCCTTACTTAGTCTCCCGACTAAGCGATAACCTAAGCTTCGCTCGGAGAGCTTAGCTTGAGGTCTTCGAGCCGGAGCCCCAGCTCCTCTGCGACAGAGGCATCGGCCTCGCAGAGGGCGAGCAAGGCTCGATGGGCGGCATCCTGATGAGCCTCCTTCTTGTTGAGCCCCATGCCGACTCCTACCTTGCGTTCGCTGATATAAACCCCGCAGACAAAGGAGGCTCCCGAGCGCTTGGGCTCCTGTAGCATGCGGAAGTCCAGGCTCAGACGATGCTTCTGGGTCCACTCCAGCAGGAGGGACTTGTAGTTCGTCGTCTGCTCCCGTAGGCTTTGCTCCAGCTCTATGAAGAGGGGGAGTACCCGGTGATGGACGAACTCCTCGGCCTTCGTGTATCCTCGATCTAGGAAGATCGCCCCGATCAGAGCCTCCAACGTATTGCCATAGATATCGGCACTCCCATGACGCGCCTCACGACGGATCTGGAGCATACGGTCTAGCCCCATACGCTGCGCTACGGCGTTGTTCACTGCGCGCTTGACGAGGGCTCCTCGGCGCTTGCTCAGCTGCCCCTCATCCCAGGTCGGGTGACCTAGATAGAGGTAGTGGCTCATCGCCGTAGCGAGGACAGAGTCCCCGAGGAACTCCAGACGCTCGTTGTTGAGCTTGAAGCCCGTCGCATCCGTCCTGCTCACCGAGCTATGCCTAAAGGCGAGCTCGTAGTAGGACTGGTCGTGGGGCTCGAAGCCAAGCACCTCGACTAGATGCAATAAAGGCTCTTTGGACCGTAGTCCAAAGAGCCTAGAGAGTACATTCTGAACGAGCCTAGTGATCATAGAGCTTGGGGTGATGTCCGTGTTCCTTATCCGACTGCGTCCAGAGCGTGAGGGGGAGAGCGGTTACTTAGCGAACTTCTTGAAGATCACGCTGGCGTTATGCCCGCCGAAGCCAAAGGTATTGGAGAGGGCGGCACGCACGGGGCGACGCTGCGCCTCGTTGAACGTGAAGTTCAGCTTGTAGTCGATCTCGGGATCTTCGTCGTCGCTAGCGTGGTTGATCGTCGGAGGGACAATATCCTCCTCGACAGCCTTGAGAGCAAAGACAGCCTCGATAGCCCCAGCGGCACCTAGTAGGTGACCCGTCATGGACTTGGTCGAGCTGATATTCAGCCGGTAGGCAGCGTCACCGAAGACCTCCTTGATCGCCTTTGCCTCTGAGATATCCCCGACGGGGGTCGAGGTACCATGGACGTTGATGTAGTCGATATCCTCGGGGGAGAGACCGGCATCCTCTAGGGCATTGGTCATCACCAGCTTGGCTCCCAGCCCGTCGGGGTGGGTCGCCGTTAGGTGATAGGCGTCAGCAGACAGACCTGTGCCCACGAATTCGGCATAGATATGCGCACCACGTGCTAGGGCATGCTCCAGCTCCTCGACGACGAGACACGCAGCCCCCTCACCCATGACGAAGCCGTCACGAGAGGCACTGAAGGGACGTGAAGCTCCCTCGGGATCATCGTTGCGTGTAGAGAGGGCATTCATGGCATTGAAGCCCCCGACACCGGCAGCACAGACCGAAGCCTCTGCTCCGCCAGCGATGATGACGTCCGCCTTACCTAGACGGATGAGGTGGCAGGCATCGATCAGCGCATTCGTGGACGAAGCACAGGCTGATGCCGTAGAGTAGTTAGGGCCGTGGAAGCCATACTTCATCGAGACATGACCTGCGGAGATGTCCGAGATCATCTTGGGGATGAAGAAGGGGTTGAAGCGTGGGCCTGCCTCGGCATCATAGCCGCGCACCTCTTCCTCGAAGGTACCTAGCCCTCCGATACCCGAGGCGATGATGACGCCCACACGGTTCTTATTGGTCTGCTCTAGGTCGAGCTTGGAATCGGCGATGCTCTCTTCGGCTGCCACCATGGCAAACTGAGCATAGCGGTCTAGGCGGCGTGCCTCCTTACGATCAATATACTTAGACACGTCGAAGCCCTTGACCTCGCATGCAAAGGTGGTCTTGAACTTGGAGGCATCGAAGAGCGTGATGGGGCCAGCCCCGCTCTTACCCGCTACGACGGCCTCCCACGTCTCCTGGGCTGTATGCCCAAGAGGTGAGATAGCGCCTATTCCCGTGATGACGACTCTCTTGAGTTCCATCAGTCGAATCCTTTTTTCCTGGACTAGGGGTGTAGGTTAGGCCTTCTTAGCCTTGATGTACTCGATAGCGTCACCTACCGTCTTGATGCCCTGAGCATCCTGGTCGGGGATCTGGATATCGAAGGTCTTTTCGAACTCCATGATGAGCTCTACGGTATCGAGGGAGTCTGCACCGAGGTCGCTAGAGAAGTTAGCAGTAGGAGTTACTTCGCTTGCCTCGCAGTTAAGCTTTTCGACGATGATGGCGACTACCTTGTCCTGAATTTCCTGTGACATGTTCTTTTCTTTTTGAGTTATATTGTCTTACGTTTATCGTGTTACGCGTACCTTTGTAGCGCAGTGCTCCGCCAGCACGCTCCCACTCTACTGGACACTGGGGGAGCTGGTAAACCAGGATACCCACTGCACAAATCGAGCAGAATTGTGCACAAAGATACGTATTTTTATGAAACGAATAGCAATACTCGCCTCCGGCAATGGCTCCAATGCCCAGCAGATCGTTAGTTACCTACGCCAGAGCGGCGAAGCAGAGGTAGCTCTGATCATTACCAATCGCCCTCAGGCTGGCGTCATAGAGCGAGCTAAGAAGCTCCATATCCCATGCTACTACTTCTCGAATGAGCAGCTCCGTGATGGAGCCGAACCAATAGCCCTCATGAAGGCTCAGCAGATCGACCTCATCGTCCTAGCCGGCTACCTCTGCCTCATCACCCCTATATATATAAAGGAGTATCCCGAGCGCATCATCAACATTCACCCCGCTCTCCTACCCGACTTCGGTGGCAAGGGCATGTATGGGGATCATGTCCACCGTGCTGTCCTAGCTGCAGGCAAAGCCCAGAGTGGCATCACCATCCACCTCGTAGATGAGGACTACGACCACGGTAGGCACCTCCTACAGGCCACCTGCCCCATCCTCCCCACGGATACCCCCGAGACGCTGGCGAGTCGTATCCACGAGCTGGAGCACCGCTTCTTCCCACCCACTATTGCACAGTATCTGCGCTTCCTCTAGCCTCATCCAAAGGCTTAGCGAAGCTCCCCACTAAGAGCCTCGCACTCCCCCGACCAAGAGACGACCCTCCATGAGGTGGTACGAATACCTTACCTCATGGAGGGTCGTCTTGCTATATCTTGCACCGGCGGCTCCAGGGGCTTCCCCAGGGAGCCCCCTTATGAGTTAGCGGGCTATATCCCCTTGACCCGAGTGGGGTTCTGACGGACAAAGTCCTCCCAATTCTTCGTAGCTCCTGCCTTCCCTGCGGTCAAGGGCGAGGAGGTGAGGAAGTGATGGCAGAGCGCAGCCGCCAGGCCGTCGGTAGCATCTAGCTCCCTCGGCATATCCTCGTCGGAGATCTTGAGGTAGCGCTGGAGCATACCTGCTACCTGCTCCTTAGAAGCACCGCCGTTGCCCGTAATGGCTTGCTTGATACGCATAGGGACGTATTCGGTGATGGGGATGTCACGTGTGAGGGCGGCCGCCATAGCTACCCCCTGGGCACGTCCCAGCTTGAGCATACTCTGGACGTTCTTGCCGAAGAAGGGAGCCTCGATAGCTAGTTCATCGGGATGGTACTCATCGATGAGCCCCTGCACTCGGTCGAAGATCCGACGCAGACGGATATAATGGTTGTCAAACTTATTGAGGTTGATTGTCCCCAGAGCGAGGAGTTCGGCCTCCTGCCCTCTTACCCGCAGCAGACCATAGCCCATGATGATCGTACCTGGGTCAATCCCCATGATGATGCGCTCAGAGACTTGCTTCATCGCTCGGCTAAACCTCCTTCATGATGGTGCTAAAGCCAATGACCGCTTCCCCAAAGCGTGCGACAAGGGCTTCGGCGAGACGTAGCCCCGTGTTGGAGAGCACGTCCTGCAGATGATATTCGGTAGGTGTGTAGAAGTGCAAGGCATAGCTAATGCCGTCCACATCCTCGTCCTGAGGCACGATGCGGTGCAGGCGAAGGCTTCCCGCCTCCACAAGTTCATCCTGAGCCAGTGTAGGGAGGTAAACCTCCTTCATAAACTCAAGGAAAGCCCCCTCCGAGGGCTCTCCCATCACAAAGGTCGTATTATATAGGATCATGATTGATTACTCTTTTCCCTCTATAACAGCGATGCCCGGCTAAAAGATCCCTAAGGCTTATCGGACTAGCCGCCCTACCCGACGGAGCTTCATTACCGCCCAGCGATAGTGTGCCGTGGTCGAAGCGTAGCAATAATCACTGAGTGCCGTCTTCCCCACCCAGGAAAAGAAGCCCCGAGAGAAGAGCTCTTCCTCGGTAAGTCCACCAAGGAGCAGCATCACCTCGGCATGGCTTTGCCTGAGGTTCGTCTTTGCCTCCGAGAGTGATGTCGCTTGATTTTGCTCCCAAATCACCCGATTCATCTCCGGATAAGTGCGCCAATTATACGGTGCAGGGAGGAAAGGACGAGCCACACCTCCACGACCAGCCTCCACCCAGTCAAGCAGCAGCCTATGCCAAGCATACAAATGCACCAGCACATCACGAAGGTTGCGGTCTCGAGCCCAATGCTTCTCCTTACCTAAGGTCGCTACACCTTCGGGAAAGGGCTTTTCTTGCTCCTCGGGACTTTGCCCATCAATGACGCTCCACAGCTCCATCCAGCCAGCCTCTGCCTGCCGAAGGAAGTCTTTTAGATTAGTAGGTCCTCGCATGTTCACTAATATCATCTGTTATGCCCCGTCAGAATCTCTCCCCTGAGGGATGATATTGCTGAGAAGCACACCAAAGATAATAAAATCCGTCTCTAAGATCACCGAAGGAGAGGAAGAAAGCAACAAGGGGAAAACGAAAAAGAGGTGACACCACTCAGGCATCACCTCTTCTATGAGAGAGATAAGATTGATATGACAGCAGAAGCGAGTAGCATTCGCTCGAGGGATAAA
>NZ_CAJPPN010000010.1 GCF_905372525.1 uncultured Porphyromonas sp.
GATAGAGGAAGGCCTGCGGGAGAGAAGAGGGGGACTCGTGGTGTAGGCGAGGGGGATTGACGTCGGAGATGGAGGAAGACCTGCGGGAGAGAAGAGGGGGAACTTGCGGTGTAGGCGAGGGCGGCTGACGGTGGGGATGGCGAGGGGGCTGAGAGAGGTTTGGACGGGGAGGAGTCTCTCTAGGACGGCCAGAGAGGGGGAGAGGCGTACCGTGGAGGCTAGGCTATTCGTACCTTTGTGGGCTGTTATATAGATACCCCATAGATACGTATGGATAGATTAGTCACCCCAGCCTTTGCTACCGAGGAGCTCCGAGAGCTCCTGCAGACCCCCCTCCCCGTCCAGGAGGGGAGCACCCCGATACGACACATCCTGACCGATAGCCGTTCGCTCCTTAGCCCCCATGATACCCTCTTCATAGCCATCCCCACCGACTCGGGGGACGGGCATCGCTACCTCCAGCAACTCTATGCCCGGGGGGTACGTAGCTTCGTCGTGGAGCATCTGCCCGAGCAGGTGACCCGAGGGGAGTGGCCGGGCAACTGGTATGTCGTCCCCTCCTCGGTAGGTGCGCTGCAGCGCATCGCCTCGGCACATCGAGCCCGCTTCCCCCAGCTGGTGAGCATCGGTATCACGGGGAGCAATGGGAAGACGATCGTCAAGGAACTCCTCTATCAGCTCCTCGAGCCGACCCGGGCGGTCATGCGCTCCCCCCGTAGCTACAATTCGCAGATCGGTGTCCCCCTCTCCGTCCTAGGCATCGAGGCCACGGACGAGCTGGCGATCCTAGAGGCGGGTATCTCCCAGCCCCATGAGATGGCGGCACTGCGGGAGGTCATCCAGCCGAGTATAGGCCTATTCACCTGCCTCGGGGGAGCACATCAGGAGAACTTCCCCTCGCTCGAGGCGAAGCTCCGGGAGAAGCTCCTCCTCTTCACCGACTGTCATACCATCGTCTACGGGGCGGATGATCCTCTGGTGGCACGGCTCATGCGGGAGACTTGTCCTCGAGGAGAGCACCTCACCTGGAGCCGAAGAGACCCTGCTGCGACACTCTATGTCGTGCAGGAGGAGACACGGGGAGACGAGACGAACCTCCAGCTGCGAGCCCTAGGGAAGGACTATCAGCTGACCCTCCCCTTCGCCGATGCAGGCTATGTGGAGGACTGCTTGGTCGCCCTCACACTCCTCAGTCGGCTAGCCCCTGAGCTCCTCGGCCAGCCCGAGCCGTGGGCGCACCTACACCCCGTGGCCATGCGCCTGGAGGTCAAGGATGGCCTAGCGGGGAACACCCTCATCAACGACTCCTACAGCTGTGACCTACGCTCCCTCTCCATCGCACTGGACTTCCTCCGTCGGCGGGCGACGGCTACTGGAGAGCGTCCCGTCCTCCTACTCTCCGACATCGAGGGGAGTGGCCTCGACGACCGAGCTCTCTATAGCGAGGTGGCGAGCCTGATCCGTAGCTATGGGGTAGCAGAGCTCCTAGCCGTAGGGGAGCACATCTCGTCCCAGCTCGGGGTGCTCGAGGGGGTACGGGTGATGACCTTCCCCACGACCGAGGCTCTGCTGAGCTCCCGAGTGCTGTCTCAGATCCAGGGGAGCTGTCTGCTGATCAAGGGGGCTCGGCGCTTTGCCTTCGAAGAGGTCTACCGCCGACTCTCCATCCAGGAGCACCAGACGGTACTAGACATCGACCTGCAGGCCGTCGTGCACAACCTCAACCATTACCGCTCCCTCCTGCCCCCCGAGCACCCGATCATCTGTATGATCAAGGCCGATGGGTACGGCACGGGCGCCTTTGAGCTAGCTCGTACGCTACAGGAGCATCGGGTGGAGTACCTCGCAGTGGCGGTGGCGGACGAGGGGAAGGAGCTACGGGACAAGGGGATCCGTACCCACCTCGTGATCATGAACCCCGAGCTACGCAGTGCAGAGACGCTCTTCTCCCATAGACTAGAGCCCGAGGTCTACAGCTTCCAGCTCCTAGAGGGGCTTCGGGCGAAGGCTCGGGCTCTGGGGGTACGGGACTTCCCGATCCACATCAAGGTGGATAGCGGGATGCATCGCTTGGGCTTTGACTATGCGGATATGGAGCGTCTCGGTAGGGAGCTCTCTGCGTGCAGTGAGCTACGGGTGAGCACGGTCTTTAGTCATCTAGCGACAGCGGACGAAGAGTCTGGGGCGGACTATGTCCACCACCAGTATGAGCTCTTCGCCCAGTGCTGCGAAGCCCTCGAGCGCACCCTCGGCTATCGCCCTCGTCGGCATCTGCTCAATACGGCAGGGATCGAGCGCTACCCTCAGTATGCTCTGGACATGGCTCGTCTCGGGATCGGACTCTACGGCTTCAGCCCCACGGGGCGGGGAGGGGTCGAGCCTATCGCCCGCTTCTCCACGGTGATCCTGCAGGTGAAGGAGCTGAGGGCAGGCGAATATATCGGCTATGGCTGTCGGGGACACCTCTCTCGAGACTCTCGTATCGCAGTGCTGCCTGTGGGGTATGCCGATGGCTTCAGCCGACGGCTGAGCCGAGGAGCGTATGCGGTGATGATCCGTGGACACCTCTGCCCGACAGTCGGCAACGTGTGTATGGATGCCTGTATGGTCGATGTGACGGACGTCCCCGGGGTGCTGGTGGGGGATGAAGCGATCCTCTTCGGCTGTGCAGCGCTCCCGCTCGAGCACATGGCCGAGGTCTGTGACACCATCCCCTACGAGATCCTCACGGGGATCTCCTCCCGGGTACAGCGCCGCTACTGGCGTGAGTAATGGAGGTGGACAGCCCCCGCCCTCTAGGGAGTAGATAGAGGCTCTCGTTGTGAGGGCATAGGACAAAGGGGGGGAGGCCACGAGCTCGTGGCCTCCCTCCCCCTTTGTCCTACGGACCTATCTAGGCTGTGGCTATTGGGTTCTCCATAAAGACCGATCCCCTGCACTGTAGAGGACTACAGCACAGGGGATCATCATCTGGAAACAAACGCTAATCAACGGTACGATTAGTAGCCAGGGTTCTGCTGCTTCGCTAGGTCAGAGCCTAGGTCAATCTCATAGAGAGGGATAGGGAGTAGGGTACGGAAGTAGGTGTGGTCAAAGGAGCGACTCTCCTGCACCAGTGGGCCATGCCAGCCTGCGACCCCTCCGTAGAAGCGCTCACAGCGTAGACCGTTGCGCATCAGGTCAAAGAAGCGGTGCCCCTCACCGACGAGCTCCTTGGCACGCTCATCGAGGATACGCTCTAGCGTGAGGTCTGCATCCACGACGCTCTTGGCGGGGTTAGCACGCTTGACGATCGCATTGAGGTACTTCAGTGCCGTGGTGCGATCCCCGAGCTTGAAGGCCGCCTCGGCAGCGTTGAGGTAGACCTCTGCCAGACGGATCACGGGGACGTCGTTGGTACGCATATCCTTGTAGGCTGCCTTACCGGGGTACTTCCCGATGAAGACCTTGAACTCGGGCTTCAGTCCAGGGGTGTTGCTCGCAGAGGCCTCCGCATTGGTGCCCTTGCTGGCGACGAGGACGTTCCAGCGGATATCATCGGGGTCCTGAAGCATCTCGTCGTAGAACTTCTTGGTGATATGGGCGTTGTAGTAGCCATTGACATTGTAGATGTAGGCAAGCCCCTCACGGTCGGCCCAGTCCTTGGAGTCAAAGTTCACGACAGAGAAGATCATCTCGGTGGAGGTGGATTCGCTCCAGATGGTCTTGTAGGCCTCGACGGTGGTGGGTAGGGAGTACTTGCCACTCTCGATGACCTCCTTGCTCAGGGCGAGTGCCTGGGTATTCCCCTCCGTACCATCCATGTAGAGGTAGACACGTCCGAGGAGTGCCTTTGCGGCATTCTTGCTGATGTACCCGTAGCTGGTCTCAGGGAGCTCGGTGGTAGCGATGGCCGCCTTGAGGTCGGCGATGATCTGCTGGTAGACCACCTTGAGGGAGGCTCGGCTAGGGAGGTACTTATTCTCTGGCACCGTGGTAATCAGGGGGACACCGAGGGCAGAGCCATCGTTGGAGAACTTGTAGGGGGTAGCGTACTGGCGGCAGAGGTCGAAGTGGGCGAGAGCCCTAATAGCCAGCGCCTGTGCCTGTGCGCTGCGGATCTTGGCCATCTGGTCTGCCGATAGCCCTTGGCTACTGAGCTTGGTACACATCTCCAGCAGGCGATTGGCCGTACGGATGACACTATAGGCCTTGAACCATATACCCGGGGCATCGTCCTTGGTGTACTTCATATTGTAGTAGGCCTGCACACGGGAGCCTGAGGAGAGAGCCTGCATGTCGTCGCCCATGACATCGCCTGCGGTGATGAAGCGTCCAGCATAGTAGACATTTTCCCCACTATAGTTGTTCCCCTGTAGCTCATCGTATACCCCACGTAGGGCAGGCCCTAGGAGGCTGTACTCGTTGGATACCTTGTCGGAGGGGAAGGAGTTGGAGGGCTCAGTGTCTAGGAAGCCGTTGCACGCTGGTAGCGTGATGATGATCCCAGCGCCGAGCAGTAGGCTATATATCTTCTTGTTCATAATGCATAATCATAGATGAAGTTCGACATGAGAGGACTAGAGCCCGATCTGTACCCCGAAGGTGATGGTCCGTAGAGCCGGAGTCTGGTAGGCGACGAAGCCTATGCTCTCGGGGTCTACGACGACGCGCTTATCCTTCCAGGTGAGGAGGTTGGTACCGGAGGCGTAGGCACGCAGGGTGCTGACCCCGAGCTTGCTGGTCCACTTCTTCGGTACGGTGATCCCGAGGGTGAGATTCTTCAGACGTAGGTGGTCGGAGGGGAGGAGGAAGCGGGTAGAGGCGATGTACTCGTTGGTGGGGTTGAAGGCTGGGATCTCGGAGCGATCTCCTGGCTTCTTCCACATCTTGTTGAGGTCGTACATCTTGGGGACGGCGAGGTTCAGTACCTCCTTGTTCCCGTCCTTGTGTAGCGCTAAGGCATTGTCGTAGAGGTGCCCACCGAGGGAGTAGCTGAAGTTGAAGCTCAGGTCGATGATCCCCCAGTTGATCGTGTTCATGATCCCCCCAGAGACGACGGGGTCAAAGGGCTTGTTGTCGATACGTCTCATCTCTACCTCATTGGTGTTGGTCGTGATGGTGCGGTCGAGCTCGCCCTTGTTGTTGAGCTTGTTCTTGTAGTAGCTTGCCTTCCCGGTCTGTGGGTCTACCCCTGCGTACTCAGCGAGGTAGTAGGTGTTGTAGGGGTGCCCTACTTCACGTACCCAGTTGTCAGAGACCTCACGGGTCTGCACACCATCGTAGCGTAGGAGCTCATTCTTGTTGTGACCGATGGAGAGGGTGGTGTTCCAGGAGAAGTTCTCGAGGGAGAGGTTGTTGGAGCGGATCTCGATCTCGAAGCCCGTATTGCGCATACTCCCTAGGTTCTGTAGCTCGCTTGTGAAACCCGTGGTGCCCGAGATGGACTTAGGCAGGAGGAGGTCAGTCGTCTTACGAGTGTAGAAGTCGATCGTGAAGCTCAGACGATGTAGCAGACGGAAGTCCAGCCCGATATTCAGCGACTTGTTCTTCTCCCAGGAGAGGTTAGGGGAGCCTAGGCTAGTCTCCTTGAGCCCCGTGCCGCCGTTATAGTTGTACCCGAAGCCGTAGGTGGAGAGATGGTCATAGAGCCCCGTGGGGAGGGTCCCGTTAGCCCCATAGGAGAGGCGTAGACGTGCGTCGGAGAGGGTTGGCTCTAGGGGCTTCATGAAGTCCTCCTTGCCGATGTTCCATGAGCCAGAGAGAGACCAGAAGAGCCCCCAGCGCTTGGCGGGTGCTAGACGGGAGGAGCCGTCCCAGCGTGCAGAGGCTCCGAGGATGTAGCGTCCGTCGTAGTCGTAGTCACCCTTGAGGAGGAAGGAGAGCATCCGAGCGGACTTCACCGAGGAGCTCCCGCTCTGTACCCCGGAGTTCTCGACCTCGTACTTGAGGTGGGAGGGATAGTCGATCCCATAGGTGTAGACCTCGGTGTAGTCGTAGCGTTCGGACTCGAAGCTGGCGACGCCCGAGAGGTTGTGCTTCTCTAGGAGCTTCTGGGCAAAGAGCTGCGACTGGGTGGTCAGGGTACCCTTCTCGCCGTTGAGGCGCTGGTAGACCCCATTGGCTGCCTTACCGTCTCCTTGGCGAGGGTCCCACCAGACGGACTCTTCGGTATTGAGGTAGTCGTAGCTGACGATCTGCTTGGCCTTGAGCCAGGGGAGGATGGTGAGGGTAGCCTCGAGGGTGGGGTTGGCACGGGTCATCTTCGTCCTCGTGAAGTTCACTCGGTTAGCGAAGAGAGGGTTTAGCCCGTTATTCCCAGGGAAGTAATCGCTGTAGGAGCCGTCGGGCTTGTAGGGGACGGCGGAGGGCGAGAGGGTCGTCGAGACACCATATAAGGGGTTAGCGAAGGCACTACCCTCACTATTCTTATCCTGGCTCGTCTTGGCGAAGAGCATACGCGCCTTGAGCTCGAGCCGGCGGTCGGTATGGGCGACGTTGAAGGCGCCGGTGAGGCGGTTGAAGGCAGAGGATAGAGCGACCCCCTTCTGGTCGGAGTAGGAGAGGGAGGTGTAGAAGCGGGTCTGCTCGCCCCCGCCCATAGCGCTGAACTCATAGTTCTGTGCGCCCCCTCTGCGTAGGAGGAGCTTACGCCAGTCGGTGTAGTGTCCCGTCCAGGGCACCTTGGTCGCGTTCTCGGTGGCTAGTCGTACCTGCTCCTCGACGAGGTCGGGAGTGGGGTAGAGGAGCTGACCCGTATTGGTGTTGGTCAGCGTGGAGTAGTAGTTGCGGTAGCCCGACTCGATGACGGCTCTACGAGCCTCCCCGCTGAGGGTGGGACGGTAGTCAATGGCGATGTCGGAGAAGCCCCAGTCGGACTTAAAGTTGTAGTGGGTCGATCCCGAGCGTCCGGACTTCGTCGTGATGACGATCACACCGTTAGCGGCACGAGAGCCGTAGAGGGCTGCAGCCCCAGCGTCCTTGATGACGGTGATGTTCTCGATGTCACTCGTGTTCAGCGTGGAGAGCGGGTTCACCCCCCCTGCGCCTCCATAGCCAAAGGAGGTGGCGTCGTCCATATTGACGGGGACCCCGTCGATGACGTATAGGGGGCTATTGCTAGCGTTGATAGAGCCGAGCCCACGGATACGTACCTGGGCGAAGCTCCCTGGCTGCCCCGAGACGGAGCCCACGTTGACCCCAGCGATGGCGCCCGTGAGCTTGTCCTCGAGGGAGATACTAGGGACGTCCTTGAGGCTCTTGGTGGAGACGGTCGTGGCCGAGCCCGTGAAGGCTGACTTGCGGGTAGCGCCGTAGCCGGTGACGACGACGGCCTCCGTCATACGCTCTTCGCTCTTGAGGATGATGTTCATTGGGGTCGCTGAGATGGCGACCTTCTGGGTCGTGTAGCCGATACAGCTAATCGTCAGGGTGCGTGCGTCGGCGGGGACCTTGAAGGAGAAGTGTCCGTTGGTGTCCGTCACTGCCCCAGTGCCGGGGAAGTCCGTACAGACGACACTTGCTGCGACGACAGGCTCCTTGTCGATGGAGGAGAGGACAGTCCCCGAGACGGTGATCTGCCTCTTCTGCGCCCAGGCTACTCCGAGGGTAAGGAAGAGGAGTAGCAGAGATAGTACGCTTTTTCTCATGTGTTCTAGTTGTTAGTGTTTCTATATACTGGTCTTGTTGTCCTTATATTCCCATTGCCGTTGTTTTAGTGTTCCTCTCCCCGTTCCTACGCCCCGAGGGATGCTGTGTCCGTGGCATGCTATAGGAGCCACGGTGGATACACAGAGTCTGCCATCCTCGGTATAAGCGAGTTTTTTACTTGTTCCTCAAGGCAAATGTAGAGACTTTCCCCCCGAAAAGCAAGGCTCGAGGATAATAAAAATACTAATGAAGGATTATTAAATTTGTTAGGAAGTGAAGACCTTGTTATGTAGTCTCTTATCCCTCTCTCTCGCCCTTGTTTTCGGGGGGATAAGCCCCCTCTTCACCCTACCCTCGAGGGAGAGGAAGGGGTGGGTGTATGAGCCCAGGTATCCCCTATGAGCACCTTCCGTCCCCCCACCGATTGCTGGGGAGATGAGAGGCTCTAGGGAGAGTGATGATGAGTGGAGCGGGAAGTGTGTATAGGTGTTAAACCTCTTGTCTCAGTTGCTTGCCAAGGGGGTATCTTGTATTTTTGTAATAGCAGACCCTGAGGGGTGTAGGTATTCCCCCTGTCTGCTGGAGGGAGTGACGCTCCCTACCCTAACATGTCTTAACAAGAGTATGGTCAAGGATCTACATTTAGAGAATATACGTCGGGAGTATTCCTCCCTGAGCCTCGGGCGTAAGGATCTGCCCGACGACCCCTTTGTGCTGGTAGAGCGCTGGCTCCAGCAAGCCATAGAGACCCAGGTCAATGAGCCTACGGCCATGATCGTCGCTACCTCGACCCCGGACGGCTATCCCAGCGTCCGCACCGTCCTGCTCAAGGAGGTGCTGGACGAGCAGTTCGTCTTCTACAGCAACTATGAGAGTCGCAAGGGGCAGCAGATAGCCTCTAATCCTCATGTTGCCCTCACCTTCCTGTGGCACGAGCTAGAGCGCCAGATACATGTGGAGGGGGATATCCATCGTCTCAGCCCCGAGGAGAGTGATGCGTACTTCGCCATGCGCCCCTACAAGAGTAGGGTAGGGGCAAGGATCTCCCCACAGAGCCAGCCGATACCCTCACGGGAATATATCATGATGCGCTTCGCCTCGGAGAGTCTCCGCTTCGTGGGGCGGGAGGTACCTCGTCCCGAGTACTGGGGGGGCTTCGCCGTCGTCCCTCGGCGCATAGAGTTCTGGCAGGGGCGTGATAGCCGTCTGCACGATCGCTTCCTCTACGAGCGTCAGGGGGATGGTAGCTGGCAGATCCATCGGCTCGCTCCCTAGTCCCAGCAGACGAATACATAGTGTACACCTCCCCCACCACGCCTGATCCCAATGAGTACTACATGCGTCCTGCAGACGAGTATATAGTGTATGCCTCCCCCACCTAACTATATCGAGGCCTTCGTGGACTACCTGAGGGCCGAGGTCAATGCCTCGCCGATGACCATCCATGCCTATTCGGTGGATCTACGGGCCTTCGTCGCCTATACCGAGGAGCGGCTAGGGGAGCCCTTTACCCCCACGGAGCACGATCTCGACCTCGTACGCCACTGGCTGTCCCATAGGCTGGATACGGGCTCCAAGGCCTCCTCGGTAGGCAAGTACCTCTCCTCGCTCAAGAGCTACTATCGCTACCTACTGCGTGCCGGTGTCCTCCGAGTCAATCCCATCCAGTCCTTGCGTCCCCCCAAGGCAGACAAACCCCTACCCGTATACGTCCCTACCGAGGAACTCAATAGGCTCATCGACACCCCCGAGCAGGCACAGGACTGGCTGGGGATACGTGATCAGCTGCTGCTGACCCTCCTCTATGAATGTGGGCTGAGACGCTCCGAGCTCGCAGGCCTCCTAGATAGGGATGTGGATACTCGCCTTCGCCAGCTCAAGGTGCTGGGTAAGGGTCGCAAGGAGCGTATTATCCCCTTTGGGGCAGGCCTGGCACAGGCGATAGACCGCTGGCGGGAAGTGCGAGCGGACAAGTTCGGCTCGACGGAGACCCTTCTAGTCTCCACCCGGGGGAGGGCGATGAGCCCCGAGGCGGTCTATGGGGTCGTCCATCAGGCACTCGCCTCTGTGCCACACCTCTCCCGTCGGGGGGCGCATGCTCTACGTCACTCCTTCGCCACGGATATGCTCAATTCTGGGGGAGACCTCATGCTCCTGCGTGAACTCCTCGGGCATAGCTCTGTCTCCACGACGGTACGCTATACCCATACCTCCTTTGAGCAACTCAAGCAGGTCTACCAGGCACACCCCCGCGCACAGCACACCACCCCCGAAGATCAGGACTAGGGGTGCTGACCCGCATGTAGGGAGGAATGCTGTAGATCCTCCTACTACCTATTACTTAGGATTTCTAGCCGATGAGCTTCTCTCTGGTAGGCTCAGCTCGGGTAGTTCTCTCCCCAACACTTCGCGTAGCTTCTCGATAGAGGGCTCATTGAAGTAGGAGAGTTTATGAATGGTATTTACTCACAGAGCCTGCCTCCAGTACGAGGGTGCTTACCTTGTCCCACTGTGCAATGATGGGTGCCCAATAGCCAGGGATACGCTGAGGCTCTTGGAGGATCGGGCGCTGACGTATAGCCAGCCAAAGAGACTATGAAAGGATATGCTATGGGGTACGTATGAGTAGAGAGGTCATAGGTGGTAGCGAGAAGAGCCTGATGTACCCCCAGCTAAAGCAAGATACACAACACACTGGGAGACCCTAGGGTGGAGGGGCGATACAGACCCGCCTGAGGTCATACCGAGAGGAGGGGAGCGTACACACGTGTACACTAAGATATACACGCGTGTATACAATGGTGTACACGCGTGTATACTCTACCCCCGTCCTTTGTCGTCTTCTCCCCTTCTTTTCTGAGGGGTATGTGCCGATCCCGTGGTGGTCTCACCCCAGAGTACTTACACTGTGTGCTCTGGGGTGCTTACACTGTGTGCTCTGGGGGGATGGCGACTAGGTGGCGAATGGATAGCGGAGGACACCTGCGGGGCGATGCGCAGGGTTGGGGTGCTTATGCTTATCTTTGTCCGTATTATATATAATGTAAGGAGGACTTATTTGAGGAATAAATACATGAAGCTGAACATGAACTTCCGCCCTATGCTCCTGGATAGGCTCAAGGGCTACACGACGCAGATGCTCACCCGAGACCTAATGGCTGGGCTGATCGTGGGTATTGTCGCCCTGCCTATGGCTATTGCCTTCGCTATCGCTAGCGGAGTGTCGCCCGAGGTCGGGCTGGTCACAGCTGTCATCGGGGGCTTCATCGTCGCTGCCCTCGGGGGGAGCTCGGTACAGATAGGTGGGCCGACGGGAGCCTTCATCATCATTGTCCTCGGGATCATCGGGGAGTATGGGATGAGTGGCTTGCTACTGGCGACGCTTATGGCGGGGATCCTTCTGGTGCTGATGGGTGCCTTGGGCTTAGGCTCTCTGATCAAGTTTATTCCCTATCCTATTATCTTGGGCTTCACGGCAGGGATCGCCGTGACGATCTTCACCACGCAGGTCAATGACCTCTTTGGGCTGGGGATGACCTCGCTCCCCAAGGAGTTTGTGCCCAAGTGGGGCGTGCTCCTCTCCTCGCTCGGAGAGACCCATTGGTTGACTCTAGCCGTGGGGATCGGGAGCATCGTGATCATCCAGCTCACCCCTCGTGTGACGAAGGTGATCCCAGGGTCACTGGTAGCGATCGTGGTGATGACCCTCGTAGGCTATGCTCTGAAGACTTGGGGTGGGGTCACCGACCTCGTCACCATCGGAGACCGCTATCAGATCTCGACCGCTCTACCTACCCCCGTAGCCCCCGAGCTGAGCTGGCAGGCTATCGGGGCACTGATCTCACCGGCCTTCACGATAGCCCTCCTAGGGGCTATTGAGTCCCTCCTCTCGGCGAGTGTGGCCGATGGGGTGATCGGGGAGCGACACCGCTCCAATACCGAGCTAATCGCTCAGGGGGTCGCCAATATCATCGTCCCCTTCGTGGGCGGTATCCCCGTGACGGGTGCGATAGCTCGTACCATGACCAATATCAACAATGGGGGGCGCACCCCCGTCGCCGGTATGGTACATGCTATCGTCCTGCTACTGATCTTCCTCTTCCTCATGCCCCTGACGGCCTATATCCCGATGGCTTGTCTGGCGGGTGTGCTGGTGGTGATCTCCTACAACATGAGTGGATGGCGGTCGGTACGCGCCTCGCTACGTGGCCCGCGCAGTGATGTGGCGGTGCTGGCGACGACCTTCCTGCTGACGGTGCTCTTTGACCTGACGATCGCTATAGAACTAGGGCTACTGCTCTCTATGTTCCTCTTCATGCGCCGTATGGTGGAGTCTACGAAGATCCTCGTCTCCCGCAAGGAGCTCGCCCTACATGCCCACGGCGATGACGGGCACCATGGGACGCAGGAGGTACTCACCCTACCCGATGGGGTCGAGGTCTATGAGATCGATGGGCCTTTCTTCTTCGGTATTGCGAACCGCTTCGAGGAACTAGTTATTGCCACCCGAGATCGCCCGAAGGTACGTATCCTGCGTATGCGCTTCGTGCCCTTTATGGACTCGACAGCCGTGCGCAACCTACATATCCTCGTGGAGACCTCCCGCACGCAGGGGGTACAGCTCGTCCTCTCGGGGGTCAATCCTCGGGTACGTGCCACACTCGAGGCCACCGAGATCGCAGATCTCATCGGAGAGCGTTATATTTGCTCTGATATTCACCAGGCACTAGGGGCCGCACAGTCATATATTAGCGAAGACAAAGAGAATGAAGATAGGTAAGATCGATCTAGGGCATGAGCCCCTACTCTTAGCCCCGATGGAGGATGTGACGGACGTCGCCTTTCGCCTCCTCTGCAAGCAGTTCGGAGCCGATCTTGTCTATACGGAGTTCCTAAGTGCCGATGCTCTGATCCGTCAGGTAGCGGGGACGACACGTAAGCTAGCTATCGACCCAGAGGAGCGTCCTGTAGCGATCCAGATCTACGGGCGTGAGGTAGAGCCGATGGTAGAGGCTGCACGTATCGCAGAGGCTGCTGGACCCGAACTGCTGGACCTGAACTTCGGCTGTCCCGTCAAGCGGGTCGCAGGTAAGGGGGCAGGCAGTGGAATGCTTCGCTGTCCCGATCAGATGCTACGTATCGTCAAGGAGGTCGTCCGGGCTGTGAACATCCCCGTGACTGTCAAGACCCGCCTAGGCTGGGATAACGAGAGCAAGATCATCGTCGAGCTCGCTGAGGCACTGCAGGACTGTGGAATCCAGGCCCTCACGATCCATGGACGGACACGTGCCCAGATGTACACCGGTCAGGCTGACTGGAGCCTCATCGGAGCTGTGAAGGCTAACCCTCGGATGCATATCCCTATTATCGGTAATGGAGATATCACCACGGGCGAGGAGGCTCGCCGAGCCTTCGACACTTATGGCGTTGATGCCGTGATGGTCGGACGTGCCACGATCGGCCAGCCCTGGATCTTCGAGCAGATGAAGTACTTCCTTCAGGCTGGTCAGGAGCTCCCCCTGAGAACCAAAGCGTTCTATGTGGACATCCTGCGTCAGCTCGTGGATAACAATATCCACAAGCTCGATGAGCGTCGGGGTATCCTCCATAGTCGCCGTCATATAGCAGCGAGCCCGATCTTCAAGGGCATCGACAACTTCCGCCCCGTGCGCATCGCTATGCTCCAGGCGACGACACGAGAGACCCTCTTCCACGAGATCGCACGAGCCGAGGAGCTACTCCTCAACACGGGGACACACTGGAGCTAACACATCGCATATACAGACATCTTATATAGATACTATTCATAGTACATGAAGACGAATCTCTATCTAACGCCTCTCCTACTCTCGCTAGCCCTCTTCTGCGGGTGCAGTCGTTCGGGGCAGCAGCACTTCTCCGTCTCGGGGACGATCACAGACGCCTCGGGCAAGGTACTCTACCTAGAGACCACGAGTTCCGATGAGGCACAGCCCCTAGACTCAGTCATCCTAGGACAGGATGGGCGCTTCTCCTTCGAGGGAGAGGGACATGCCTACCCGATGTTCTACCGCCTAAGGCTGGGTGAGGAGTCCATCCCCTTCGCCGCTGATTCGCTGACACAGCTTAGCTTGACGGCTTCGGGCGATAGCCTCTTTGCCTCTTACCGCCTGACCAAGGCAGAGGCCTACAACGAACAGATACGAGAGATCAGTCACCTACGCTGGCAGACGGATCGTGCGATCGAGGCCTTCATCGCTTCGCTCCCCACACTTAAGATTACGCAGGAGGGGATAGAGCAGCATATCGATTCGCTGAGTGGAGGACTCAAGGAGGTGCTGAAGAGTCGCTATATCTACGCAGACCCCAAGAGCCCAGCTGCCTACTTTGCCCTCCTGCAGACCTATCGTGGGGGTGCCTACTTCTCCGTAGAGACACCTGCTGATGCCAAGGCCTATGCCGCTGTGGCTACAGCCTACGACACCTTCTACCCCACAGCTCCCTACACGGCTCTGCTTAAGGAAGCCGCACTCACGGCTCTAGCCAACCAAAGAGCTCACTACCGAGCTCTGCACCCCGACACTACGCAGAGAGCTAAGCCTAATGTCTTAGACTATCCAGAGCTCAAGCTACGGGACAAGGCTGGTCAGGAGGTCTCCCTCACCGAGGTGGCATCCCGAGGACCTGTCCTCCTGAGCTTCACCTCCTACGCTCAGGAGTGGTCTCCCGAGCTCGTTACCCAGCTACGAGCCCTGCACGAGAGCCATCCTGAGATCACGATCTATGAGGTGTCCCTCGATCGTGACGCCTACTTCTGGAAGAATGCTACACGCACCCTACCCTGGATCAGTGTGCATGACCCCTCGGGGAGAAGCCTCTCGACCTACAATGTCCAGCAGCTCCCCACCTTCTTCTCCATACGAGGAAGTGAGCTCAAGCGCTTGTCTTCCCCCCAGGAGATGATCAAGTAATGACCATCCTATGACTAGACGCTTAGGCTCCTCCCACAGGCCGACCAGTAGCTACCGCACCTCAGCATCCTCTAGGCGGAGGGGACATCGACGAGGATGGGGAATAGGGCGTGTCGCCCTCGTACTCCTCCTCATTCTCCTCCTTGCCCTCACCGCAGGCGGAGTGTACCTCTACAATACCCCTGCAGGCCGAGGATCAGAGGAGACGACCTACCTACTCATAGCCCCAGGCTCGGGATACAGCCAGCTGGAGAAGCAGATCCAGAGCAAGATCTGGCTTCGCTTCCCAGCCCTCTTCCGCTACTACGCCCAGTGGAGAGGATTGACGACGGCGCCCCTGCGCTCGGGGCGCTATGCTATCCCCCGTGGTGCTACTATGCCCGAGCTTGTGGACATCCTCCAGCAAGGGAAGCAGGCACCACTCATCATCACCCCTACGGCACTGAGGACGGAGGCTGAGATCATCGACTTCCTCTCCTCCCACCTTTGGCTACGGGCAGATAGCCTTCGTGCGCTGATGCATAGCCCGAGGATGCAGCAGCGGTATGGTGTCGATGCCGAGGCCTTCCGCGCCGAGATCCTTCGTCAGCCCCTTACGGTCTACTGGGATACCTCAGCTGAGGCCTTGCTGGATAGTATCCATAGCGGGTACTTATCTTTCTGGAGTGGAGCACGCAGCACACAAGCAGCATCGCTTGGTCTTAGTCCACTGCAGGTGACGACGCTGGCCTCGATCGTGGAGAGTGAGTCCGCCAAATCCGATGAGTATCGGCGTATAGCAGGGCTGTACCTCAATCGCCTTCGCCAAGGTATCCGCCTGCAGTCCGACCCGACGGTGAAGTTTGCCCTCGGGGACTTCTCGCTGCGTCGTATCCGTGGTGAGCACCTCACTGTCTCCTCTCCCTATAACACCTATCAGGTCGTAGGCCTCCCTCCCGCACCCATCGTCCTCCCTCGCACCTCTACGATCGATAGTGTGCTCTCTGCCGAGCAGCACGACTATATCTATATGTGTGCACGTGAGGACTTCTCGGGCTACCATAGCTTTGCCTCCGACTATGCCACCCACCTAGCCAACGCTCGGCGTTATCAGCAGGAGCTCAATAGGCGTGGGATCAACTAACCCAAGACGATGATTGAACACAAGGTTTGGACAGAACGCACACGTCTCCTGCTGGGAGACGAACGAGTGGAGGAGCTACGAGCCTGTCATGTGCTCCTAGTCGGTCTCGGTGGGGTCGGGGGAATGGCAGCAGAGATGCTCGTACGCGGAGGGATCGGTCGGATGACCATCGTCGACGCTGACATCATCCAACCCTCCAATATCAATCGTCAGATCGTAGCCACACAGAGTCATCTAGGAGAGGCAAAGGCCTTTGTCCTGGCTGAGCGACTGCGCGACATCAATCCCGAGCTAGAGCTGGAGGTCATACAGGAATTCCTACGTGACGATAGTATGGTGGAGCTCCTTGCCCGTCATCCCTATGACTTCGTCGTCGATGCGATCGACTCTCTTAGCCCCAAGGTGCACTTGATCTCCTTGGCTAGACAACAGGATCTGCCTATCGTCAGTTCGATGGGCGCAGGAGCTAAGAGTGACCCGAGCCTAATCCATCAGGCTGACCTCTCTCGTAGCTACAACTGCGCCCTAGCAAGAGCCCTGCGTAAGCGACTACGCAAGCTCGGCGTCACCCGTGGCGTCCCCGTCGTCTTCTCCTCGGAGCTCCCCGACGAGGAGGCGGTACTGGAGATCCAGGGCGAGCCCTGCAAGCGCTCTACCGCAGGTACTATATCCTATATGCCTGCCCTCTTCGGCTGCCAGCTAGCAGCCTATGTACTCCGTCATATCACAGCCCGATCACACGCAATACCCCAATCATGATCATACAAGCAACGAACATACACAAGAGCTTCGGTTCCCTAGAGGTGCTCAAGGGTATAGACCTCACCGTACAGCAGGGTGAGATCATCTCCATCGTAGGCGCAAGTGGAGCGGGCAAGACGACGCTCCTACAGATCCTCGGGACGCTAGAACAGGCCGACCCAGGTGCCTCTATCCAGGTGTTGGGCGAGGAGGTGACGGGACTCGGGGCACGACGTACCGCAGAGCTACGCAATCGTACTATGGGCTTCATCTTCCAGGCTCACCAGCTCCTGCCGGAGTTTACCGCTCTGGAGAACATCATGATCCCAGCGATGATCCTCGGGGAGCCGAAGGAGGCGGTACGGGAGAAGGCTCTCCAGCTCCTCGATCGTCTGGGACTCAGGGAGCGTGCCAGCCACAAGCCTTCTCAGCTCTCCGGGGGCGAGAGTCAGCGGGTAGCGGTCGCACGTGCGCTGATCAACGAGCCTGCGGTGATCTTCGCCGACGAACCCTCGGGAAGCCTAGATACGGCCAACAAGGAGAGCCTACATCAGCTCATCTTCGACCTACGTCGGGAGCTCGGGCAGACCTTTGTGATCGTCACGCATGACCCTGAGTTCGCTCGTCGTGCAGACCGTATGATCGTCCTCAAGGATGGTCGTATAGAGTCCATCGAGGACAACCCCAGTGGTGATGCCCCGAGCGTGGAGGCTACCTCTCACTCGCCCTATGCCCCCCCGATCACTTCGCCCTACGCTCCGCCCACGACGGCGGTGGAGGTGTCCTCTGAGGAGGCTCTATCTACACCGAGTACCCCCGAGACCCAGTCCAAGACCCCGACATCAATACCCACCTCGAGGCCTCAGCCCAAGTCCCCTCGCTCCACTTCCTCCCTGAGAGGTGCGGCTGAGGAGGGATACCAAGGCTCGGCACCTCTCTCACCACAGGCTACAGCACCCCTGACACCTCCGTCCGCCAAGGGCTCTACCGTCCCCTCGCACTCCTCGGTCTCTCCACTTACCGCCCCTTCGCATGCACTCCTAGAGCCAGAGGAGGCTCCTATCCCCGAGACCATCGTGATCTCCTCCGAGCCTCCGACCCTCACCATGTCCTCGTCGCCACGGCCTACTCCCAGCCAGGAGGAGACCCCCGAGGATCCCGAGGAGGCACGTAAGCAGGCTCTAGCAGACGCTATCGAGCAGGTCTGGTAATCGCCCCTCTCCCCCATGAGACAGACGGATCGGATCCTAGGGCGAGCGGAGCGCAAGGTCGTGATTATCCTCCTGGTGCTCATCTCCTCGGCGGTGGCGGTCTATGCCCTTACGGCTCACCGCTCCCATACCGGCTCGGCGCCCGAGGGGGTACCGCAGGCGGAGCAGACCCCTAGCCCCTCGCCGGCTCCTAAGCACAGTGGAGGGGCTCACTCCGATAGTCTCATCACCGACGAACACTATGTCGGAGGCCCTACTCGTAGGGGGGATCGTGTGGAGAAGTTTAGACGTTACGTCCAGCTGGATCTCAATCGTGTAGATTCCCTTACCCTACTGCGTATCCCGGGGGTAGGCCCAGCTTTTGCACATCGTATCCTTTCCTTCCGCCAAGTCCTCGGGGGCTACTATACCGTCCTGCAGCTACAGGAGGTATATGGGGTGGATGAGGATAAGTTCCTAGAGCTACGCCCGTGGTTTGTCATCAAGACCCCACCACATACTCATCCGCTCTCGACGCTACGAGCTGACTCTATCCCCTGGCATCCCTACCTAAGCCGAGCGACACAGCGAGCCCTACATCGCATGGTGCTACGGCATGGCCGGCGCCTGACGTGGCAGATTCTTCGTCACGAGGGTACGTTTACCCGTGATGACAGCATCCGCCTAAGCCCATACTTCGTAGATGCTCCTGCAGGGGCTGATAGTACGGGGCGCGGGGCATAGGATACGCACCCCAGGGCTGGCCTCTCCACCATGTCACTCTCTCACCTCCTCTTATCTCCTCACTATGGCTTATCGTCGTCCCCTGACCCATTCGCAGATGATCGTGCTCGCTCTGCTCTGGCTTGCCCTCGTGGTGTGGATCCTCGTAGGCTCACCTCGGCTTAATGGGCTCACCCTACTGACTCTTGCTGCCTCTGGGGTAATCGTCTTCTACCCGATTATCAAGAGCTATCGTGAGCGCAAATAGCTAGAGCGGCCTTTTACTGGCCTGCGCCCTAGATAGCGATAAGCAGAAAGTACCGCCTCCCATATCCTTGGGGGGCGGTGCTTTCTGCTTATCTGATCCATGGTCTAGGGTGAGGGGTCACCCTAGGAGGGTTATTCTTCTTCCTCTTCCTCCTGCATGTTGGTGAAGACGTTCTGGACATCTTCGTCCTCCTCGAGCTTGTCGATTAGCTTGGCGATGGTCTCACGTTGCTCGGGGGTAACGGGCTTGGTATCGTTGGGTAGACGTACGAATTCGGCGGAGGTGATCTCGTAGCCTGCGCTCTCTAGGTAGGCCTGGATCTGAGCGTTGGCAGAGAAGGCTCCATAGAGGATGATCTCGTTCTCGTCTTCCTCCAGCTCCTCTACGCCGTAGTCGATGAGCTCTAGCTCGAGCTCCTCGAGGTCCATCCCCTCCCGCTTGACGATATGGAAGATGCACTTGTGGTCGAAGAGGAACTCTAGGCTCCCTGTGGTGCCGAGGCTACCGCCGAACTTGTTGAAGTAGCTGCGGACGTTGGCTACCGTACGCGTCGTGTTGTCGGTAGCGGTCTCGACGAAGATAGCGATGCCGAAGGGGCCGTAGCCCTCGTAGTTCATCTCCTTGTAGTCGGAGAAGTCCTTGGAGGTAGCCTTCTTGATCGCACGCTCCACGTTCTCCTTAGGCATGTTCTCCTTCTTAGCCGTCTGCATGAGCACACGTAGGCGAGGGTTGGTCTCGGGGTCTCCACCGCCAGCCTTGACGGCGATCGTGATCTCCTTCCCTAGCTTGGTGAAGACGCGGGCCATATTTCCCCAGCGCTTCATCTTACGAGCTTTCCGATATTCAAATGCTCTTCCCATGTCTATTCTTTGCTTATGATCGTTGTGTTGGGTCGTTATCGTAGTTCCGCTCCTAGGCTCTCTAGGAGGTTCTTTTGGATCTTGGTCATGATGGTCTCGATCTGTCCCTCGCTCATCGTGCGCTCGGTGTCCTGTAGGTAGAGCGTGATGGCGTAGCTCTTCTTACCTCGGGGGAGGTTCTTGCCCTCGTAGACGTCGAAGAGGGTGACATCTCTCAGGAGCTTCTTCTCCGTGCGCCGTGCGATCTCTACGACCTCGGCGAAGGTCGTCCTGCTGTCTAGTAGGAGGGAGAGGTCACGCTTGACGACGGGATACTTGGGGAGCTCCTTGATGGTGGTCTTTGTGCGCTCGGCGAGTGTATTGAGTAGCGTCCAGTTCACCGAGGCGAAGTACACGGGTAGGTCGATCTCCCAGCGGTCTAGCAGCTGGGGCGATACCTGCCCGAGGCAAGCGACCTCACGCCCATCGTGAGTCGTCCACTGCAGGGCTGGCGAGGCGAAGATGTCTCGCTCGCACGTCGTCGTGGCTAGACTACCGAGGTTGATGCCTAGGCGGTCGAAGAGGTGCTGTACATGTGCCTTGAGCTCGAAGGGGGAGACCGTCTCATCGCTATGCACCCAGCTATTCTGTATCCGCTCCCCTGCTATCCATAGTCCTAGGGTCGCCGTCTCTCGGTAGCCTGCTAGGGTGGTAGCGGTATTGGGCATCTTGGGATCAAGCTCATAGCAGTTGCCCCACTCGTAGTAGTAGTGGCTCTTCTGCTGGCGGCGAAGGTTACGGCTGATGGTAGCGAGTCCACCGAAGAGTAGGGACTGACGGAGGATGTTCAGCTCTCCACTCAGTGGGTTCTGTAGCTGTACGAGACGATCCTGAGGCAGGGAGCTAAGCCCTTCGTAATAGCTCTCGGAGGAGAGGCTATTGCATAGGATCTCGTTGAAGCCTGCCCCCGTGAGCTGCTCAGAGAGGAGGAGGCGACGGCTGTAGGAGCGGTCTGCTGCCCCCATAGGGCTGAGGTTAGCGTGGATATAGCCACTGAGCTCTACGCGGTTGTATCCGTAGATACGTAGGATGTCCTCGATGACGTCTACGTCACGAGTCACGTCCACACGGTAGCGAGGTACTAGTAGGTGCCACTGGTCACCCTGTCGGTCGGTGATCCGTATCTCCAGCTGGCTGAGGATACGCTCGATGTCCTCCTCGGGGATCTCTAGGCCGAGGAGCTGGTGCATGCGTCCGAGGCTCAGTGTGACGGAGTAGGGCTGCGCAGGCTCGGGGTAGTAGTCGACCATCCCGCCGTCGATATAGCTATCGGGGCAAAGCTCTAGGATCAAGGTGCTAGCACGTAGGAGAGCCCACTCGGTGGCGTTGGGGTCGAGCCCACGCTCGAAGCGGAAGGAGGAGTCAGAGCTCACCCCTATGCGACGTGCCGTGCGGCGCACGCTGGAGGCATTGAAGTTCGCAGCCTCTAGGAAGATCTCCGTCGTCTGCTCTGTCGTCCCTGAGTCTAAGCCCCCCATGACACCTGCGATGCAGAGAGGCGTACCGTCGCCCGAGGCGATGAGGAGGTCTTGCTCGGTGAGCTTCACCTTGCTCTGGTCGAGGAGGGTCATTTCCTCTCCTTGACCGACACGTATGCGTAGGCCTTGTGTCCCGACCTTGGCTAGGTCGTAGGCATGTAGGGGTTGCCCTATCTCGTGGAGGACGAAGTTCGTGACGTCCACGACATTGTTGATCGGCTTGAGCCCGAGGGTCTCGAGTCGGCGACGGAGCCACTCGGGGCTCTCCGTGACCTTGAGTCCACGGATCACTAGCCCCTGGAAGCGAGGACAGAGCTCGGGGGCTACGTCGACGGAGACGGGTACGGGGCAGGTGCCCTCGGGACGACTGAGTACCTGGGGGAGGTGGGTGTGGACGCGCTCCCCTGTGCGCTGGGCGAGGCAAGCAGCTAGGTCACGGGCTACACCGTAGTGAGAGGTAGCATCTACGCGATTGGGGGTAATATCCACCTCGAGGACGTAGTCCGAGGTGACGCCGAAGTGCTCGGCGGCAGGCTGCCCGATGATGACCTCGTCGGCATCCAGCAGGATGATCCCACTATTGTCGTTCCCTACGCCTATCTCCACCTCGCTACAGAGCATCCCGTAGCTCTCTACGCCACGTATCTTACCCTTCTTGATGGTGAAGCTCTCCCCGCCGGAGTGGAGTACGGTACCTATGGTCGCTACGACGACAGCCTTGCCCGCCTGTACATTGGGGGCGCCACAGACGATCTGTAGGGGTTCACCCTGACCGATGTCTACGGTGGTGACGTGTAGGTGGTCGGAGTTGGTGTGCTCCTCGCAGGTGAGTACCCGACCGATGACTAGGCCACGCAGGCCTCCAGGGATCGACTCGACCTCCTCGACACTCCCTGTCTCTAGTCCGATGGAGGTAAGGGCCTCTGCCACCTCCTCGGGGGTGAGGTCTGTAGGTACATAGCTACGCAGTAGGTCGTAGGATATATTCATCTTTTGTCCTCTTTATATAATGGTGTATAGGGCTTACATGCACAATATTTAGGATACAAATGTACGAAAAGCCCCTCATACATAGGGGAGATACCCTAGGAGCTAGGGCGGGCTCATGCGCTCCTTCCGGATGCTCCACGCTCTGCCTCTTTCGGGAATATTACTTCCACCCCGATGGTGTCCCAGCTGTATGGCTTAGAGTGACTGGGTGTTAGCCCCGAGTGCAGTGCCCGAGAGAGCCCTACGGAGGATATACTTAGAGCGATGTTGTGTACACGCGTGTATACAGTTGTGTACACGTGGGTATACTCTTGTGTACACACGTGTATACTTCTCCGCTTCCGATATAGTCGGGATGAGCCTATAATTATGCGCCTAAAATATGTCTCCTAATGAGTCTAATGGGGATCTCTACCCAGCCCCGAGGGCTGGCCTAGGAGTGTGGGGTGGTATCAGTCGGGCAGGGGGGAGGACTCAGTGTGTCGATGAGCTGCTGTAGGGTATTGCGGTGCATCCCGAGCAGGGTGGCTAGGTGGCTCTTGGGGATAGCGTCGAAGAGCTCTGGTCGTCGCTCGTAGAGGTAGATGACACGATCGGTCAAGTTGGGTTGCTGGAAGGCTCGGACGAGTCGTAATGCTTCGATGAAGAAGGCTTCTAGTCGGTCGGTGAACCACTCGTTAAAAGACGGTGACTGTCTCCTGTGCTCGCGTAAGAGGTCTCTACTAATGCTCCAGAGCAGGCTTTCCCTAGTGGCTTCGATATATAGCTCGCTCCGATCGCCCGTGCGTAGACTGATAGCATCGAGTACAATGCTAGAGAGGCGGTCGCTGAAGAAGAAACTCGTACGCCGCTCTCCCCTCCTATCCACGTAGTAGCTCGTAAGTATCCCCTTGCAGAGGATACCCACTTCACTACACCGAGAGCCAGCTCTGAGGAAGAAGTCGCCTCGCCTAAGGTGGATCGCCCGCCCATGCCCCATCACCCAGTCTACCTCATCACTAGGCAAACTGAGCTGCTCTAGTCTGGGAGGGAGTAGCTCCTCGATCCGTAATTTCTTCCTTGTCATTTGAGTAGTTATCTGATAACACCACAAAACCAACATTATAAAGGTACACAAAATGCAACAATTCTAGCACATTCTACCCTCGATTTAGCCGTACCTTTGCACCTCCAATCACGAACCCAAGCAACTCAAGTTGGGTTTATTGGAGTAATCATAGTAAAAGAATAAGAATGAAAAGAACTATCATCGTCTCTGCGGAGAGAGGTAAGTATGAGCTGTTTAATATCAGCAATGGAACGGTTACAGCGGCCTTTACTCCCTTGAAGACGAGTCGTTATTAGTATCAGAATATTATGAGTAAGTTCATTCGATTATTTGTGCTTATCATCGGAGTCGTCTCTCTTTTTTCCTCCTGCAAGAAGGATGAGGATATAGAGGGCGGAAAGCCCTACCCTCTAGCAGGGACAACCTGGATTAATCGTCTATCTGGGAATAGGGGTTACGACGTCTACAAATTCATATCAGGGGAGACTTATCAAAGGCAGACTCTTGATAAGAATGCTATCCTTGTGGAGAGTGAGCCTATTGGTGTCTATAGACTAGAGATGTCTAATGGTCGCAGGCTAATCGTCTTCTACACCAATAGGGGTTCTCGGGTAAATAGCCTCTTCATCAACTATAATGAGGGGACTATGCAACGAGAGGGGGACGTCTACTGGAAGCAATAGATCCCTAGAGCTCCCTCGGCCCCGTATATAAGCAGCCCCCAGCGAGTCGTGGTACTCGCTGGGGGCTGCTGCTTTATCTCGCTAATGGGTGGGAGCGGGGGGACTACTTGATGGTGTTGCCGTTGGCGTCCTTGCGGGAGAGAGAGGCAGCCTTGACCTCAAAGTCCGTGGTGGAGTTGTCGTCATCGACGAACTTCCGCCCGTCCCACTTACGGGTCAGGGCTAGGCCAGAGAACTTGGGGTAGTCGCTGTGCCTAAGCTCAGAGAAGGGGACATCGGTCACGGCATTGTAGCCCTTGTCAAGCTTACTGGGGCGCATCTGGAAGCGACGCTTGGGGCAGACCGTCATACAGTCGATCACATTGGCGAAGGGGATCTCGATAGCATAGAAGTCTGCGAAGGCACTGCTTGTGACATTGATGTAGTGGCGGTAGCCCTTCTTTTGCTTGGTCTCCTGATAGTTGTTCTTGAAGTCCTCAAGTGACCAAGGGAGACGAACGAGGGCGATGCCGTTGGCCTGCTGGAGGTACTTCAGCTCGAAGTAGGGCGTCATGCGCCCCTTGGCATCCGGCTCGACGAGGATAGGCTCTAGGTCAGGCACGTTGGGGTTGTTCTTAGTTGCTCCGCCGTACTTGATGTTGCTCCACTCGAAGTCTGCCTTGGTGAGGTCGAGCAGGGCATCTAGCCCCTTGTACTCGGTGAGGTCTGGCTCGGCTTCGCCCTCCTCCTTGGCGGCCTCTCGGATACTACGGATGAAGTCCTCCTTGTAGTCGATCGCATACTGAGCGATGGTGATAGACTGCTTGGGCTGTATCGGGTGGTCGTGTCCCGAGCCGGGGAAGTAAGAGATAGAGCTGATGCCGTAGTAGCGATTGACGAAGTTGTCGCCCGGGGCGAAGGTGATCGAGATCGTTGGGTCTATAGCGTGGATACAGAGGGCGAGCCCATCGAGGTACTTCACCTCATTGGTGGGATTGTAGATGATGATGTACTGGTCGTCGCTGACCATTTGGTTGCGAGCAGGGAAGTTGTAGCCCTTGAACTCTCGTCGCCAGTAGTGGCCCGAGTAGAAGACCTCCTTGATGATGAGGTGATCGACTTTGCTCTTGGAGGTAGACTGCTTCTTGGGCATGCCGTTGCGTGTACAGCTAGCCGAGAGGGCTATGAGGCAGAGGGCTATGAGTAGCCAAGGTGATCTATAGCGGTTCATTGCTGGATCTATGCTAAGTCATGAATGAAGGGGGAGGGGAAGAGGGCTAGAGGAACCAGTTGCCTAGTCCCGAGCCACCACCTACACCGTGGGTCTGGAGGTTCTGCGAGGCCTCGAGGGCTTCGGCAGAGGGGAGTCCGATCTCCTGACCTAGGAAGTAATAGTAGGGGTCGTTAGGGTCGATGGCGGTAGGATCGGTGTCGAAGCTACTGCAGTAGACCTTGATGGGGAGGTTGAAGCGGAAGACTTCCTTCCACTCGGAGTCTCGTCCGTACTCCTTCGCCTCGTCGGGTAGGTGTGCCTCAGCGCAGATGAACTTACTGATGAATTGGTAGGTAGAGTGTCTGCTGAGGTACTCGTCACGGGGGATAAGGGCCTTCTTGCCCTTAGGACACTTCATGATCCGCACCGATAGGTAGAACTTCGGGAGCAGGTAGGTCGGGCGTGTGTACTTCCCGCTCTTGCCCGTCGTGGGGTCTACACGCTGGGTGATCTCTAGTGGCCACTCCCGCCGGTCGTCGCTCTCGTCCGCCTCGATGTCGAAGTTGAAGTGTCCCTTCAGGCCGACACGATCCTGGTCATAGGGCGCGACAGCCCAGTCCGCATCGTGGCGAGTAAGAGGAGGGAGGAGGCGCTGGTTGAAGAGCTCACGTGCACCATCACCCATAGCGTCATGGATCCAGGTATCGCGGTAGGTGTACTTGAAGACCTTGTCGGAGACATCAGCACGTGCCTTCCACGTGGTCTTGTCGGCAAAGAAAGGTGAGGGGATAGGTGTGGGGTCGATCGTCCCCCCCTTCATCCATTGTCCGTACCTATCGTGCTTGGCACGCCAGGTACCACGGCAATCCATGACCTCGTAGGGGGCACCCTTGTCGTCCACGTCGCTTACGGTGAAGAAGATCTGATACTGGTCGGACTGGTTGAGGATGCGGTCGTTGATGAGGTTACCTGCCTTGTCGAAGAAGTAGAGGCAGAGCCCCCAGCGCTTCAGTCGTCCACCGATGATACGGATGTAGTTGGGGCCTTGCTTGCCCTCGCCCTGCTCGAGGTGAGTGACGGTGCTCCCCCGCTGGATCTCTACCCGAGGCCAGGGACCCGAGGTGTTGTGGATGATGGCGAACTGCTCCTGTCTCCAGGGGGCATTCTGGTAGACGAAGTTCCCGTGCATCATCCCGTCTCCGTGGGAGTGCCCTTCCTTGAACATCACGAGGCAGGTCGCCCAGTCGCTGAAGGCTCCCCCGGCATCGGGATTAGCGAGGCCACTGTCTGTTACCTTGACCTTCTTGAGGCTATCGACGTAGTGGTCTGCCCCACTTCGGGGGACGGGCTTGGCTAGGAGTGGGTTCTCGTTATAGTCTACGTGTACGTCTCCGAAGACGAACTTCTCACACGAGGTGGCAAGGGCGACGAAGGCGGCTAGTAGGGGTACGAGTCTGAGTATCTTATTCATGTTGAGTCGCTGATTGATGGAGGGAGGGGATTACATCACCACGGCACTGCGTCGGTGGTGCTGCTGTAGGTAGCCCTTAGGGTTCGAGAGGAGCTGCCAGAGCTGTGCCTTGTCCACCTCCGGGTAGAACCGCTTGACGTCCTCGTAGCACTTCTCTATGCCTTCCTTGGGACTAGTGAGGACACGTACGGGGATCGGGTAGTCGATGTCGAAGCTATCCCAGCCGGGCTGGATCTGATTGAAGTCCCAGAGGTAGCCGTTAGCTTCGTTGTTGGCATTACCATACTTGGCGGGTTTCTCGGTCTCGCCCACGTGCTGCTGTACCTTGTTGAGGATATGGCAGATCTTCACCTGAAGCTGAAAGGCGAGGTTCGCCTTCTTGAACTGTAGGATACCCTTGAAGCCCAACCTATCCCTAGGTGTACCACTATCGAGACTTCTATTCTGCCGTAGGAAGCCGACAGTCTCGCCGTAGCGCTGGCGGGGGGCATCGGTATCGGGGTCGATGAAGTCGTCGTTGTACGAGTCGGTGAAGAGCTTCCCTAGCTCCTCCTCTACGGGGTCTGTATCTCGGTACTCGTAGGTGAAGATCTCGGGGGTGATCTTATTGAGGTGCATCATGTCGATGACCTTGTAGAGGCGATAGCTACGGCCGTCCTTCCACTGTAGGAGCTCGGTAGCCTCGGGTTTGCCAGAGCGTTCGATCGCCTTCCATGCTAGCTCGGTGTCGTAGGCTACTTGGTTGGAGCCAAAGGTGAAGCCATCGGGGGCGAAGATATTGGAGAGTGAGTACTTAGAGGCAGGCTCGGCGGCACCATCCTTGAGGCGGAAGGTGTACCGATCGTAGAACGTGGCGGGAGAGGCTAGCGAGCGGGGGTAGGCAAGCTGTACGCCACGCTGATGGATGCCCTTGCCGTCCTTGACCTCTTGGTTGAGGGAGGTATTGCCGATGCCGAAGAAGTGCTGGTGCACTAGGAGCGTGGAGTTGGCCTCGTCGGGGATGCTGACGCCCTCGCTATTCTTCTTGTAGGGGTAGCCCGAGAACTGGTGATTGATGAGCATCCCATTCTGGTCGTAATACTTGAGCTCTAGTCCGTAGTAGATGTCCTCTGAGGCGATGACGTCGAAGTGATCACGCTCGGTGGTGATGGTCATCTGCCCCTCATCGTCCTTGGCGATATCGATCTCCTGAGTGATGGGGATCATCTTGGGGTCGCCTACGGTGTGGTAGGTTAGGTAGGACTCTACCTGCTCATTACCTTCGGGGCCGACCCCGATCGTCCCACCCTTGTGCCCCATGCGTAGGATGATGTGCACAGCGTAGATCTGCTCATGCCCCTTGACGTCACGTTCGATGGAGGAGGGGGGAGCCTGGATGAGCTTCTTGAAGAACTCATCTACTCGGTCTGCGGAGCAGCTACTGAGTAGACCGCCCAGCATCATGGCGGAGAGGCAGAGGCGGGTATATAAGCGGTTCATAGTGCGTAGCTAGAATTTGATGAGGGTGCGTAGGGATACATTCACCCCACGCTCGTGGGCGTAGTACCTGAAGCGGTCGGTGTACTCCTTGTAGAGGTTGTTGAGGATATTCTCCCCTACGATCATGAAGCGCACCTCCCTGCGCTGGGGGAGACGGATGGCGAACTCCGCCGTACCACCGAGCAGGAAGTACGGGTCGGGCGAGTCAGAGACGAGGTCTTTGTCGGGGTCGAAGCGGCGCTGCTTCGTCACGTAGAGTCCCGATAGGGAGAGGGAGGCATGATACTTCTCCTTCGCTCCCAAGCTCCGCTCGTAGGTACCCGTGAGTCCGTAGCGATCGGAGGGCATGAAGGGAAGCCAGTCCCCACGAGTGATATTGCGGGCAAACATCCACTCGGCCTTACCTACCACGGTGAGCCCCTTCAGGGGAGTCATCGTCGCCTCTAGGTCACCCCCGTAGAGCTGTACATCATCCTGGTCGTAGATGAACTTGGGGTACTTCCCGCTGGGGTGGTTGTGGAAGCGATCCTTGCCCGTACCTATGTGGTCATAGATATAGCTATTGATGCGCTGATAGAAGAGGCTGGGCTCGATGGAGAACCAAGTGTCTCGGTAGCGCCCCCCGAGGACGGACTTGTAGCCCCGCTCACTCTCTAGCTTGCTATTGCCCACGACCCAGTAGGAGCCATCCTGTAGCCCGATGGCATAGAGCTCATTGATGTCGGGTGGACGCCACGACCAGCCGATATTGGCACGGACATCCCAGTGGTCATTGAGGGTGTAGTGTGCCGCTAGGCTAGAGGTGAAGTTGCTATAGAGCTTGAAGTCGTCGTAGTAGGTGTAGTTGCTGAGGCTCGTATAGCCATTGACTGACATCACGCGGAAGTCATAGCGCATCCCTAGGGCGCACTGCAGACGGTCAAACTGTGCCCGGTGTAGGACATAGCCCCCCATCGTCAGGGCTGCGAAGTTGGGGACGAAGGCAGGCTGCTTCGTGCCCGGGTAGTTGTAGTTGGTCTGGTAGGTATTGGCCGTACCTACGTCGGTGGACATGTTCCATAGCTTCCACTTGGCATTCCACTGGACGTCTACCTTGTAGGTCTTGAGGATAAGGTCCTGCATAGGCACCCAGCTCCACTCTACCTTCTTGCGGTTCTCGAACTCCTGTCGGAGGTTCTCCTGGAAGGAAGCCGTGAGGGTGAGCTTGTGGTGATCGTTGATGTTCCACTTGAACTCCCCCTTGAGGGTGAAGTGCTGGGACTGCTGGAAGGGGGGCTTGATGTCGTAGGAGAAGGGATGTAGGGTACTGGGGTCTGGCCGTCCGTACTCAAATCGCTTGATGAGCTGATCGAGGTCAGAGATCTTGCTAGCGTAGTAGATACCACTGCGCTGGTAGTAGAGGCTGGAGGAGAGGTCTACCTCTATCCGTCGGCTCTTGTAGCCGAGGACACCAGAGAGGCTGATGGTGTTGTAGCCCGTGTTGTTGAGGATATACTCTGCGGTGCGGTAGTCACCACCCTTGGTATACATGCCGTGTAGACGCAGGCCAACATTGCGGTAGCCGAGCTCTAGGCTCCCCGAGCCACTACCTCCTCGGGCATTGGTGTCGTAGCCGAGGTTGGCCTTGCCATGCACTTGGAGCTTATCGTTGCCGTAGGGTAGGGGAGCTTCGTTGAGCAGGACGACACCCCCCATAGCTCCGAAGCCGTAGCGCACGCACTCGGCTCCCTTGACGACCTCGACCATGCTTGCCCCCGTGTAGTCGATCTCGGGGGCATGGTCTGCGCCCCAGCTCTGGCTCTCTAGGCGGACACCGTTATTCATCAGCAGGATACGACTGCTGTGCATGCCCTGGATCACGGGCTTGGCCACAGTGCTCCCCGAGCTGATGGAGCTGACCCCGGGGATGGTCTCGAGCATCTTGGCTAGCGAGGTGGCACCCCCCTTCTCGAGGGCTTCGGAGGTGATACGGGCTGTCTGCTGGAGCTTGTTGGTACGTCGCTGTTGCCCCGAGACGAGTACCTCGCTGAACTGTCGGATGTCCTCCTGCATCCTCAGCGTAATGGGTTTGCCTGGGGTGACGGCTAGGCTTCGGCGGATGGGTTTGTAGCCGATGCAGGTGATGTGTACCTGTATCTCCCGGACGGGTTGCTTGAAGCGCAGGGTGCACTGTCCCCTCTGGTCGGTGACGTCTGGGCTGAGAGCCGCCGTACAGCGCACGACGGCGCCGACGATGGGATCACGGTTCGTCCCGTCGAGCACGATGAGGGAGACCCGTCTGGGGTCGGCGGGCTCTGCTGGGTCAGACTCAGAGGTGGGGGGAGGTGTAGCGAATAGAGGAACTGCTGAGGTGAGGATCACCCCGAGGAGAAGTAGATGTAGGAGCGACATGAGGCGCCGAGGTCTCTGTCGGTCGCACGGTCGCGTACGTAGTATTAACATATTCCCATAGGTTTACTTTGCTGTTCTTTGTCGGTTTCCCCCCTGTGGGTCGATCTGAGATCTATCGGGCAGAGGGGATGAGGAGGAGGGGTGCGTATTCGATAGCGAAGCTCTGAGGGCACACTAGCCAATCCGGGTGCAAAGTTCTCATCTTTTTGCATGCAAACAAATACCTAATAGGGAGTATTTTCCCTCGGTTTTCCCTATCTGTATACCTACCTATACCCCAGCCTCGGGGGTAGCCTCTGCCTCGCGCGTACTATAATTATATATAGATGGGAGGATCTGCGATGGGGGTGGGGAGGATCAGTTGCCCCCGTCATAGCGCTCATACGTGTGTGTCGTGGGGGAGAGAGAGGGGCGAAGAGCGGGGCTATTGTCCCCCTCTATGGGAGGAGGTGGAGGCGCTGATCCGCACCCCTGCTAAGAGCCTCTGTATCAATAGTGCCGAGAGAGGGAAAACGCTCTTACCGAGAGCGCACTTGCGCTCTCGGTAAGAGCGTCCTCGTCACCTTACATAGGTGATGGAAGCGATCATTATAGGAGCGCAGAAGGGGTCTTAGTAGGATCGTCTCGAGGGGGGCGGAATACCCGCTACGACCGAGACGATCTGAGCCCCCCGAGCTACCCCTCCCTTCCCCTAGTGGGATCGGGCAAATCGGATGATCCCCCTCCTGAGGGGAGCATGGAGGCTGCTCGGCAGAGAGGGAGAAAGGCTCCTCGGCTCGTCGAGGGGCGTATGGATGAGCCATGCGAAAGCACTACCTTTGTCCAGAGAACGATTTATTCACCCCAAGGAACAACGATAAGCGAAACGAACATCACGTGCGTATAGATATCCTCACTGTCGTGCCCGAGCTCCTAGAGAGCCCGCTGAAGCACTCCATCATCGGGCGAGCCCAGCGCGAGGGCTTCCTAGAGCTCTATGTCCACAATATCCGTGACTACTCCACCAATAAGTGGCGTCGTGTCGATGATTACCCCTTTGGTGGCGAGGCTGGGATGGTGCTTCAGATCGAGCCTATAGACCGAGCGATCAGCGACCTGAGGGCACAGCGTGACTACGACGAGGTGATCTATACTTCGCCCGATGGCGAGACCTTCGACCAAGGGATGGCCAATGAGCTAAGCCTCCGGGAGAACCTCATCATCCTCTGTGGTCACTACAAGGGCATCGACCACCGCATCCGAGAGCACCTCATCACCCGGGAGGTCTCCGTCGGGGACTATGTCTTGACCGGGGGGGAGCTCCCCGCAGCGATCATGACGGACGCTATCGTGCGCCTGCTCCCTGGGGTGATCGGGGATGCCGAGAGTGCTCTCTCGGATACCTTCCAGGACGATCTCCTTGCTCCTCCTATCTATACACGTCCCGCAGAGTATCGGGGGTGGCGTGTGCCGGAGGTGCTCCTGAGCGGTCACGCTGCTCGGATCGAGGAGTGGAAGATGGCGGAGGCCCTGGAGCGTACGAAGCGTCTGCGCCCTGATCTGATGGAGCGGCATAAGCAGAGATAGCTAAGTATTTCTTACTTTTGCCACGGAGAAGCCTGTCACTCAGCAGGGCTAGGAACAAACTGACGAACATAAAATATCCACATAAATAAATATCATGGCTTTGAAGTTTATCACAGCAGATGAAGCAGCTGCCCTGGTGCAGCATGATGACAATGTCGGCTTCAGTGGCTTTACGCCCGCAGGCTGCCCGAAGGTCGTCCCAGGAGCTATCGCCCGCCGAGCAGAAGCGGAGCATGCCGCTGGTCGCCCCTTCAAGATCGGGATGTTCACGGGTGCTAGCACGGGCGATCGTCTCGATGGTGCCCTGGCGCGTGCCGAGGCAGTGAAGTTCCGTACTCCCTATCAGTCCAACAAGGATATGCGCACGGGGATCAACGCTGGTGCGAACCCCTACTTCGACATGCATCTCTCGATGGTCGCTCAGGAGCTACGCTATGGCTTCCTCGGCAAGGTCGATGTCGCTATCGTCGAGGCTGCCGATGTGACCGAGGACGGAGAGATCGTCCCGACCTGCGGTGTGGGCATCCTACCGACGATCTGCCGACTAGCTGATAAGATCATCGTCGAGCTGAACGACAAGCACCCCAAGGAAATCCGTGGTATGCACGACCTAGCAGAGCCCCTCGACCCACCTCACCGCAGGGAGATAGCTATCTACAGCCCCAGTGACCGTGTCGGAGCAACGTGCATCAAGGTCGATCCCGCCAAGATCGTCGGGGTCGTACGCACGAGCGAGCCCAATGATGAAGGTGGCTTCGCCCCCCTCGATGAGGTAACCCAGGCGATCGGGAACAACGTCGCCCAGTTCCTCGTCTCCGAGATGGAGGCTGGTCGCCTGCCCAAGGAGTTCCTCCCCCTACAGAGCGGTGTGGGGAACGTCGCCAATGCTGTACTCGGCGCCCTCGGCGACAATGAGAAGATCCCAGCCTTCAACGTCTACACCGAAGTCATCCAGGACGCCGTGATCGCCCTGATGAAGAAGGGCCGTGTGAAGTTCGCCAGTGGGTGCTCCCTCTCTGTCACTCGCCCTGTGATCCAGGATATCTATGCTAATCTGGACTTCTTCAAGGACAAGCTCCTCCTCCGTCCTCAGGAGTACTCGAATAACCCTGAGGTCGTCCGCCGTCTGGGGATCATCACGATCAATACAGCCCTAGAGGCCGATATCTTCGGGAACATCAACTCCACCCACGTCAATGGTACCCGTATGATGAACGGTATCGGTGGCTCGGGGGACTTCGCTCGCAACGGCTACCTCTCCATCTTCACCACCCCCTCGACAGCCAAGGAGGGCAAGATCTCGGCCTTCGTGCCCATGGTCTCCCACCTCGACCACAGCGAGCACTCGGTGAAGATCATCATCACAGAGTACGGTATCGCTGACCTCCGAGGCAAGAGTCCCCGTCAGCGAGCCGAGGAGATTATCGAGAAGTGCGTCCACCCCGACTACAAGCCCCTGCTACGTGAGTACCTCGAGCTCGGGGTGAAGGGACAGACTCCTCAGGATCTGGCTTGCGCCTTTGCCTTCCACCAGGAGGTCGCTGCCTCTGGTGATATGCGCAACGTGGACTGGAAGAAGTACAAGAAGGACTAGTCCACCCATCCCACACTATATCCACTACACTTACTCCCCCGCTGCTCCGTCAGTGGGGGAGTGGGTGTCGTATGGGTGATGTCCACCCCTTACCCCCAAAAATCTGCTATGCCTACAATCTATACCGCATCTACAAATGAATATTATGTCCCACAGCAACGAGCGAGACTTACAGCTCCTACGTAAGTTCTTCCTATCCCTAGTGAGCGAGGGAGGCGCCCTCATCACACGGCCCATCAATGACCTCTTCCTGCAGATCGACTGCGAGGTAGGGGAGCTCCGTGTCTATGATGACCAAGACGAGCTGATCGCCCACCAGGAGGTCTTCTCCTGGGCCGAGACGGGCTCGAGCGAGGAGCCAACCCATGTGGCGATCGAGACGCTTCGGGAGCTCGTGACACGCCTGGAGCAAAAGGGCTTCTGGAGCAAGGAAGTCTTTGCCCGTCCCTTCTCTATCGAGCTCGTGCGACCAGACTTCTCCCTGCTGGAGGTCCTCCTCTTCCTCGACGAAGATCTATTCAATCTCTCTAAGCCCCTGATGGGCGATCTGGATGAGGAGCTGGGTGCCTTCATGGACAGCCTGCTGGGGGAGGAGAAGTAACCCCCGTTTGGCAGGTCTAAAATAAATACCTATCTTTGCACCGCCTTTAGGGGAAGTGTGTGGTCTTTACCACAGAGTAAGCATCCCCTAGAGGTCGCCGCCGAAATAGCTCAGTTGGTAGAGCAATTCATTCGTAATGAATAGGTCGCCGGTTCGAGTCCGGCTTTCGGCTCTCTATGTGTAATCATTTCATGACTTTATAGAAGAAAGTTTTTTCATAAGAATGACAATCGGAGCGCCAGGTCTCGGGAGAGAGCTGGCGCGCAACTTTTATAGAGGGGTATACATTATATACGGAGTCTGAGGATAGCCTAGGCACAATTGTCGTATCTTTGTCCACACTTTTTGACCCTCGGGGGACGTTTACGAGGAGGGAGGATAGGGGTCAGGAGTGACCTGGGAGCTTAGACGAGAAAAGGTAGTATAGATGCGCTATTGGCAGGTAAATAAGCATTTCCTGAAGGTGCTTCGGGTGGTGGCGTGGATCGCTGCTGCCCTATTCCTTTTGCTCTACCTCCTACCCCTTGGACTCTTTCGTATCCCCGCCGTACAGCGTGAGGCAGCCACTCGGGTAGGGCGGTTCCTCACTGAGCTCTTCGATAGTCCCGTCTCCCTGAGGCGGGTACAGCTCGTCGGGTGGACGGATGTGGAGGTGCAGGGAGTATCGGTGCTCGATACCGCAGGACGGGAGATGCTCCGTGCCGATCGGCTCGTGGGGAGTATCACCCTCTCCGACCTCATCACCGAGGGGGAGGTGCGGATCACCTCTGCCCGACTCTTCTCGGCACAGCTCTCCCTATATCGGGACTCTGTGACGGGACGGCTCAACATACAGCACGTCATCGACCACCTCAGCAAGCCCAAGCAGGACAAGTCCTCAATCCCCGTCGACATCAATAGTATCATCATCCGAGACCTCGGGCTCACCCTCCAGCAGGGGGACACTAGACTCCTGGAGCTACAGAAGCTCTCCACACGTATCCGACGTCTCCGCTTCGCCCCCGGCTACATCGCTGGGGCAGTGGATGAGCTGAGCTTTGGACTCTCCAATGGCTTTACCCTCTCCTCGCTGACCGCCCAAGGCGAGCTACACGATGGCCGTCATCTCGTACTGCGCAACGTGCAGGCCTCGCTCCCGAGTAGTGAGCTCTCCCTACCTCTACTCCGCCTGGATCTATCTGGGCGGGGACTGCACCTCCTGCGGGAGGCCGAGCTGGCTGATACCCATCTAGCACTGTCGGACCTAGCACCCTTCTACCCACACCTCGAGGGGCGAAGGGAACGACTCTACCTACGAGGCCTCTATAGTGCCCGTACCGTAGGGACGGGGCAGGGCTCCCTCGTAGCCCGCCTGCCAGGACTACTGAGTCTGGACCAGCAGCTTAGCCTAGGCTGGGATCAGCAGGGTGCGCTACGCTCTGTCCAGATCGATACCGAGGAGTTCGAGCTCCGTCAGGGACTCCTAGAGCTAGCCAAACCCTATCTCTCCCCCTCCCTCCAGCCTGCACTCGACTCTGTGAAGCGCCTAGGGTCGCTCTCCTACAGTGGGCATCTGGACTACAGCGTCTCTGGGATGATCAAGGCCCGGGGTACACTCAGCTCAGATCAGGGGAAGTGGCAGCATGACCTAGAGGCCCAGCTCATGGACGGGAGCCTCCGACGGGTACGTGCCGACCTCAGCACAGAGAACTTCCTCCTCAGCCCGCTACTTGGGGGTAGGATCCCCCTAGAGCGTCTCGGGGCGACGATCCGACTAGAGGCTCAGCGTCCGACGGATCGACTAGAGGACTGGCAGGTCGAGGCCGCCATCACTAGCCCCCAGCTGACCTATCAGGGCTACACCTACCGAGACCTTAGTCTAGCCCTTCATCCCGTATCGCCCCATAGACATGAGCTCCAGCTCACCCTCGGTGATCCCAATGCCAGCCTGAGCGTCCATGGTGCTGCCTCCTTCGACGGGCGGGCAGTACGGGATATGGACCTCTCCCTATCGGCCGACCTACGCCCAGCGGATCTCGGGCTTAGTCGTCTGCTCGGGAAGTACCCCATCCGAGCGACGGGCTCGGCCAACTTCGATGAGCTCAATGTAGACCGTGGGCATGGGATGCTCGTCCTACAGACGCTGAGCCTAGAGACCCCACGCCAGACGCTGAGCCTACATGACCTCCAGCTCCAGATCATCGGCACCCCCGAGTCTGGGCGACTCATACATATCGCCTCGCCCTACCTCACGGCTCAGCTCAGTGGGCACTACACCATCAGCCAGATCCTGCCCGACCTGAAGCAGACGCTCCGCCACTACCTCCCCGCACTCCAGAGGGAGGAGAGCCTGAAGCGTCCCCTCCTAGCTCCCGCACGCTCCACCTATGAGCTAGAGGTGAAGGTCAAGGAGGTCCCCGAGGAATGGGCTGAGTACCTACATCTACCCGTGCGGCTCGAGCAGGGTGGCTCCCTGCGTGCCCTCTATACCGGGGGCAACCATGAGTTGACGCTCTATGCCGAGGCTCCAGAGCTACGCTTCGGGGATCATCAGCTCTCGGGACTGCATGTGACCTTTGCTGACCGTAGGCTACAGCTCACCTCCGATATTCGCCTAGCGAAGGGGACGGAGGTAAAGGGCTTCGGGGTCTATAGTGACCTACAGACCGATAGTATCTATACCCGGATCAGCCTAGGCCGTGACCAGCATGGTGTGGCCAACGGCTTCATCGGCATCGGCACCCGCCTAGAGCGTGTCCCCGTGATGGGGACAAGGGGGGCACTACGGACGACCCTCGACCTCTCGCCCTCGCTCGTACGTATCAGTGGCGAGGACTGGACGATCGCCCCAGCGCAGGTACGTCTGCAGCAGGGGGAGGTACAGGTGCGAGGGCTGGACCTCTCTAGCGCCGAGCGTCGCATCAGCATCGACGGGGCACTGAGTAGCCAGCCCAACGAGCACCTCGATGTCGCACTCAAGAAGATCAATCTCCTCTATATCCTTAGGTCCGCAGGGGTAGGCTTCGATATGCTCGACACGGAGCTCACGGGGCGTGCCAAGGCAAGCCTGCGTAGTGGAGCCATCGTCGCTACGGCGGATGTCTCCTCGCCAGCCTTCTTCGTCAAGGGGGTCGATGTCGGGATGCTCCGTGCTGGTCTGACCTTCGATAGTCGGGATGGACGCATTATGCTCCGTGGACACGTCACCCAGCCTGAGGGCGGGATGGCTGATGTCGGGGGCTATATCCGTCCTGCGGGTGGAGCGGGGCTGGATCTGAGCTTTGACGCTACTCGCCTGCGAGCCGACTTCGTGGGGCGCTTCATGGATACCCTCTTTGACCGAGTGCAGGGGAGGGCTACGGGGCATATGCGCCTCTTCGGGGTCTTCGAGGATGGGGTGACCGTGGAGGGGACTGCGGATGTGGAGGAGGGGTGCCTCGGGGTACGCCTCTTGGGTACGAGCTACTACTTCGACCATCGTCTGACCTTTACCCCGACCTCGATCCAGCTGGATGATATCCCCGTACGGGATGACGAGGGGCACACGGGAGTGGCTCGTGGAGTGATCCGTCACCGCTTCTTCGATCACTTTGACCTCGACCTCGAGGCTCGGGATATGGTGCAGATGAAGGTCCTACAGACCAAGAGCAAGCAGCAGCTCCCCTTCTATGGGACAGCCTACGGCACGGGCTGGGCGAAGCTCCGTGGACGCCTACCTCGGCTCCTGCTGGAGGTGAATATGCGCAGTGCAGAGGGGACAGACCTGAACCTAGACTTCAACAAGACCGATGTGCGCAAGGAGGATCGTCTCGTCGTCTTCAAGCCCCTCCGCCCCTCGGCGCTACAAGATACACTACGTACCGCCCCCTCCGCTCCTGCGACCGAGGAGGGGGAGACGGAGCTGACGATGCGTATGGCCTTCCGCGTGACACCTGAGGCACGGATAGCCCTTCGCCTCGGCTCCAGTAATATCCCCAACGAGGTGAAGGCTCGCTGCGAAGGCGACCTCACCATCGAAGTACCTCACACCGGCCCTGTCACGACCTATGGGGGACTTACCCTAAGGGAGGGGTCTTATGTCTTCAACTTCGAGCAGCTCACCCGCCGACGCTTTACCCTCGTGGAGGGTGGGCGACTGGACTTCCGTGGTGACCCCATGCAGGCCACCATTGATCTCAAGGCTACCTATGGCCTGACGGCTAATATCGCTGACCTCGATGCTGGGCTCTCCTCCGAGGCCAAGCGCACCCATATGCCCGTGAACTGTACCCTACACCTCGGGGGCGTGATCACCAAGCCCGATATACGTCTCGGGCTAGAGCTCCCTGGGGCTGAGCCCGAGGTGGACCGGCGGGTGCAGTCGCTCCTCAATACCGAGGATGAGCGCAATAGGCAGGTGCTCTATCTGATGACCATCGGCAAGTTCTACACACCCGAGAATAGACGGAATACCCGAGGGGTCTCCGACGGCTGGGCTTCGCTGGCTGCCTCCACGCTCTCCGAGCAGCTGACCCACGTCCTAGGCAACTTCTCCAAGGACATCCAGCTGGGGACGAATATACGTACGAGCACGACCGCCTTCGAAGATACGGATATTGAGCTCCTCTTCTCTGGGAGCTGGCTCGGTGACCGCCTCATCATCAACGGTAATGTCGGCTACCATGACAACCCCTTCCTACAGGGGAAGTACATCGGGGAGTTTGACCTAGAGTATAAGCTCAATGCCGCTGGGACACTCCGCCTGAAGGGATACAACCACTACAACAATATGTACCAGTACCTGCGCCAGTCGCTCACGACACAGGGACTAGGCTTTATGTTCCAGCGTCGCTTCAACTCCTTCACCGAGCTCTTTGCCCCGGGACGGAACAAGAGAAAAAAGCGTACATTTGTTGAAGAGAAGAGAACTCAACCCTAATTCATTATACACTTCAATCAATTATGAGCTTCCTCACACAAGACAAGCTAACGATCGTCGGTGCTGCCGGCATGATCGGATCCAACATGGTGCAGACGGCTGCCATGATGAGCCTTACCCCCAACATCTGTCTCTACGACCCCTTCGCCTCTGGCCTAGAGGGAGTCGCTGAGGAAATCCGTCACTGTGGCTTCGAGGGTCTCAACCTCACCTTCACCTCCTGCATCAAGGAGGCCCTCACGGGTGCTAAGTATGTAGTCTCCTCGGGTGGTGCTCCACGCAAGGAGGGGATGACACGCGAAGACCTCCTCAAGGGCAACGCCGAGATCGCTGCCCAGCTAGGCAAGGACATCAAGGCCTACTGCCCAGACGTACGTCACGTGGTCATCATCTTCAACCCCGCAGACATCACGGGGCTTGTGACCCTCATCCACTCGGGTCTTCGCCCAGAGCAGGTCACTACGCTCGCGGCTCTCGACTCTACTCGTCTGCAGAGCGAGCTAGCCAAGCACTTCGGTGTCGCTCAGAGCGAGGTCGTAGGTGCTCGTACCTACGGCGGTCATGGCGAGGCTATGGCTGTCTTCTCCAGCGGTGCTACGGTAGCTGGGACTCCGCTGACCTCGCTGATCGGTACCGATAAGCTCCCCGAAGACAAGTGGGCAGAGATCAAGGAGCGTGTCACCAAGGGTGGTGCTAACATCATCAAGCTCCGTGGTCGCTCCTCCTTCCAGAGCCCTGCCTATGTCTCTATCGAGATGATCCGTGCTGCTATGGGCGGTGCTCCCTTCCGTTGGCCAGCTGGTTGCTATGTCGCTATCCCAGGGCTTGACCATGTCGTCATGGGGATGGAGACCGTGATCGACAAGGACGGTGTACACTACAGCCACGAGATCAAGGGCAGTGAAGCCGAGAAGGCTGCTCTGAAGAAGAGCTACGAGCACCTAGTGAAGATGCGTGACGAGGTCATCTCGATGGGCGTCATCCCTGCCGTAGCAGACTGGAAGAGCGTCAATCCTAACCTCTAGTCCGAGCGGAGGTCTCAGCCTCCCTCGCTAGTATCCCATCCAGGTAAGGGGGTACATCCTAGCTTCGGCTAGGGTGTACCCCCTTTGTTTATGTATAGAAATAATCTACATTTGCTCCCGTAGGGGTGAAGTGATGTAGCCTACAGTGGAGCCCTAGGGTACTACATGACGGCGCCGAGGCTCTGCCCCCTCTCCCCCCCCTCCGACCTAGAGACAAGTGTAGAATGATCACTATCCCATCCCCTAGTAGCAGTAGGCATCCCCTTGCCTCTACCACACTCCCGTAGGACTTCCCTTTATTCTAGGCCGTCCTAGCCAGAGACGCCCCGTGGGCAAACCTAGCTCTGTAGCTAGCCACTAGGGAACACAAGCCAAATCAGACCGAATATTCCTAATCTTTTTAGCAATGAAGCGAATACTTTTTCCACTCCTGCTGTCCCTATCCGCTACTCTTAGCTGGGGACAGACAGCAGACCCGGAGGCCTTCTTCCGAGGCTTCCCCTCCCTAACCAAGAATACCATTACGAACGAAGACTTCGCCTACAGTCAGAGCCGAGACTCGCTCTTCGCTGCCCTGCCTCAGATCCCCTCCGTTCGGAAGATGGCACGACTCCTACAGAGTGATGATGAGCCTAGGATGGCCTACGGACGGCAGTGGAACTATGGGGCCTATCGTGTCTTGCACTTCTCCCTCTCGTGTGAGTTACCTCCGATGTGTACATCGCCCATCAGGCGGGTGTCGGTGATCGCCGTCTATGATCAGCGAGGGATGCTCGTGGATCATGCGGAGATCCCTTCGCAGACGATCATCCAGGGGACACTCTTCCCCTATAGCCTACACCTAACGGCTTACCACCCTCTGGAGGCCAATGTCGGCCGGTACGCTGTACGGCACGAACGCCTCCGTATCACCAAGGAGGGGAAGATACAGCGAGAGAAGCTCCATGACCTAGAGCCTAAGGAAGTATCGCTAACGGGCGATCAGGCAGGGGTGATACAATCACTTTAATACCGCTCTACGATGAACCGCAAGCTTATCCTATCTCTCCTGGCCCTCATCTTCCTAGCACAAGTAGGTGTAAAGGCACAGGGCGTGGACTTCAAGAAGTTCTCGGAAGCCTTCCCCGTGCAGGAGGCTCTACGCATAGATGACAAGACTTTCTTCCACAGCTCTGATCAAGAAGCCTCCTTCGTCTATGTCCCTAATCTCGCTCAGCTCAAGCCTATCCTGAAGAGTCTCCCCTGTGGTGAGTCCCTTCGCTTCTCCTATGGTAGGCGGGTGGTGACGGAGCGATACGTTGTCCTACACTTCTACCTCTCGTGCGATGTACCTAGCCGGGGGAAGCTCCCCTACAACAAGGCTGTGCTAGCGACCTTCACCCCCGCAGGCAAGCTCATCGACTACACGACCTTCCTAATGCATAGTGACGAGGGGCATACGCTCCTACTGGGGACACTCGCCCCCTATCTCCTAGAGGCTACCCTCTATCAGCCCTCGGACAAGGGGCAGGGGCAGTACTCGGTATCGCAGGAGCAGATCACGATCCATCCTACCACGGGTCGGATCCAGCGCCGTCCACTTGCCTTGCCCGAGCGCAGTGTCACCCTTCCTAGCGACTGGCCTCCACTCAGCCTTAGCCACTAGTCCCGTCGCCTCGGTCGCCAGAGTCCCCACTGAATTAGAGGGGGTACATCCTAGCTTCGTCTAGGGTGTACCCCCTCTCCTTTTTGGGGTGGGGAGGAGAGACGCTGAGCTGTACCCCCTTCCCTCACCTCCTATGGTCTCCCTCCCTAGGAATGCGCCTATGCCATTGGTTGGGTTACTTTATCTAACAATGTCTATATTTGCTCCAAGGGAAACGCCCTAGCGTACAGCAGTCCAATGCTCTGTACCGATGCCCTTCGCTCCTTGTTGGCCTTAGCCTTCCTCGCTTCCAGTTCTAGCTACCCCGAGTGAACTAAGCCAGCCCCCGTCCACGGAGCCCGCTCCGTCTCCTCCACAATGGTGCCACCACTAGTGACCATGGCTATATGCCTTACTATCGTAACTCTCACTTCTTTAATTTCAAGAATAAGTATGTCAAGATGGGTGAATTCGTCAGGAAGTAGACACATCCTGGGTTCGTGGTGGGGCATATCGGCTGTTTTGACCCTCCTGGGAATCGTCTTACTTAGCGGGTGTATTCAGATCTGGCCCTTCTGGACAGAGTCTACAGGCTTTGGGACGTACAGCCTCAAGATCTGTGTGGTCAATCATTCTGGAGTCGCAGTTTCCTCTTCTCTGCGCTTTGGCTCCCCTACGATGTCGTTCACTACCCCCAATGAGTACGGGACTATTGGTAAGCGAGGTGAGATAAGACCTAATAAGACGACAGAAGTAACGATTAGGTTTGAGAAAAAGGATTGGCCTCGTCGGGCGGATGGTCTCTTCCTGGTAGAGAATACGTCTGATGAGCCCCGTAGAGTCTTCGTCGTTCAGGATGGGGGTGCAAAGAAAGACCGACTAGCAGGAGATCGGCTTCTGGAGCATCTTGGGATCAAGCCCGACCAACTCTTTGCGAACCTATCCGAGCGGCTAAAGGCAGGCGGAGCAGCTGCCCTCACAGCCTACTGGGAGGAGGTGCACCGCCTTCGGCCCGACATCGCTCTACTGATCCCGCCGAAGAGCACCGTCGCCCTTCCTTGGCGTTAGCCTCCCCCCTTGCCCCTAGGGCTTAGAGAGACGGCTCGTAGCGCCCTCCACTCAGGTACTTTATCACCCCAGATAGAGTGCTCGTGGGGGGGGCTACGAGCCGTCTGTGTACTCTGTGACGAGCTCTAGGTACGTCGCCGATACCCCCGCTATCTAGGAGGGAGGAGTATACACGCGTGTATACATTAGTGTACACGTGGGTACACAAGTGTGTACACGCGTGTACACAACATCGCTCTAAGTATATCCCCGATAGCGCCTCTCGTAGGAGGGCTTCCTAGGGGAGGACGTCTTGACGCTCGGGGAGGCTAGGACATACCCATAGGTATAAGCAAGCACCCCCAAAGCGCCAGGGCATAGAGTCGCCCTGAGGGTGGCCTCGACTTGGTTCCCCGCCGAGCGTCTCCCGATCATCGCCCCTGGGGGGATGAGCCCCGAGGGAGAGGGGAATGCCCGTCTGTGCCTTTTGTGAATAATGCTTACCTTTGGACACTAACTTAATGTTGAAATCTATGGGTATCATCGCAACGCTTATCGTTGGAGCCATCGCTGGATGGCTAGGTGGGACTATCTACAAGGGTAGTGGACTAGGTCTGATCGGGAATATCATCGTGGGGATCCTCGGTGGTGGTGTTGGCTCTTGGCTCTTGGAACGAGTGCTGGGGGTCTCCCTTGGGGGAGGATGGGTCGGCTCTATCCTCACCGGGGCGATCGGGGCTGTCGTCATCTTGTTCGTGATCAATCTGATATTGAGAAAGAAGGAATAGCCCCGACAGGGCTCTCCCCGAGCGGGCAGACACGTGGAGGGAGAGTACGGATATTTTTTGTACCTTTGTGCGATTTTCCTATGTAGGGTCTGTGGATCAAGTGCGTAGCCTAAGGCAACGACACCCTACGGGGCTAACTTTTTAATAGTTATAGATACGTAATGTACGTCATCGTAGACATTCAGGGACAGCAGTTCAATGTAGAGCAAGGTCGTCGCCTGTTTATCCATCACGTCAAGGGCGCTGAGAGTGGCGCAGCAGTAGAGTTTGACAAGGTACTCCTCGTCGATAAGGATGGTGCCGTGACTGTAGGTACCCCTACTGTAGCTGGTGCCAAGGTCGTGTGTGAGATCCTCTCTCCTCTGGTCAAGGGCGACAAGGTGCTCGTCTTCCACAAGAAGCGTCGTAAGGGCTACCGCAAGCTCAATGGCCACCGCCAGCAGTTCAGCGAAGTCCTCGTGAAGGAGGTCATCGCATAACTAGAATTGTATCACCGCATTAGTTTAGACAAAGACAATGGCACATAAAAAAGGTGTAGGTAGCTCCAAGAACGGACGCGAATCAGAAAGCAAGCGACTTGGGGTAAAGCTCTTCGGTGGTCAGCACGCTAAGGCTGGGAATATCATCGTCCGCCAGCGTGGTACGCAGCATCACCCAGGTGTAGGGGTCGGTATCGGCAAGGATCATACCCTCTATGCCCTGATCGATGGTACGGTCGTCTTCACGCGCAAGCGCAACGACCGCTCCTACGTCTCGATTCAGGCTGAGGCCTAAGCGAGACAAGGGAAGCTCGGAGAACGACCACAACGATACCCGTCCCCATCCTGACCTAGCCCCCTACCAAAGAGGGGCATACAGTCGGGGCGGACACATCTCAGAGAGGTTGCTTCTAGGGATTTATTCCTTGGAGCGACCTCTCTCCCTATTTATGTTACTCCATACATATCATCTCATATGCTTACCCTAAAGCAAATCAAAGAACAGACCGAGGACGTCCTACGTCGGCTACAGAAGAAGCACTTCGAGGCACGTGAGTACATCACCGAGGTACTGAACCTAGATGAAGTACGCCGCCGTGCACAGCAGGAGCTGGATGCAGCCCTAGCGAAGCAGAACGCTATCGCTAAGGAGATCGGTGCCCTGATGAAGCAGGGCCTCAAGGAGCAGGCAGAGGCCATCCGTGCCGAGGTCGCCGAGCTCAAGAGCCGAAGCAAGAGCCTCGAGGAGCGTAAGGCCGAGGCTGAGGCCAAGATCCGTGAGATCCTCCTCCTCATCCCTAACCTCCCCAACGAGATCGTCCCCGAGGGCTCGACAGCCGAGGACAACGTCTGCGTCAAGACGGGGGGAGCTATGCCCGACCTCCCTGCGGATGCTGCCCCACACTGGGAGCTCGCCAAGAGCTATGACCTCATCGACTTCGAGCTCGGAGTGAAGATCACCGGTGCGGGCTTCCCCGTCTACAAGGGCTACGGCGCACGACTCCAGCGTGCCCTCATCAACTTCTTCCTCGACAACGCCCGTGCGGCGGGTTACCTAGAGGTACAGCCCCCCTATGTGGTCAATGAGGACTCGGGCTACGGCACAGGACAGCTCCCCGACAAGGAGGGGCAGATGTACCACGTCGGTCTGGACAACCTTTACCTCATCCCTACGGCAGAGGTGCCCGTGACCAACCTCTATCGGGATGTGATCCTCGATGAGAAGGACCTTCCCGTGCGCAATACCGCTTACTCGGCTTGCTTCCGTCGTGAGGCTGGCTCCTATGGCAAGGACGTACGTGGACTCAACCGCCTACACCAGTTCGACAAGGTCGAGATCGTCTGCATCGACAAGCCCGAGCGTAGCTATCAGCGTCTGGACGAGATGGTCGCCTATGTAGAGACCCTCGTGACGAAGCTTGAGCTCCCCTGGCGCATCCTTCGCCTCAGCGGTGGTGACATGAGCTTCACCAGCGCACTGACCTACGACTTCGAGGTCTTCTCTGCTGCCCAGCAGCGTTGGCTCGAGGTCAGCTCCGTGTCCAACTTCGAGAGCTATCAGGCCAACCGCCTGCGCCTACGCTACCGCGATCAGGAGGGCGTACAGCTAGCCCACACCCTCAACGGTAGTGCACTAGCTCTACCCCGCATCGTGGCGGCTCTGTTGGAGAATAACCAGACACCCGAGGGGATCCGCATCCCCGAGGCGCTACGTCCCTACACGGGCTTTGACCTTATCCCTCACCCCTAGCCACTAGAGAGGACGGCGATAGGTCGGGGCAAAGGACAGATCCCTACCACAACTAGGGAAAAGGCTCTCACCCCCCCTAGCATACGACAGAGGCGAGACACGTACAGCACGTGTCTCGCCTCTGTCGCTCCTGCCTCATCTCTAGGTGGATAGTAATTGATGTCTAGGAGGGGGCTAGAGCTAGGTAAATAGGGCATTGGGTAGACAGAAAATAATCTCTACCTTTGTGATGTAGCGGTCAAGATCCCCTTGGCTCCGGACGTCATCAGCCTCCTCCCAGTGGGCTCTCCTTCCATAGATACGGAGGGGTGGATCGGGGACGTATGAGACGGGGACGTGACCTGACTGCTCTAGCTTTTCAACCGTCGCATATCCATCTATAACTAACAGTAAAAGCATATGAAAGCTCTGATTACCCGTATCCTCCTAGGGATACTGTCTGTGATCTTCGTCCTCTCGTGTAGCAAGTCGGAGGAACCTCGTCTAAACCTTTCGACAGAAAGCCTACAGCAGACTCAGTGGGAGGGGACGTGTTATCCCCAGGGTGGTGATAAGGAGGATCTCTTGCGGGTACGCCTCAACTTCTACACAGATAGTCTGTTAGATGTCGGCTTCAATAATGCGCAATGGAAACTGACACATGCTCAGAAAAGCATCTACAAAGTAGACCGCCGGCAGATGAGCCTTGAGGTTTCAGAAAAAGAGCCTTGGCCAAGGCATCGCCCTTGGCCTCTGTATGCCTCCACTTGGATCCTCGTGGAGCAGAGAAAGGACTACATGAAGTTTGAGTACCGCCCCGTGCCCGACAAGCCTACCTGGATCCTTGAGCTCCAGCGCAAACAATAGCCCCCTCGAGCAATAGCCCCCTTAGGATACAAACTAACCCTAAGAAGCTACCCCATGAGACAGCCTAGGCCGTCTCATGGGGTAGCTTCTTTTATATCAGAGGAGTGCTGTCCACTCTCCTCATCGAGGGGCTTAGAAGGGGTAGCCGATGGCGAGGTGGAAGCCTAGGGCATCTCGGAAGCGGGGGATATTATACCACCCCTTGCGAGAGGTCTCGTAGGGGAGGTGTAGCCCCACACCGACGTCGAAGCGTACCACCAGGAAGGAGAGGTCATAGCGCATACCTACTCCCGTCCCTACAGCTATCTGCCGAGCGAAGTCAGCTATGGAGGAGAGCTCGGGGAGCGAGGCTCCGACACGGGAGCTATCCCGACGTAGGAGCCAGACGTTGCCCGCATCGAGGAAGACCGCTCCATAGCAGTCCCCGAAGAGGCGACCACGATACTCTACGTTGGCCTCTAGCTTCATCTCGCCGACACGATCCATGAAGGAGTAGGCGCTCTCCTGCTGCGTCTTGAAACGCCCAGGTCCGATACTGCGCACCGTGAAGGCTCGTATGCTATTCGCACCGCCGACGAAGAACTGCTCGATATAGGGAGCAGTAGTGACATTACCGAAGGAATAGATCGCCCCAGTGGCGAAGCGTGTGGCGAGGGTCTGGTTGCGGTCGATCCGCCAGGAGTAACGTAGGTCAAAGGCTGCCTTGACGAACTGGGCGAAGGGCACCCCAAGCATCGTCTTCGTCTCGGTGTAGCGTCGCCCGAAGGCCGTCATGAGCCCATTCGATAGGTTGCCTGCCTCACTGACCTCGCCGAAGAGCTGGAAGAAGTGTGGGCTCTCCTCTCGCTGTCGTGTGTAGGTGAAGTAGTAGCCGACCTTGGGGATGAACTGGTTACGAAGGCTGAGCCCAAGCGCTGGATTGTCCACGAGGAGCTTGTCGAAGGCTGCGGTGGTGCGGGTCAGCTGGGTGTAGTTCAGACTAAGCGGGGTGATACGGTGCGTCCATCTCGAGGAGGGCTGGAAGCTATAGTCCATCGTGAAGGAGAGCGAGCGTAGGGTATAGAAGCGGGCGTGATTGATAGCCTGCATCCCGACCTTGAAGCTCGTGGAGGTCGGGTACTTGTAGTAGCTATTCGTCCAGCCAGGAGCGAGGATGAAGGGGAAGGTAATCCCGAGGTCCCCCCCGAACTGGTAACTATTGATAGATATGGAGTTCCCCTCCAGAGGACTACGCCCCGTCTGCCACTCATAGGAGCCGTAGACATTCGCCGAGAGACGCTCCCCTCCGCCGAATAGGTTGCTTCGCTCGATAGAGGCGGAGAGCCCAGGGCCGATGTAGTTATTGGACTTCTTCATGAAGGCAGCCCCGAGGTAAGCATTCCACGGCTTGTCGGGGCGAAGGAGGATCGTGAGGTCTAGCGTCCCGAGGGTATCGGCTGCCTGCATCGTGAACTCGGGATGCGGGGTATCGCCTAGGCTGTCACTCGGGAGTACTGTGATGAGGCTATCGGTGCGGGTGCTGTCGTCCGTCTCTCGCTTGGCGAAGTAGAACTCCACCGAGGAGAAGGCACCGAGGTTGGTCAAGGCACTGAGCGTCCGCTCCTCGTCCTTGTGGCGGTAGATCTCCCCTTCCTTCATCCGAATACGTGTCCTGAGGACCGCAGGGCGTACGAGGGTCTTGTCCCTATAGTAGAGCATAATGCTATCACTTAGGGGGAGGCTATCGTTAGCTAGGGTCGTCGCCCCTTCGTCTGAGCTCCTCAGGAGGCGTAGCTGGATACGCCCGATCTTCCACTGCCTCAGAGCATCCATAGGAGCACTCTCGGAGATGACCGTACGTAGAGCTACCCGCTGTGGGGTCTGTAGGGTGTCGGCTTGGTAACGGATGTAGTCGGGCTTGAGGTAGTAGTAGCCGAACTGGCGGAGGTATCTACTGATGGCCTCACGATCCCGCTCTAGGATCTCTAGGGAGAAGGGTGTACCCGGCTGGAGCTCGCTCTCGGCACCGTGGTCGAAGTAGCGCCCCTTGCTCATGTACACCCGGGGGAAGTAGCTCACGGTATCCAGCAGGTAGAGCGGCCCTAGGGTCATCTGATAGCTGACCCGAGCCTGTAGGGAGTCCGAGGGTAGGGGGTGGATGGTGGAGCGGACACTCGCACTCATATAGCCCTGCTCCCGTAGGGTCTGCTGGGCAACTTTGGCTCGTAGGCTGGGGCTGACCTCACGCATCCAGACAGGCTTGGAGGTGAAGCGACGTAGGATATTGGCTAGTAGGGTCTTCTTGTCCGCTAGGCTACTGTATAGGTAGGGGCGCACTAGGGGGAAGGGCCAGCGTAGCGAGCTACTGCCGAAGATAGCACTATTGGGGGCATACTGGAGCTTCTCTTCGGCCTTGGCCACTGCATTATCTGCATAGCTCCCCTTGATGGTGTCTGTTACCTTGATGTCCTTGATCCCTATATAGAGCTGGTCATCGGGACCTTGGAAGCGATGCAGGGAGCACCCTGATAGGACGATGAGTAGGACGACCAAGGGGAGTAGAGGATGGAGCCAAGTCGGCCGCCGTCCCCTTCGCTGGGAGCTGGGGGTAGGGAGGCTTGCCATCGGGCTCTGGGGGGGGACTGTGGGGAAGAGGAGGAAGCGCATAGGGCTTATCATAGGGTTGCGACCACGTGGCGTCGCTACTTCTTAGGGGAAAGGGGGGTAGCGCCACCACGGGTAGCACTACCTGCTGTGCTCTTGGTGCCCCCTCCGAGACGCCAGGGCTGGGCGATGACCTTCTGAGGGGAGAGCTTGGGCTTCTTCTTGAGGAAGTTGAAGACGTCGAGCAGGCTATTCATCTTGCGTCTGAGTACGTACCCCACACCGGTCTCGGAGTATTCCCCCTCGAGGATATTGTCGGTCACACGCTTGTGGTAGAGGCTGAAGTACTGCTCCCCGGACTTGTCCACCTGGTACTGGATGGAGACGTTGTCGAGGAAGTTCTGCCCTTGGTTCCCTCGGTTAGCACCACTCTGCACCTTACCGCCGACGACGATGCGGATGCGGTCGTTGTAGAAGCGACGACTGAAGCTGTAGGTATAGTCCGTGTGTGCCGCCTCGCCCGAGGAGCCGTCGTAGTGGTCCATACCGATGCTGAGGTCAGTGCCCTGTAGGAGCTTGCCAGCGGTCTGGTTGATCTGAGACTGTAGGAGGCTCGAGAGGGCAGAGTTCAGACTTAGGTTGCCTGCACCCGAGGTGTTGGAGAGGTACATACCCGTGGCCATGAGGGCGATGGCCTGCTTGCCCTGCTCCTCGGCAGACATGGTGGATATGGTATTCTGCATCGAGAGGTTGTCGGGGGAGGAGATAGCGAAGCTGAGGTTCATCTTATCGACATAGTCCTTGATGCGTATGCTGACGTTGAAGTTCACTCGCTGGGTACTCTTGCCGTCCGAGGTGGGGACGGAGGCCTTGACCTTCTGCGTAGCGGTGAAGTTGAGGTAGGGGTTGGTCACCGAACCATTCCATGCTAGCGTACTCGTCGGGTCGATGGCGAACTGCTTGTTGCCCACCACAGGTAGGGTGTAGCTAAGCTCGCCCCCACCGCTCATCTCGTAGCGTCCGACGAGGCTCATCTCGCCATAGGGAGGGTAGGTGAAGTTGAGTCGTCCCCCCCCCTGCGCATGGACGTAGTCCTGCCCATCGGTCGTGAGGTCGGCACCGATACGTACAGAGGGATCGACATTGATCGTGAGGCCGACATCCAGCCCTCCGAGCGAGGGGGGAGCGACCTCGGAGCGATTGATGAAGAGGGTGTCCGAGAAGTCCTTGAACTCGACGAGCTCACCCATACGCTCGCTACTCTGTAGGGGGTCTTCTCGTAGGACATAGGTGCAGTTCGTCCCGCTCAGGATGTTGAGGCTCCCACGGACTCGTAGGCTGGTCATCAGCCCCGATACCCGCATGTTGGTCGAGGCGATGATACGTCCATAGAGGAGCTGATCCTCACGTGTCGGGTGGGGCTCATTGAGTAGGGTGAGCTCGTCCGAGGTGACTCGTAGCTCAGCACGTGCCTGTGGGGTGGTGCTGCGGGTGATACTTCCGTCGATATAGATCGCCTTCGTCGGGTCTGCGGAGGGACGTATGGCATAGTGGTCGAAGAAGAGGTTTGACTGCTCCATCCTCAAGGGGATGCTGTCTAGGCGTAGATGCGTCCCGTAGGTGTCGAGGTTCAGTATCGCCTGGGATAGCGCTAGGCGTCCCGAGAGGATAGGTGCCGTTAGCTGTCCAGAGAGGCTCACTGTACCACCGGCAGTCCCCTCAAGAGATGCCCCACTGGCGAGGATGAAGGGATTGGCTAGCTCGAGTGGGAAGGCATTGAGGGACAGTGTCCCCGAGAGGGGGGAGACACGCTGCTGCGGGCGGTATATCCCATCGATCGTCATAGCGGACTGCCCGTTGTAGCCGATGTCTGCGGTGATGTAGTGCGAGGAGTTGTCTCGGGGCTCATAGAAGAGCGAGGCGGAGAAGTGCCCGAGCTTCTTGTCCTCGTAGCGGAAGCCCGTGAGGGAGAGATCCCCCGAGATCGTGGGCTGGGCGCTAAGGCCTCCCCTGCGCTCGTAGTGGACACCAGCGAAGATATTGCCTGCGACGTCCGGCAGGCCTAGGCTACGGTAGTCCTCTAGGTGGAGATTACTGATGTTGAGGTCTATGGCCTGCACACCGCTCTCCTGCTCGGCTGCCTGCAGGGTAATATCCCCATGTGCCTTGCTTGTCAGGGCGAGCGTCCCGAGGAGGAAGTTGTCCCGCTTACGTAGACGCAGTTCGTTCTCCTCGTTGAGGGCGAAGTCGGCATAGGCGATACGTGCATGCCCTCTGTCGAAGTGCAAGCGATAGGACTCACCCTCCCATGAGCCCTGTATGTGTAGCTCGTGCATGGCTTGTCCTCGTTCGTCCTGCCATAGCAGACCCAGTGCACCCTCGTGGAGGGAGGTGCTGAGGTCAGCCTTGATATCGAAGCCCTCTTGGTTGCGGAAGCGAGACTTATGTATTCCCGCAGAGAGCTGTAGGCTCATGCTATCCCCCCGTGCCGTGGGGTGGTGTAGGGTGGTGAGGCTTAGCTCGGTGCTGTTCACTCGTAGGGTATCGACTCTGAGGTCTGATACACGGACGTGCCCCGTGATACCCTGTGAAGGGGAGGTGTTGAGGTCAGCGGTTAGGGAGCCGAAGGCGACACTCTGCTCGGCGAGGTAGTAGCGTAGGGGATTGTTCTTGCCCATCATGAGGGTAAGCTTAGCCTCTGGTAGCTGGCCGAGGAGATTGCCTAGGTGACCTTTGGGCGACTTCCCCGAGGAGATGAGTGTCCATTCACTGAGAGCCTCGCTGGAGAGCTTCGTCACGACACGTTGTAGGGAGCTAAGCCCAGAGGAGATGGAGAGACGTGAGCGCATGTCTCCCGAGCTGAGTGTACCGAGGATCGCCTGCGGGGTCGTCGTGACCTCGAGGTCGGCACGTGGTGGGGCGATGACCTCCTCGCCGAGGGTGAAGTGCATGCTATCGACACTGGCGACGAAGCTGTGCGTGTCCTGTAGGTCGGAGCGTAGCTCTCCCTCTAGGCGCAGCTTAGCCGCCATCGGAGTCTCGCTTAGCCCGAGACGGTGTAGATCTAGGTCAATGAGGTCGATACCGACAGCCGTCGTGATCCCCTTGCGAGAGAGGATACCATCGAGCTGTAGGGAGAGGTTAGCCCCTGGGTTCTCACTATTGAGAGATACCCCTAGGTAGCCCTTGTCAAGGCTCCCATCGAGGGTAAGGCCGTGTAGCTGTAGACTCCCCCAGCTAGCCTCGTGAAGTCGTCCCGAGAGGCTCACACGCGTATGGGGGCTAAGTGGGTCGAAGCCCTGCCCTCGTACCACTATGTCGGTACTCACCACCCCGATCGAGTCTAGGGGCATGAAGTGGCGGACATCCAGCCCTGCGACACGTAGGGTCGCCTCGTAGCTCTTGGTGGCCTCGTGGAAGCGTCCCTTTAGGGAGACGGAGCCTGTGCCCTCCGTGGCACTAAGGTCGGAGATGTAGCTCCCTCGGCGCAGGTCTACATTGCCCCGTAGGGTAAGGTCTGCTGGTAGGCGATATTCCTTGGCTAGGTCAGGAGCGACGAGGGCTAGTAGGAGACTTGCCTTCTTGCCGAGCTTACCATCTAGGTAGAGCTTGCCTGCTCGTGCACGGGCATCGGTGAGTGCGTAGAGCTTGCCCTGCATGGATAGGGAGAGCACATCGGGCCAACGTAGCTTGGCCTCATTCAGCCGTAGCTCCGAGAGGCTACCCATACACCCGACCCGGAGTGAGATCGGGGCGATGAGCTGTCTGTGAGCTAGCTTGCCACGGAAGACACCACCTTGGTCTAGTTCCTCCAGCTCCTTGCCCGTGAAGGTCAGGATATCCTTTGTCCCTATCGAGGCCTCAGCTGAGAGGAGGAAGTGTGCCAAGCTATCGCCCTGCATGATGCTCCAGGGGAGGATCATGTCGCCACGGATGAAGGAGGCATCGGTCGTCAGATCCAGTCCCTCTAGCTCGATACGTGTGCTGTCCATGCGGTAGAGCCCCGAGAGGTGAACGAGCTTCAGCCCCGACTGCTCTCGGAGCTGTCCCTGCCGGAGACGAAGGGATAGGAGCATCCCCTCGGAGTCGATGTCCTCGGCCTCTAGGCGTATATCAGAGGCTAGGATATGCTGGTAGTCGAAGACGGGCTCTACGGAGATCCCGTGATCCACGGCATAGCTGAGCTCACGACCCTCCAGACGGGCATGAGCTAGACGGAAGTGCATGCGCTCTAGGTCGGCCTCCCCTCGTGTGGCCTTGAGGCTCGTGACCTGTGCTGTCACGAAGAGGGAGTCTAGGGGCATCTCTACCTCTACCCGAGTCTGTGCTAGATCTATCTCCCCGGCACGTATCAGCCAGCGAATGGTGTCGGAGTCCTTCTCCTTCTTCGTCGTGTCAGCGCTGTAGTAGTGGACATAGCCCCCTCGAGCCATGAGACGTCGTAGCTCCACATGTTCCCGATCGAGGTCTACGAAGAGCTGCTCTACTGCCGCCTCGGGTAGGCGAGCCCTGAGGCGACTAAGACCGGTGCTGTCGGTATAGTTAATGGTGGCATTCTGCAGGTGAATGCGGGGTACCTCGAGGTGCTTGTCGAAGAGCGGGCGTAGGCTGGGTGATAGGGACAGCGACCCTAGGGTCAGGAGCGTATCCCCAGGAGCCTTGATCACCTCCACATCCCCGACGTGTAGGTCTAGGGGGAAGCCTAGGTGTAGGCGCCCGACGTGCACTGTCATCCCCGTCCGCTCCGATAGGATCTTCGTCACTTGTGCGACGACGAAGCGCTGCACAGGGGGGACGTAGAGGAGGATAGAGAGCAGTAGCAGGAGCGCAAAGGGGGCGATGAGTATCCCTAGTAGGATGCGCTTGATGGTCTTCGCTCGGGGCGACATGCCGTCTTCGTTGTCTTCTTTATATATGTGGGTGTCCCGCTCCTAGTGCTGTAGATACCAAGAGTAGAGGCGCTGTATGCCGTCCTCGATCTCTACAGTGTGGTGCCAGCCTAGGCTGTGGAGCTTCTCTACACAGGTGAGCTTGCGCATGGTGCCATCGGGCTTGGTGCTGTCCCACTCGATCACTCCCTGGTAGTCGGTCACCTCCGCTATGAGCTCAGCTAGGGCACGGATCGTCAGCTCCTTGCCCGTGCCGATATTGACGTGGCAGTTGCGTATCTCCTTGCCCTCGGGACAGAGGTCTAGGAAGTCTACATTCAGCAGGATATGCACCGAGGCATCTGCCATATCCTCACTCCAGAGGAACTCTCTGAGGGGACTGCCCGAGCCCCATAGCTTCACTCGTCCGGCGTATATGCCGAAGGGCGCAAGGAGCTCTGCTAGCTCCCTCTCGCTCATCCCCTCACGGTAGCCCGTGACGGGGCGCTTCGTGAGGTCGCGGAGGACGGCCTCTGTATCGTGCTCGCCGAGGCGTCCTGCTAGGTAGATCTTGCGGATCATAGCTGGTAGGACGTGGCTATTCTCTAGGTGGAAGTTGTCGTTGTAGCCGTAGAGGTTGGTGGGCATCACGGCCAGATAGTTCGTGCCGTACTGGAGGTTGAGGCTCTCACAGAGCTTGAGTCCTGCGATCTTCGCTATGGCATAGGGCTCGTTCGTGTACTCCAGTGGTGCGGTGAGGAGCTCCTCCTCACGTATGGGTTGGTGCGCCTCACGAGGGTAGATACACGTACTGCCGAGGAAAAGGAGATCACGCACATCGTGTCTGAAGGCCTCGCCAATGACATTCTGCTGGATCTGGAGGTTGTCGTAGATGAAGTCTGCCCGATAGGTATTGTTGGCAAGTATCCCGCCCACATGTGCTGCGGCTAGGATCACGGCCTCGGGACGCTCCTCATCGAAGAACTGACGGACGGCTACGGCATCCGTTAGGTCTAGCTCACTGTGGCTACGTCCAACGAGATTCGTAAAGCCACGCTTCTGGAGGTTAGCCCAGATCGCCGACCCTACGAGTCCCCTATGTCCTGCGACATAGATCTTAGTCTCTGGTGTGATCTTAGCCATTAGAGTCGTCCCTCCCTATGAGTGGCTACATACTGCACGTCGTGCTCGACCATGAGACGTACGAGCTCCTCGAAGCTCGTCTTCTGCGGATTCCATCCCAGCAGGGTCTTGGCCTTCGTGGGGTCACCTAGCAGGGTCTCGACCTCTGCGGGGCGGAAGTACTTGGGATCGACCTCTACCAGCACACGGCCCGTAGCCTGGTCTATCCCCTGCTCCTGGACGCCCTCACCCTGCCAGCGAAGCTCTATGCCCACATGTGCGAAGGCACGCTCGGTGAACTCACGGACAGAGTGCTGCTCCCCGGTGGCGATCACAAAGTCCTCGGGCTGCTCATGCTGGAGCATCAGCCACATACACTCTACGTAGTCACGTGCGTAGCCCCAGTCACGTAGGGCATCGAGGTTCCCTAGGTAGAGCTTGTCCTGCTGTCCTGCTGCGATACGGGCAGCAGCGAGGGTGATCTTCCTCGTGACGAAGGTTTCGCCTCGGCGCTCACTCTCGTGGTTGAAGAGGATGCCATTGACAGCGAACATCCCGTAGCTCTCTCGGTAGTTCTTCGTGATCCAGTAGCCGTAGAGCTTCGCTACACCATACGGTGAGCGAGGATAGAAGGGGGTCGTCTCCCGCTGGGGGGTCTCTTGTACGAGCCCGAAGAGCTCGGAGGTGGAGGCCTGATAGATCCTCGTCTTGCGCTCCAGACCTAGGATACGTACTGCCTCTAGGAGCCTAAGTGTCCCCGTAGCATCTGACTCGGCGGTGTACTCGGGTACATCGAAGGAGACCTTGACGTGGCTCTGTGCTGCTAGGTTGTAGATCTCATCGGGCTGTGTCATCTGGATGATGCGGATCAGCGAACTAGAGTCCGTCATATCCCCATAGTGAAGGTTGATGGAGCGCTGCTGCTTCATATCGCGTACCCACTCGTCGAAGTAGAGGTGCTCGATACGACCGGTATTGAAGGACGAAGAGCGGCGAATGATCCCATGCACCTCATAGCCCTTCTCTAGTAGGAATTCAGCGAGGAACGAGCCATCCTGACCCGTGATCCCCGTGATGAGTGCGACTTTGTTCACTGTACACATGTTTTACTACTGATGAATCTTTGGCACAAAGATACGTATATAATATAGGAGGTCGATACCCCCTAGGGGAGGGGTGCGTACGGCCTGAGGACGAGATACCCCACCCTAGGGCTCATGCGTGCCGTGGGGTGGGGTATCGTCGGGGAGTATCTTGGTATCCTTAGTGCTGTCCTCGCTGGAAGCTCAGGATGCTGTTGCCCACCACGCTTAGGCTACTGAGCATCATCAGTCCGCCTGCGAGCATAGGGTTCATCAGATAGCCCGTGAAGGGGTAGAGCACACCTGCTGCGATGGGGATAGCGGCGAGGTTGTAGATACAGGCCCAGAAGAGGTTCTGACGTATCGTCCCTAGTGTCCTATGGGCTAGGTCGAGGAGCTCCCCTACGGCCTCTAGGCTAGAGGAGCGTATGGTCACCATAGCCGTCTCCATCGCTAGATCACTCCCCTGACCCATAGCGATACTGAGGTCAGCGAGGGCGAGGGCGGCAGCGTCGTTAATCCCATCTCCCACCATCGCTACCCGCTTGCCCTCGGACTGTAGACGACGGATGTGCTCCGCCTTGCCCTCGGGCAGGACTCCTGCGATGTAGCTAATCCCCCCGACTTGGTCTGCGACGGCCTCGGCGGCTCGTGCTCCGTCCCCCGTGAGCATCACTACCTCGATCCCTCTGGATCTCAGACGGGCGATCGCCCCTGCCGAGGTAGGGCGGAGGGTGTCACTGATAGCCAGTACGGCCAGCACCTCGGTCTCGCTGGCATAGAGGCTACAGGTAGCTCCAGCCTGCTCACTCTGCTCGAGGGCACTCTGAGCCTCGGAGCTTAGGCTGATCCCTGCACTCTCGATGAAGGCTCGGCTACCGACCCGATAGACGACGCCCCCGATCGTCCCCTGCAGCCCCCTGCCAGCGACCTCGGCGAAGGCAGAGACCTGTAGTGGATTGAGCGTGACCCCGAGCTCCTGCACGATGGCCGAGGCGAGGGGATGGGCGGAGAGCTGCTCCAGCCTAGAGAGCCTCAGGTGATCTACCCGACTGCTCCCCGAGAGCCAGTGGATAGCTCGTACGGTGGGGTGCCCCTCGGTGATCGTCCCCGTCTTGTCTAGTACGATGGTGTCTATGTGCTGTGCGGCCTCTAGGCTCTCAGCATTGCGGATGAGGATCCCCTGACTAGCTCCCCGTCCGATACCCACCATGAGAGCTGTCGGGGTGGCGAGGCCTAGAGCACAGGGGCAGGCGATGATCAGTACGGTGACGGCGGCTACGAGTCCCTGCGTCGCTCCACCCTCGGGTAGGAGGATAGCCCACAGAGCCCAGGTAAGGAGCGCGATGAGGACGATCACGGGGACGAAGATGCGGGCGATACGATCCACGAGTCTCTGTATCGGAGCTCGGCTGGACTGCGCTTCCTGCACGAGGCGGATGATACGAGCTAGTACGGTAGCTCGCCCGACTTCGCTCGCGCGGTAGGTGAGGGTGCCCGAGCCGTTCAGTGTGCCGGCATAGACCTGTGCTCCTGCGGTCTTGGCCACGGGGATGGGTTCGCCACTGATGAGCTGCTCGTCGGCATAGGATTCGCCCTCTACGACTCGCCCGTCGACGGCGAAGAGCATCCCCGGTCGTGCCCTGAGAAGCATCCCCGGCTCGACCTCCTCGACGGGGATCGTGCGCTCCTGCTCCCCCTCGACGAGGAGGACTTCTCTCGGTTGGCTGCCCATGAGCTGTCGTAGGGCAGTGGCTGTCCTACGCTGTGCCCGAGCCTCGACCACCTTGCCTAGTAGGACGAAGGCGATCGTCATCGAAGCGGCCTCGAAGTACAAGTGGTGCAGGTGGTGCTCCGCCCCCGAGGCAAAGTACTCCCCGAGGTGCACGAGGCTAAAGACAAAGGCCGTCCCCGTGCTCAGTGCCACGAGCAGATCCATCCCTGCAGCACGTGCTCGTAGCTGCTGCCAGCCACGGGTATAGAAGCCCCGCCCCAAGACTAGGAGGACGATCGTCGTGAGTAGAGCCGAGACCGAGGCCTTGAGGGGCGTGATGGGGTGTGCCATCATGAGCCCCATGACGATGAGTGAGAGCACGATGGCGAGCACCGCTTGGCGTCGCTGGGTGAGCTCCTGACGGTGGCGAAGGGCTTCGATCTCCTCGGGGCTCACCTCATCGATACGTAGATCGTAGCCCATGCTGGCTACGGCTTCTCGCAGATTCTCGGGGGTACACTGCTGTTCATTATATACAACGAAGGCTGTAGCAGCCGATAGATTGACGCTGGCGGAGGAGACTCCCGTGACGCCCTCTAGAGCCTTCGTGGCATGCGAGGCACAGGCGGCACAGTTGAGCCCGAGTAGGGGAAATGTTTTCTTAATCATACCTAGACCAAATCTGTGATATATGAGATATCAAAGGACTTGCCTACTCCTATTCCGGGGGCACTCCTTCTTTGTATAGAGAACACCCCAGCACATGAACTGTTCATCCCGCAGGCCCTCTCCCTCCCATACCCACTCTCGTCTCTCCGCCCCTGCCTTTGCGCTCCTCCCTTTGTCCTTCGTGCACCCCCTTCTCTACTTTTCCCTCCGCTTGGGCCTCCGTCCCTTTACTCATCTCTCCGTCCCTCCTTGCCTCCATGCTCCTCTCCCGCCTACTCTGGATACCACCCTCGCGCGCGTATATAATTATGGTAGGGAGCGGGGGCAGGGTCGGAGAGAGTGCTCCCTCCTGTCCGTAGGGGGAGTGATAGGACGCTTTTTGCCCTCTCGTAACGTGCTCTGTGTCAGTCGTACCGAGTGGGCAAAAACGCTCTTACCGAGAGCGTACCTGCGCTCTCGGTAAGAGCGTCCTCGTCACCTTACATAGGTGATGGAAGCGTTCATTATAGGAGCGCAAGTGCGCTCTCGGTAAGAGCGTTTTTTTTCCCTCGGAATGCCCGAAATAGAGGGAGCGAGAGCCCCCGGGTGTCGAGCCTATCCGCACGCTCGTAGGGAGGGCGCTGGCGGTGGGGGCTAACGCCTCGATAAGAGCCCAGAGGCAGGGAGAGTAAGAGGGTGAGGGTGAAGGTGATTTGTGTAAGTGCGTTTTTTTTAGTTACTTTGCAGACCGATTGTAGAGTCCTCCCGAGGGAGGAGATCGCTGCAAGTCGCTCATAGCGTTAGAAATAACAAACTAAAATATAGAGTTCAATGTCAAAGATTTGTCAGATTACAGGCAAGAAGGCCATGGTCGGCAACAACGTCTCACACTCCAACCGTAAGACGAAGCGCCGCTTTGATGTCAACCTGTTTACGAAGAAGTTCTTCTGGCCCGAGGAAGGGTGCTGGATCGTACTGAAGCTCTCCGCCGCAGGACTTCGACTCATCAATAAGATCGGGCTCGACGCAGCTATCCGCCAGGCAGCTGAGAAGGGCTATCTAAGTGAAATCAAGGTAAAGTAGGGATATCATCATGGCAAAGAAAGCTAAGGGAAATAGAGTGCAGGTTATACTCGAATGCACCGAACATAAGGACAGTGGTCTACCCGGGACTTCCCGCTATATCACGACGAAGAATCGTAAGAACACCACTGAGCGTCTTGAGCTGAAGAAGTACAATCCGATCCTCAAGCGCATGACCATCCACAAGGAAATCAAGTAAGGAGATAAGACAATGGCAAAGAAAGCAGTCGCATCGTTCAAGAAGGCAGACGGCCGTACCTACTCTAAGGTCATCAAGATGGTCAAGTCTCCTAAGACTGGGGCCTATACCTTCCAGGAGGAAATGGTACCCAACGAAGCTGTGAAGGAATACTTCTCTTAACGTAGAGACGTCCCCCCCCTTCGCGAGTCCCCGCTCTGTAGTCCCGTACTGGAGAGCGTCGCACCCCACTAGAGAGGCTGCCCCACGCTGATGCAAGCGGGCAGCCTCTTCTCTGTAGCGTAGCCCCCAGCTCACTCCCCCCGACACCATAGCAATCCTCACCTCACACTCACTCTAGTACGAGTATATGCCCCCCAAGAAAGATAATACAGACCGCATCCAGCTCCTGAGCCAAGAGCGCATCCCCAAGCTCCTCATCCACTACGGAGTCCCCGCCGTCGTGGGGACGATGGTCAATGCCCTCTATAGTGTCGTAGACCGTATCTTCATCGGGCAGGGGGTCAGCGAGTTCGCCATCACAGGACTAGCACTGACCTTCCCGATCCTACTCTTCATCCAGGCCTTCGGGATGCTGATCGGGGTAGGAGCCTCCTCGCGGGTATCTATTCACCTAGGCGAGGGGAAGCACGACAAGGCCGAGAACATCCTGAGCAATGCCCTCCTGCTGACGATCGTGACCCAGGTGCTCGTACTAGTGCCTGCGATGATCTGGCTAGAGGAGATCCTCCGTGCCCTCGGGGCAAACGATAGGACACTCCCCTTCGCCTACGACTATCTGAAGATCATGATCCCGGGGAATATCTTCTCGACGCTCTGCTTTAGCTTCAATGC
>NZ_CAJPPN010000011.1 GCF_905372525.1 uncultured Porphyromonas sp.
TCGTGGGGGTGGGTGTGGGGGGCTTTGCTCCTTCCCTTGGGCGGGCTACCTCGCCATCCAGACGGAGAGGCTATCACGTAGGGCGAGTGAGGTGTGCCTCAGGAGCCATGCCGTACGGAAGGAGTAGCTCAGTGGAATGCTGCAGTCGAGCTCGGGGAAGGCTTTGCTGAAGGCCTTCGCCTCGGTGTCCGTACAGACCGTATAGGTGATCTTACCCGAGGCGACCCGCATGGCTAGCTGCTCGGCTTGGTAGAGGCTGTCGATATCTAGGTGGATGCTGTCGCCGATCTCCTCGCTCAGGTGCTCGATGAAGAGGGCGAAGGGAGAGCCCTTCGGTAGGGTGACCGTTCGCCCCCCGAGCTCGATCTGCCTCTTCACGAGGGTCGTGCTGTCCGCCCTACGCTGTACGAGGAAGAGTGGACCCGAGGTCTGCTGTCCGAAGAGCAGGAAGCGGGTCGTATCCACATCTGCCGTGCTCGCCATAGGACGTACGACGAGGTCTGCCCCCCCGTCACTCAGGAGCTGTAGGGCACGCTCCCAGCTATTCTCCAGGATGACCTCTACCCGTAGGCCACTACGCTCCTGGAGCTTCTTGGCTAGGGTGTAGACGGCGCCCGTGAGTTCACCGCCCTCGGCATGCACACCACCCTCGGTGTAGGCAGTCAGTAGGCGGAGTGTTCCCTCGCGTCGTATCTCGGGGTAGTCACGCCCTACGGTAGGGGGCGGTGAGACCTCGCCCCCGCTATGGGTGCGCAGGTAGAGCATCACAGCGACGACGAGGAGGAGTAGGACGAGGTAGAGGGGAGTACGTCCCTTGAGGAGCTTGGTCTGCATGGGTCAGGGCGGGGTTAGTTATTGAGATCTACGATGACACCCCCAGCGAGGTACATCGGGTTGTAGGGATACTTGTACATCGCTAGGCGGGAGCTGGTAGCGAAGGCCTCGGTGACGTTGTACATCTGGAGGAAGAAGCGGGCACGCTTCAGACGGAAGTTGGCATAGGCATTGATCAGCGGAGCCTCCCCCCCGATCTTGCCCTCCGTCTGTAGGATGAACTGCTGGGTCGTCGGGAGGTAGTAGGGGGCATAGTAGGCACTGTGCCAGTAGGCCTTGAGCCCTAGGTCTATGCGCATGACTTGAGCTACGAGGAAGCGTAGGTAGACATCTGCCGCCGCAGTGAGCTGGGGGAGAGGAAGCACAGAGGGCTGTGAGGAGGTCTGGTAGGCGGCCTCTACATCCCAGTTGAGTAGGCCTGCGCTCCCCGTCTGCCTTGCCCGTAGGGAGAGGACTTGGATGATGTCGGAGTATTGGCTGGGCTCGCCCTTGGCTCCATAGTAGATATAGTTCTGCAGGCTCGCCGTGCGTGCCTCGAGCTGGGTACCCCAGGAGCTGAGGTGTACCTTGCCCCCGAGCTCGAGACGACGGGTGAACTTCAGATCCTTGTCCCACCAGCCATAGGTGCCGTGGTGATGAGCAGCGAAGTAGGAGGGACGAGCATTATCAATGTAGGTGTCGGCCTCGAGGGCGAACTCACGGCGGAAGAGACGGAAGGCCGTACGTATATCCCCCTCTAGGCGGAAGGCGCCGAGGTCAGAGCCAAGTACACCGAGTTCACCCCGAGCGGAGAAGTTAAGCCCCGTGCCCTCCCTGCGCTCCATGAGTCCCCCGACGAAGGTCGAGGAGAAGCGGTCGGTCACTCCATAGAGATGTGTCGTGGCATCGGGGTTCTTCGCCCAATACTGCTCCTGCCGTACATAGGCTGATAGGCCGAACTTCACCCAGGGACGGAAGCCCTCCATGAGCGATAGGGCTAGGGTGTTGTGCAGCGTAGTGAGCTGGGCGGTATCGTTGGGGTAGGCATACTGGACGGGTGTGCCTCCACCACTCGGAGTACGGGTCTGTGTCGTCACGGGATCGCCGAAGACAGTCTTCCAGAGGTTGTTCTCCCCCTGAGCCTGTAGGCGACGGCTCTGCTTGTTGTAGTAGGTCGTCAGGGACACCCCACCGACGGGCACGAAGTAGGTGGAGTCGAGCCGGAGGCTATCCCCCGAGCGTGAGGCCTCCTCTAGCTCCCGATCTGTAGGGGTACGACGGACGCTCCGATAGCTCCCTAGGCGATAGGTCTGGGCGAGGTAGGCATGACCTGCACGGATGCGGTTCGTCAGAGGCTCTGTGATCAGGACGGGGATGTCCTTGGCACTAACCTTGGTGCGCCCGTTGGTGTTGTAGCGGTCGGGATTGAGGATGTAGTCGGAGTTCGTGATCCCTCCGTTCTCCTGCTGCTTGTAGTAGTCGTTGGCTACGTAGGCATAGAGCTCGTAGCGGTCGGCTCGGTAGCTAGCGAAGAGGCGATAGCGTGCGTCCTTGCTACGGCTATTGGTATAGAAGCCCTGGGCATTGCGGTAGTCGAAGTTTGCCCCGACATTGATCTCTCGCCCCATGTTCACACCGAAGTCCCCCGCAACGACGTCTTCGCTCTCGTTGGTCTTGAAGTTGCGCTGGTAGCGCACGAAGGTGAAGGGCGTCTTCGTGTCGTAGAAGCGTACCTCCTCAGGGGTGTAGAGCATACGATAGTAGCCGTCGGTGTAGAAGAAGTCCCCCACACGACGAGGTCGGTCGAAGAAGAGCTTCGCCTGCCAGAGGTGGTTCATATTCCCTTGATAGGCCGTCCCTAGGGAACGGAACTCTGGGGATATGTACTCAAAGGTGTAGTGGGTGAGCGTATCGGGCATCTGCACCTGCACCGCTCTGGCGACGCTGGGAGTGATGCGGTAGGCACGTAGCTTGTCACCACGCACCATCTTGATCTCATCGGGGATCTCTACGACGTCTCGCACCTCGTAGGGACTATAGGTGCGCCGCTCGGGCACCTGCGCCTGTGCTACGGCACTCACGAGTAGCAGCACAGTCAGTAGTATGGTCTGTAATCTCATCTAATATCTATTGATAAGGCAGCTCTCTCCCTCCTAGCAGTGCTCCATCCCACAGCTACAGCCCCTAGGGTCGATCTCGATGGTGATGTGCTCCAGCTGGTAGCGAGAGGCTACTCGGCGAACCTCCTGCTTGAGCTCAGCCCAAGCCTCGGGGGAGGGGTAGCTCGGACAGTCGAAGACGAGGTGCAGCGAGGCAATATGCTGCTCCCCGTTGAGCGTCCATATATGTACGTCGTGTACCGAGAGGACGCCTCGTAGGGCTTCGACTTCGTGTACGAAGCCCTCTTGGTCTACCTCCACGGGAACCCCTTGTAGGAGGATGCGGAAGTTGTCACGGAGATTGAAGTACACATTGTACAATATCCATGCAGTGATCCCCAGTGAGAGCAGAGGGTCAAGGATCGGAAGATCGACAAAGTACATCACGACACTGACGATCAGTACTGCTATCCAGCCCAGCACATCCTCCATCAAGTGTAGGCGCATGGAGCGTTCGTTCAGGGAGTGTCCCCCGCTCATTCGCCAGGCTGCATAGCCGTTGATCAGGAGGCCGAAGATAGCTAGTAGGAACATCCCCTCGGCGTGGGGACGTGCAGGATGGATGATGCGCTCAATGGACTCTGTGATGACGAAGAACGAGCCGACTAGTAGGATCACCGATATAAGTAACGAGCCGAGGAGCGAGAACCGCTTGTAGCCGTAGCTGAAGTAGCGGTCACGCCCTTTCTTCGAGAGTCGCTCCAGATACCAAGCGACGCCGAGCGAGCAGGAGTCCCCGAGGTCGTGTAGTGAGTCCGAGAGGATAGCGACACTCCCCGTATAGAGCCCCCCGACGAGCTCGACGGCTGCGAAGAAGAGGTTCAGCAGGAAGGCTACGAGGATATTCCCCTCCGCATGGTGATGATGGTGGTGATGGTGTCCGTGGCCATGACTATGCACATGGCTATGGGTATGAGCGTCGTCGTGGCAGTGTCCGTCGTGCTCATGCTTATGGTCGTGCTCATGAGGATGCTCATGAGTGTGACCGTGGTGCCCCTCCTCGTGTTGGTCGTGGCTGTGTGCTCCTTCGTGCCCCTGGTGGGTTAGCTCTGCACTTTCATTATGCTGGTCGTCATCGTGTCCCATTCTCTGATAGCTTTGAAGTCCTAATTATACACTATTGAGCTTGTTGTATCACAAAAGTACAACTATTTAGGCGTACGATACGAGAGCTTCTAGGGGAACCCCCTTCCCTCACCCTAGGGGTGTGGAGCACGATGAGCCTGTAGGCGGGCTCTCCATACGAGGAAGAAAGCGAAGAATACAAGCCCCTTCAGCACAGAGGTTAGGCAGATCGCCCACCAGGCTGCCTCTAGCCCCCAGCCTAGGGAGACGAAGAGTAGAACGATCGGGATGCGCAGATACGTCCCCACGATCCCTATCCCTGCGGATAGGTAGGTCTTGCCTAGACCGTTGAATAGCCCCCCAGTCGTGATCTCCAGCATCATAAACATCTGGCTGAGCCCCACGATCCTTAGGTAAAGCCCACCCGCAGTATAGGCCTCTCGCTCGGGGACGATGAGCGAGAAGAGCTCCTCACTGAACAGGAGAAAGGCTAGCATCCCCACGAAGCCCACCGAGAGCGTGAAGGTGAGAGCTCTTCGGTAGACCTCATAGACTCGTCGCAGGTGACCAGCTGCCCAGTTTTGTCCTACGATAGCCACTAGGGCGGTCGTCACACCGTTGGCGGTATTCCAGGTTAGCGCCTCGATCTGTGCCCCCGTGGTCATCGTCGCCACTCCGATATGCCCGCCGATACGAGAGACCACTCCACCCATATAGATACTCACGAAGGCAAAGAGGACATTGAGTAGCACGACGGGTACACCTACCTGCAGGATATGCAGCACGTAGCTCCTACGTAGGCGGACAAAGAAGGGGAAGCTATCGAAGAGCTTGTCCCGCTGAGCCTTCCTCACGAAGAGGAAGAGTACCACCGTCTGGCTGATCACTGTGGCGAGGGCAGCCCCTTGTACTCCCCAGCCGATGAGGTGGATGAAGAGCGGGTCTAGGAGCATATTGCACCCTAGACCAATGCACATGATGTGGAAGGGAACCTTGCTGTGCCCAATGGCGTTGTACAGTCCCGTGAGGGTAGCCGTTAGGAAGATTTCGGGGAAGCCGATGAGGCTCACATACATATAGCTCAGAGCGTCGTGACGGACTCCCTCCTCTAGGCTATAGAGATCGACCATAGGCTCGGCACAGAGTGCATAGCCGATGGTCAGGAGTGTGCCCACGAGGAGACTCATCGTGACGTTGTGCGAGGCATATCGTCCCGCCTCCCTCAGCTCTCCCGAGCCGACACAGTGGGAGATGGTGACCTCACAGCCCGTCTTGTTGAGCCAAGCCACAGAGTTGGCTATCCAAATAAAGACGGAGACCACTCCTACAGCTGCTAGAGCCTCGCTACTTAATCGCCCCAGCCAAGCCATGTCGGTGAAGCTATATGCGATCTGCACGAAGGAGGTACCCATGATGGGTAGAGCCTGCTGGTAGAGCAGTCTCGTGAGGTCACCCTGCGTCAGATCCTTGACCTTACTCATCTAATTATTGGTTGTGATCCCCTGGGGTATATCCTTTGCTCTTGGGTAGCTCCTTTGCTCCCTTTGCTCCCTTTACTGATGGAGCAGGACAGAGGTTATACACTCTAGGGGTGTATCTTACGAATTTGAGGCACAAAGGTACACTATTTCCCTCTGTACGTTCCGTCTCTTATCCACCTAATAGCTCCGCATGAACTCGCTCGCACACTCCTGCCTTTGGATCTTCGGGAAGATTATTTCATATCCCAGGGAGCCTTAGCCCATCCCTAGAGATCCTACGTATTATCCCCAAGGGATAGACATACAAGCGAGCCCTAGAGAGGAGATACTTAGAGCGCACTTGTGTACACGCGTGTATACAGTTGTGTACACGTGGGTATACAGTTGTGTACACACGTGTATACTCATCCCTCCTAGGTAGGAGGTATTCGCTGGGTATCTCTACACCTAGGATACGGATACTTCTATCTTCGGTGTATGCTCCTTGACGACCTTGCCCTCGCACTATGGTGATTTCATGCGTCAGCCCTGTCCTCCTAATAGCTCCGCAGTATGAGGATAAGCTAGTGGCGGTAGTGGAGGGTGAGGATAGCTAAGGTCATCGAGGGGCGGGTCTCTACACGCTGGTGCTGGTGCAGGAGCTTGGCCTCGAGGGTGTAGGCATAGGAGGGTTGCCAGCGTAGACGCATCCCTACATCAAACCCTTCGCCGAAGAGGAGCGTAGAGGTGTATTCGTAGCGTACCCGAGGGTGTGCTGCATAGAGCCTTGCCTGCCAGTCCTGAGCACGGAAGTAGTCGGCGAAGAGCCCGACACGTAGCTGATCCCCTAGCGAGAGCCGTACATCTGCTAGGACTGCCCAGCTGGGGCTGCTCTTGGCCTTCGCCCAGCTGTAGGTGAGTGCTCCCGTCCACCCCTCTCCCTCATGACGCAGGCCTAGGCTGAGGCGCTGTGCTCGATCCCCCACAGCCAGCTGCCGCTTACGAAGAGAGGCTAGGAGCAGTGTGCTCCCTGCCCGATCGACACCCAGCTCTAGGTGTGCCCCATAGTCCCAGCCCCGATGCCTTGGGGTGAGGCTATCCCGCTCGGAGAGCCTTCGGTAGCCACCAGCATAGAGCTGTAGCTGTAGGGATCGGATAGGTAGAGGGGGGCTCCATAGGGCTCGTATGCCCTCCTCGTCATTTGGGCGAAGGCTATGCGTACCACTTCGCCCATAGTAGCTCCAGTAGTCGGGTGCGATATGCCAGTAGGAGAAGCGTGCATCGCCGAGCGTCATCTGCTGTAGGCTCAGGTGCTGGATCAGTGCCCATGCCCCGAGCATATTCCGACTTAGCTCGCCACTGAGTCTCAGGTGTCCCTGCCTGCTCTGCCACCCGTAAGATAGGCTGAGGGCAGAGCTCGAGGAGAGCCCCTGTAGGTGTGGACGGTGCGAAGCCCCCGTAGCTACAGCTAGTGGATACCTTCGCCAGTCGTGGTACAAGGCTTGCAGAGAGATATGCCCCTGTGATGCTCTGTACTCGATCCAGCCACCGAGGAGGCGACTGGGGACCTTCCTTCGATGGCGCCATTCCGTCGGGGTGCGGTGTAGCCCTGTCTCCGAGAGCCCTACGATATGCCCCTCTTCGTCGATCCTGCCATCGAGGCTACGTGAGGAGGCGAAGGCTCCTATCCGCCAGCGCTCCTGCCCCATCTCTAGGGCAATACCTCGGCTAAAGTCGCTCTCTGTGCTGGAGCGAAGGGGGCGGATCCCCTCGGGAAGGCGAGGGGAGAGCGCTCTGAAGCTCATCGGGTACACCCCCTGCCCTAAGAGTAGTCCACAGCCACGGGAGACCCGATAGTCCCCGAGGACGAACTGACGTAGGAGCCCTCGCTGAGTGAGCGCCCAGTGGAGGTTGTAGCTGTCGAAGCCTCGGTGCCCGTCATAGCTCCACGGCTCGCCAGCATCCTTCTCGGCGCTGATGTAGAGACTGCTCGCACGTGCACTGCGGTAATGTAAGCGTAGCAGTAGTGCACTATTGCCCCCGAGGTAGCTCTGTCTCTGTGGGGATAGCTGTCGTGTACTCGCCCTTCCCCCGACCTCAAGGCGTCCCTCTCTCCCTCGTTGCTCCACCTCAGAGGGTGGGCTACAAGTGAGGACGGGAAGTAGGAGGCTGATGAGTCTGCTATCCCACCCTTGTATGAGCTTGAGGTCTCCTAGCTCACGGAAGGGGCCATAGAGTCTGCGATAGTCGATGAAGTGCGTGATCTGTATATCCCGTACGAAGGGGATACGCTGGAGTTCCTCGGGCAGTAGTTGGTTGATGTCTAGGGGAGCTTGGCTGAGCTCGTCATAGAGCTGCTGGATCGCTGTCGCCTCTTCGTCTGAGAGTAGACCTAGGTGCCTCTGCTCCTCGATATAGTCCTCCCAGGGATGAGCCTGTCGGGGTAGGCTATCCTGCTGGGCGGACATCTTTAGAGGAGCGAGGAGTAAGGCTAGGGTGGCGGTGAGGAATAAATACCGAATAAAGCGTATGTGTGTAGGCATGGTAAGGTCAGTTGGGGGGGCGGTGCGTACTAGTCGGAGGGGGTAATAGCCTCGGCGAGCTCGATGAGACGTGCGAGGGTATTGCGGTTGCGAGTCGTAGCGGTGAACTTGAGTTTCTTCTCTAGGAAGTTATTGCTTAGCTTCGATCGGCTTGCATCCTTCGGGAGGTACATATAGAGTCTGCCCTCTACCATACGGAGCTCCTCCTCCCCGAAGTCCTCCTGACAGAGGGCTGCTATTCGCTTCGGGTCAATGGGCTCCATCGTAGTGGTATAGAATACTCGATCCTGCTGGTATTCGTCACCGAAGGGGTTGCCTCGGAGGTGCTTCTTGAGCTCGCTAGCGTCGGTGGTGATGACTTGTAGCTCCGCACCGCAATAGGCTCGTATGATCTCTGCGATACGTACGGAGGTCTCCTCCTTAGATAGGGGTGAGCGAAGGACGATATTCCCGCTTTGTATATAGGTCGTGACCTCGGCGAACTCCTCCGCCTCGATGGCATCACGTAGCTCAGCCATCTTGGGGATACGGTTCTTGCCGGAGGGCATTACTCCTCTGAGGAGGACGATGTAGGTGTGCACGTCGGCTCTAATATTAGGTCGTCGAAGACATGAATCCCTTGTTCTTTGCAGTAGGAGCGAAACTCACGAAGTACCTCGAGTGTAGCCTCCATGTTGATAAATCGCTCTAAGGGGAAGGAGCATAGAATCTGCGTAACACCTTCGATGTCTCGGACTTCCTTTGTGTGCTCCTTGCTCCCGACCTTCTTGTCGAGGACTATTCCCTCTAGGCTGGTTCCATCCCCCCATTCCCAATTTCTATCCTTGGGTTTATATTCAAGGAAGAATAGGAGCTTAGAGTCAGACTCATCCTCTGAACCGAATTCACTAATTCTACACCTTCTCTGTCCATCTTGGTCGAAGTATCCCGTATCACTATACTGAATGAGGCTAAACTTATATTCATACGCCTCATCGCTTGTTTTTTGTACTCCGAGGTAGTACTCAAAGAGGTAAGAATACAAGTAGTCCCAAGCCCACATATTATGCCATATGTTTAGACGGCTATGCCCTTTACTTCGGCCATAAATAGGGTTAGAGAAGTGTTTGAACCCATAGAAATCGGGCATGCCTAGCTTGCACTTGATGAAGTATGCAAGATCAGACATTCGCCTCTGGTAGGCATAGAGTATTCGGTGTGCTCGTCTAACGTCTAGAAGAGCTTTAGAAAGGTTTTCTGAGGTTGTCTCCATGATGCTTATTTATAATTAGGAAGGTGGAACAAGGTGTCGATAGAGGAGGGAGCGAGTCTTGCGGGGGTATCCTTATATGTGTCTGCGATGCTATCCAGCCATTTAAGGGAAAAGTACTCGAATAGCTCAAAAGCCTTGATGATGTCATTGCATATTCGCTTCTCTACGCTGCTGTAGGGAGAGAACTCATATGTACACTTCTTGACTTCCTCAAGGAGTGTTTGCCATCGTATCTTAATGATGCGATATGTCTTGTCGCCTAGAGTTAGTGACTGCTTGGAAGTTTGATAGTTTCCACCTAAAGCAAGCAACCATATCGGTCGTTCATCGTCTTCCGCAAGAGTGTTGAGAAGGGCTTGTATCTCATTAAGCCATTGACCTTCATATTGTCCTTCTTCTTCGTATCTCTTAGCTTCGATGATGAGGTGCATTCGCTCTAGCTCAAGCCATACATCAGGCTCTACAGAACTTTGGTTGGTTGTTCCTTTCGCAGACATTTCCTCTCAAAAGGATATGTTTTCGATCGTACCAGCATCAGAGAACTCTGGTAGCGTATGCTCACTAGCCTCATAGAGTATCTCCCAAAAGGTTTTGTCTGGTAGATACTGTAGTAGACCTATGGTGCTGGAGGTAAGAGCATCTTCAGATCGCTTACCTGTAGGAGTCCTAAGATTCTTCTTACGTAGTATTGCTTGTAACATATATCTAAGTAGAAAAGTAAGCCCTACCCCTACATCGTGGAGACCTAGGGGTAGGGCTTATCTTGAGCTGCTTATCCCTCTACTGTGGGGGCTAGGCAGGCGCAGAAGGCGGGGACGAGGTTGCGGTCGCCGAAGCCATTATCGACACGAGCGACGTTGATCCAGAACTTATTCTCACGCAGGAAGGGCAGAGGGTAGGCTGCCTTCTCACGGGGATAGCTGTGCGTCCACGTGTCAGAGACCACTTCGTACTCGGGGTGGGGGGCATTCTTTAGGACGTTGTCCTCAGCATCCACACGACCCTCCTTGACCTCTTGGATTTCGTCCCAGATGCACTGCATCACGTCGAGGAAGCGATCCAGCTCAGCCTTGCTCTCGCTCTCCGTGGGCTCGATCATCAGGGTACCGTGTACAGGGAAGGAGAGGGTGGGGGCATGGTAGCCGAAGTCCATCAGACGCTTAGCGATGTCACTCTCATCGACACCGCAGGTCTCCTTGAGGCGGCGGCAGTCGAGGATGAGTTCGTGCCCGACACGTCCGGTGGCGCCGGTGTAGACGATGCCGTAGGTGTCCTTGAGGCGAACGGCCATGTAGTTGGCATTGAGGATCGCTGTGCGTGTGGCACGCTCGAGTCCCTTGGTACCGAGTAGGCGGATGTAGGCGTAGGAGACGACGTCGATCCCTGCACTACCCTGAGGTGAAGCGGCGACTACATTCCCCTGGATAGGGTCGAAGTCCACACCGTAGCCGTGGGTCGGTGCATAGGGTGCAAGGGCCTCCGTCATGCAGATCGGGCCACTACCAGGGCCACCACCGCCGTGGGGGATGGCGAAGGTCTTATGGAGGTTGAGGTGGCAGACGTCAGCACCGATGAAGCCGGGGTTGGTGAGCCCTACCTGAGCGTTCATGTTCGCACCATCCATATAGACGAGGGCACCGCAGTCGTGGATGCGCTTGCAGAGGTCGATGATGTTCGTCTCGAAGATCCCGTGCGTGCTGGGGTAGGTGATCATCATCGCAGCGAGATCGTCACGATGCTCCTCGGTCTTCTTCATGAAGTCCTCCCAGTCCACATTCCCGTGTTCGTCACAGGCGACGATCACGCACTGGTAGCCACACTGTGAGGCGGAGGCGGGGTTTGTCCCGTGGGCAGAGGCTGGTAGGAGCACCTTGTTGCGGTGACCATTGCCGTGTGCCTCGTGGTAGGAGCGTATGGTGCGTAGGCCTGCGTACTCCCCTGCGGCTCCTGAGTTGGGCTGTAGGGATACGGTAGGTAGCCCCGTGATGGTCGCCAGGAGTCCCTTGAGGTTCTCTAGGAGCTCTATGGAGCCCTGTACCTGCTCGGCGGGGGCGTAGGGGTGGATGTTGCAGAAGGCGGGGTTGCTCAGAGGGATGACCTCCGTAGCAGCGTTGAGCTTCATCGTACAGGAGCCGAGGGAGATCATAGAGTGCGTGAGGGAGATATCCTTACGCTCTAGCCGCTTGATGTAGCGCATCATCTCGGTCTCGGTGTGGTACTTGTTGAAGACTTCGTAGCCGAGGAAGGGGGAGGTACGTACATACTTGCGATCGATGTGGATCGTGTGTTCCCCGACCTCGTCGTTGAAGTTGCTTTCCTTGCCTACAGCTGAGGCGAAGATGTGACAGAGCACCCCTAGATCCTCGGGGAGTGTCGTCTCGTCGATGCTCACGAGGGCGACATGGCCACAGGGGGAGTAGAAGAGGTTCACACGACACTCCTCGGCTATCTCACGGAGCTTGGCCATGAAGCCCTCTTCCTCGGGGAGGATGATACAGAGGGTGTCGAAGAAGTCTTCGTGTAGGAGCTTGTAGCCAAGTCCCTTGAGCTTGCCTGCGAGGAAGCCTGCGTAGGAGTGGATACGTCGGGCGATGTTCTTGAGCCCTTCGGGGCCATGGTAGACAGCATAGAAGCCACTCATCGAGGCGAGCAGAGCCTGTGCCGTACAGATATTGCTCGTGGCACGCTCACGCTTGATATGCTGCTCACGAGACTGGAGGGCTAGGCGATAAGCCTCCTTGCCGAGGCGATCCTTGCTAAGCCCGATGATACGTCCGGGGAGGGTACGCTTGTACTCCATGCGACAGGCGATGTAGCCTGCCGAGGGGCCACCGTAGTACATGGGGACACCGAAGCGCTGTGCCGAGCCGAAGACTACGTCTGCGCCCCATTCGCCTGGAGGGGTCAGCAGGACGAGGCTCATCAGGTCAGCGGCTACACCTACCTTGATATCTGCTTCGTGCGCCTTCTCTACGAAGGCTGTGTAGTCGTGGACACCCCCTAGGGCACCTGGGTACTGAATGATCGCGCCGAAGAACTCACCGCTGAAGTCGAACTCCTGCCACTTGCCGAGCACGACCTCGATCCCCTGTGGGGCACAGCGGGTAAGGATGACGTCACGGGTAGAGGGGAAGACTTCCTTGTCGACAAAGAGCTTACGGGCTCCTGCCTTCGCCTTGGCCTTGCTCCGCTCGTTGAAGAGGAGGAAGGCAGTCTCTGCCCCCCCCGTAGCCTCGTCAAGTAGCGAGCAGTTGCTCAGGGGTAGGGAGGTGAGGTCGGTGATGACGGACTGGAAGTTGAAGAGCGCCTCTAGGCGGCCCTGCGATACCTCTGCCTGATAGGGCGTATAGGAGGTGTACCAGACGGGGTTCTCTAGGACATTGCGCTGTATGACGGGGGGGAGTACGGTATCGTACCAGCCCTGGCCGATGTAGGAGGTGAAGACCTCATTCTTCGAGGCTAGGTCGGCGATATGCTCGGCGAACTCCCGCTCAGTCATGGGCTCTGGTAGGTCAAGGGGCTTAGGGAGCCGAATATTGCTAGGCAGAGTCTGTTCGATGAGTTCGTCTAAGGTCTTGACTCCGATCGTACGGAGCATCTCATCAGCATCTAGCTGGCCTACGCCGATGTGGCGTATCGAGAAGTCATTAGTGTTCATTGGCGAACGATAGCAGTTTATAGTTAGTAAGATGTACGCTGCACATTACAGCATACCAAAGGTAGTGAATTTGTATGAAGATCCCTAGCTTAAGCCCTTGAGGAAGGGGTTGTGCCGACGCTCCTGTCCGATCGTCGTCTCCTCACCATGTCCGCTGAAGACGATCGTCTCGTCGGGCAGAGGGAGATACTGCGCTTGTATGGAGCTGAGGAGCTGGTCGTAGTCCCCGCACCAGAGGTCGGTGCGCCCGATCGTCCCCTGCAGGAGCGTATCCCCCGAGAGGAGGATCCCCGAGTCCTCTGCGTAGAAGGCGATATGCCCCGGAGCATGCCCCGGTACGAAGAGCACCCGTAGCTCCTCGCGCCCTAGGCGGATGCGGTCGTCTTGTCCTACGAGGGTGTAGCTCTCCCTCGGGACGTCCTCTAGGTGGAGGGGGATGGCGAAGGAGCGAAGTTGCTCCGAGGGGCGGGGGATGAGGTCAAAGTCTGGGGCATCGGTATAGGCGGTGATTTCGGGCCAAGTACGTAGGACGTAGGCTGCCCCCCATACGTGGTCAAAGTGCTGGTGGGTGCACAGCAGGAGCTGTGGTGTCAGCGCCTCCTCGTCGATGAAGGCCTTGAGTCGAGCCTCCTCGGAGCGTACCATGCAACCCGGGTCTATGATGGCGGCCTCACGTGTATCCTCATCGTAGAGGACATAGGTATTCTCCTGCACGGGGCTGAATACGAACTGGTGTATCTTGAGCATTTCCTAATACATATATTAATGTGATCAGTTGGGAGAGAGAGGATGTCGGAGCCTAGTTCCCGTTACTTAATGTTCGAATATAATTTATGGTGAATGTAGGCTCGACATGGAGGTGTGAGATGAGTAGATATTCCCAAGGCTTCCCTCCATGCTCTCGAGTGAAGTCTGACGCCAGACGACAGTAGAGTCGGGCTGCTTCTGTTTTCTCTTTCACATCTTCATTAGAGAGGTCTTTGTCTGCCTTAGTTTCTACTAGGTAGATGCAGTCCTTCGTTTCGACGACAAAGTCGGGCTCATAACGACGACTCTCACGTCCCCACATGATGTTGAATTGCTTGGGGGCTGGACGTAGCCATCTCAATACCTGATCATCATTCTCCAGAACTAGGGCAAAGATGCGCTCTGTATCGCTGTCGAAGCTGTAGCACTCGTGACAGGACTTCTGGAAGCCATGGTAGATGACGAGGCGTATCTGAGTCTTCGAGGGAGGAGGATCCTGTAGTGTCTTTCTCGGATAGTTGCTGCGCTCAGCGAGATTGATAGGTTCGATACGGGCAAAGGGGAGTATCTTGGCGTCTTCGTGGCCTCCCACCTCCACATGGAGATGCTCCTTCACCTGTTCATAGAGTCGCTTGGCTATGAGCTGACAGTTCTGGTCTAGTACACGTAGAGCCGTCCCTTCATCGCCTAGCTGGCTATACAGATGTGTTAGTACTTGGTTTACTACGGCTACGAGCTCCTCACGCATGACCTGATAGTCTAGGTCAGGCTCATTGAGGAGCGTTAGTAGGAGCTTCGTCTTCGCCCCCATTTGAGACCGACCACTGTCGATTACCTCAATGATCTCCTGTACTCCACTCTTGAGGTCCTGACGTACGATCTCCTCCTTACGTTCTCGGAAGTCAAAAGAGTCTCCAGAGAAGTCCACATCAAAAGCCTTTAGCCCATATGTTACCTCACTAGGGAGCACGCTGATACGTGGGATCTCGATGATGTTCTGCTTGAATTTAGTGGCTGTCTCGGTGACAAATTCCGGTGTGATAGTTTGCTTTATTTCGGAGCTAAAGAGACTCCCAATCAGCTCTGTCCGTTCCTGTGCAAGCTTCACGACGAGTTCACGATTCTCGGGGCTACGGACCAGCTCCTCTAGGGATGCGGACTGAGTCTGCTCCGCTGCTTGAGATAGTACTGCTTGTACGACCTCCGTAGCAGTAATGAGTGTAGTGAGCTCTTGTTTCTTTTGTTCGGTACTAGCTCGTCTGAGTTGGTCTCTGTATTGGGTGATAGAGGTATTCTGTGCCTCGAAGGTCTTGATACTTACCTGCCCATCGTTTGTTTTCTCAATATCAAGTTCTACGAAGGAGTCCTTCTGTAGGAGGCTGTCTTCCTTTTGTGCCTCCTCCACGATGCGGTTAAAGTTGTCGTGGGCGATGATGGTGAGGGTGTCGATGTCCTTCTTGCCAGTCCGTTTCCCGCCGAAGGGGAGACGTAGCCCCCGACCAATGGTCTGTTCGATGAGCGTCTTTGCATTTGCTGCCCGGAGGGGGATGATGGTATAGAGGTTCTTGACATCCCAGCCCTCGCCCAGCATATTCACGTGCACGACGATCTCGATCGTGTTCTCAGGTGCTTCGAGGGTTAGGAACTGCTGGGCAATATCATCTTCTTCCTTGGTACTGCTATCGATTTGTAGCACCTTGCCGCTGTAGCGACCCTGATAGAAGTCCTTACTCTCTAGGTAGTTCACAACCTCTGTAGCATGTGCTATGTCTCGGCAGGCCACCAGGACGAAGGGTTTGATGAGGGGTTGCTCATAGTTGTGTGCATAGAGCTCTAGCTCTGTGCATGTGTGCTGATGTACAGATAGTCCATCCTCGAGCATTACCCGGTCTAGCTCCTCTCTGGAGAGTCCTTCGCTTTCAAAATTCCTACGTGTGGCTACTGTAGGGATCTTTACATAGAGGCCATCCTTTAGGGCTTGGGCTAGGTTGTACTCATAGATGATGTTCTTAGCTGGCGTGAGGCTTTGCCCTCCCGCATTCTTTTTGTCCGAGTAGTTGTTCCATGGGGTCGCAGTGACCTCGATGCCGAGTATCGGGCGTAGCTCATCGATAGCCTTCTTGGAGGCCGGGGCATAGTAGCGGTGGGCTTCGTCCATGAGTATCACTAGGTCAGATAGGCTCGCTAGGTAGCTATAGTAGCTCTCTCCGATGTACTCGGATAGACGTTTCATCCGTGGTGGGATAGGTTGTCCCCCTTTCTGGCTAGCTTTGTTGTCCGAATTAAACTTGGCTATATTGAAGATGTTGATCTCTATACTCTCCTTGGAGAAGAGTCCCTGAGCTCCAGCCCCGAGGTAGTTCTCTCCCGTCACGATGCGAGGGGGCGTCGTCACATACTCCGACAGCCCTCGGAAGACATAGCCTGCATAGCCTGTGTCTCCGAAGTCCCGGAGTAGCTTCTCGTAGAGTGTGAGGTTGGGGGCTAGGATGAAGAAGTGCCGTAGCCCATATGCCTGGTGGAGGTAATAGATCGTAGCTGCCATGAGTCGGGTCTTCCCGATCCCTGTGGCTATGGAGCAGGTGAGAGAGGGGAAGGCGCGCTCCCAATCCTCGAGGCTTTCGGGGGCAACTGCTTTGGCCTTCGCGAGCTCTGCTTTGAGGAACCCTTCGGCCAGCTTCTCGTCCTCAGGTACCTTGGTGCGTGAGAGCTGATCGGTGATCTCTGCTATCTTCTCCAGTGCTGCCCCTAGGGGAGGACGTAGGGAGAGGCGAGCCTTGACGTTGTTTAATATAGACTTCTTGACCATAATATTTATGCGTGTTCTTCTGTGCTCTCAAAGCATTCCTCTTCCTCTTCTTTGCTCAGCTGGGGGACAATGTTTAGATTGTAGCCATTCGTGTCGGGACAGAATCTACAGCGATCGAGCAGTAGCTGAGGGATACGCTTGAGGGTGATACGTGTATCGAGGGTGTCTAGTCCTACCGAGTAGGAGGTACAGCAGATAAGGAGGCTCTCCTCCTGCCCCAGAGAGTCAGAAATATAGCTGAGCGTCTCCTGCGTGAGGTGCTGTGTGGTTGTGTAGATAAAGTCGCTCTCGGAGCTATACCCCTGCTTCCAGAAGGTCTCGCTGTCTGGGGCATAGGTGAACCCCTCATGTATCGCCATCGCAGCAGCCAGCATATCCCCATTGTAGTCAGGATTGATTACGGGGATACCCTCTTCATCCACTTTAATGAGGGTAGGGGCTAGCTCAAAGAAGCGATATCCTCCGCCTCCCTGCCATCCTACTGCCTTGGATATGCCTCCCTCATCCGTTCCATCGATGACTCTCTGTAGGCGTGTGGCACAGTGTGAGTAGGCATGGTCGCCCAGCTCGATGCCGATCCACCTGCGACCCATCTTGTGTGCCACCGCGGCTGTTGTACCTGAGCCCAGAAAACTGTCGAGGACGAGGTCACCCTCTTCAGATGCAAGTGTTAGAATACGCCCTATTAAACGCTCGGGTTTGGGGGTGTCAAAGACGTTATCCTTATTCAATGCTTTGACTTCCTTTTTCGCTTCTTGAGTGTCTCCCACCTCTATGCGCAACCATAAGGTCGTCGCAGTCACTCCCTCCTTAACCTCCGAGAGAAAACGTTTGATACGAGGTGTATTACCTCCATTCTCTCCAAACCAGATTCGATTATCTGCTACAAACTCAGCAAAACGTTCTCTCGTGAGTCTCCACGAGTAGCCTTCAGGTGGTAGGCAAACCCGTCCTGAGGGGGTGGTAATGGGATAAATATTGGACTCGACTGCAGGTCCCACGGATAAATCTCCTGATGTCCACGGACCTCTTGGGTCGTTGTCCGGGTTCTTGTACCTGCTATTAGCCTCCTCAGTACGAGGTAGTTTGTTCAGTGTAAAGCCCTCGCTGCTGCGTGCATAGATAAGTATCGCATCATGTGCACGAGATACTGTTTTCTTTAGGTTAATGGGAGCATATGATCGCTGCCAAATCACTTCATCAATGAAATTGGAGCGTCCGAATACTTCATCACACAAGACCTTTAGATAATGGCACTCATAGGCATCAATGCTTATCCAGATGCTACCATCTGGTGATAGTAGTTCTCTGAGCAACTCCAGTCGTTGCTTCATGAGCGAGAGCCAGAGGGAGTGCTCTACATTATCATCGTAGTGTTCAAAGGCAGATCCAGTATTATAGGGAGGATCGATGTAGATACACTTTACTTTTCCTCCATAGCCAGCTGCTAAGAGAGCCCTTAGTGCTAGGAGGTTATCTCCGTGGATGAGGAGATTACCAGCCTCGTCAGGTGCGAGGCTGATGGGGTGTATGCCATAGTGTAGCTCGGGGCACTCGAGTAGGATACGAGGCTCGAGGATATCTTCCTCTCCCTTCCCGACCCAGATAAGCTCTAGCTTTTGTTTGTTATTGTTCATCTCTTCCTATACGTGTTGGATATTTGCGATGAGTACTACCCATCGTCCTGTTTTCTTTGCTCCCTCTCGCTGGATGATCTTGGTGTCAATCAGTAGCTTGAGATCACGGGATATGGTCGCTGTAGATACCCCAAGGTGTACAGCGAGCTCCTTCCTGGGGATAGAGGGGTTGGTGACGAGTAGCTCAAGGAGCCTTGTGAGCCTCTGCTTTAATGTATCATTTAATGTATCATTTAATGTATCATTTAATGTGTCATTTAATGTCGCTAGGGGCGAGAGCGAAGTCTGTCCAACGAAGTCTGGATGGCAGGGGATCGTGATCAAAAAGTAGCTACGCTGGCTATCAGTTTCTATGGTTGCCCTTGGTGATCCATTCCGTCTGAGTTCATCCTGGATGGTGGGTATCCCTGTGGCACGTCCCTCAGAGAGCTTGAGTTCCTTGAGGAAGTCTCCCAGATGTCTATTCCGGTATCGTCGAGCCTGGAGGTGTCTGGCTTGTCTGAGGACACTATCTGAGATAGAACGGTCTGGCCCCGAATAGCTGAGGATAACGATCTCATGGGGTTGTATACGGATCTCGACAGGCTCTTGTTCCAGATAGTCTCGGTGATATAGAGCATTGACTACAGCCTCCTCGAGAGCTTGATAGGGATAGTTGAAGTATCGAACAGACTCTGCCCGATCCTTAGGCTTGAGTATTCGTTCCTTGATTACATTGACACGAAGATAGTCGAGGGTGGCACGGATCATTGTGGGTACGGATCCCGTGATCGGGGGCACCTCGATCATGTTGCTCGGATTCTGCTCTATTCCTTCGGGGAATATCACGATATCTATCTGTGTACGGGGAAAGAACTTCATGGGCTTCTCGCAGAACATCATTGCCGCTACGTTCTTTAGCCTTCGGTCTTCCGTTGGTCCCGTCCATAGGTTGAGCTGCTCTAGGGTTGTGCCTAGATCTTGCCTCTGCATCATGTCTGCTAGCTTACTACCTATGCGCCTGAGATAGTCTTGCACGAGTAGGGGAGATAGATCTTGTATCGAGATCTCCTTATTTGATCGGTCATCGAAGGGGATCCGATTGGCCATCGCTCTTAGCTCAGCTAGGGGCTCCCCCTTCGCCTCTATCGTGCTACTTTCAGCTCTGATGTAGGGTTTGGAGGGTGATCGATCATTGAGCACATCACTTCTCACTTCATAGGGACGGGCATCTCCAGAGGGCACCCAGATGACGAGTAGGGACTTCCCATCCACCTCCTCTACGGAGGTTCTAGGGAGATAAAAGGGGCTGATCTTATTGTTGTATCCGATCATTGACTTGAGGATCTTATCGATCTCCTCCTCGGGTATGCCCTGTATAGGGCGCTTGGCTACGCCGTGCTCCTCCTCTACACCGACGAGGATATATCCACCATTGATGTTATCAAAGTCATTGGCGAAGGCACATATGCTCTGATAGATCTTAGTCGGGTTCCACCCTCTCTTGAACTCGATGCGACTGCCTTCGATGAGGCGCTTCTGGAGGATCTCCTCTATATCGGTATGCACAGTCATTCTTCGGATGTTATTATCTGATTTTCCAGGGGAGTATGAATAGGGTGGTACGCTCTGTCCGCAGCTCGATGAGCTTCTCTAGGTCACTCATGAGCTGATCCTTCTGAGCCTCGATACGATCATCTGCCTCGAACTGCTCACTACGCTTGCGTCTCAGCTCCTTTTCGAGCTGCTGTACCTCACGTTCCATCAGCAGGCGTTCGGCTATTGTGTCTGCCTTGCGCATCTCGACTTTACGTAGGCGGATGGTCTGCTCGAGGTCTTTTCGCTCTTGCTCTAGCCCCGCCTTCATATCTTCTGCCCACATGTCGATCTTATCCATCTCTTCCTTGAAGAGCGTGAAAGCATCCTCCTTAGCTTTTTGGCTGGTGGTATCCACCTGTTGATCTTTGATCTCTTCTATCAGAGATGGTAGATGAGTCCGAGAGAGGCTTTCATAGAGCTCCATAGAGCTGGGGAGAGTCCATAGGTGGGACAGGATCTCGTCCTCGATTACGCGTCCATCACTCGTCACCATAGCCGTGATGAGCCGCTCCTGGCTATCAGCAGTATGTATGCTCAGGAGGTCTACCGATATGTAGCCTTGTTGTCCTACCAGTTCGGCTACGGGGCTGATATTCCTCCCTGAGTGAGAATAGTCTATTACCCAGCACTCCTGTAGTGAGGTGTCGAGCAGCTGCGCCTGCTGCATCACATACTGGGCTAGAGGGTGGTTCGCCCTGTAGAGCGAGCCCTGGGGCTCTGACCCTGTGTCGCCCTCTATCACTTCACGCCCCTTCCGCTCGAGCATATAGTAGTGCCCCGCATGAGCTACCTCGGAAATAGGTTCCCTCAGGGTGAAGCTATAGTCCTGTAGGGAGAAGTCCGCCTTGTCTCGTAGGATGAACTGGGTGAGTAGCCATAGTAGTTCTTCATAGCGCGCCAGTAGCCTCCGACTGCGCTCCTCACTATCTCGGAGGCGGCGGCGTACCTCATCGTCGAAGTGCTCGAGCAGGGTAGCTCGGGTCTGACGCATGCGCTCATCGATCTGAGGAGAGAGCTCAGATTTTAGCGTGTCGAAGGCCTTCTGGATCTCCTCCTCAGTACGACAGTTCTGATAGATCTGAGCGATGCGTTGCTCGAAGTCTGTCCCACTACTGATGCTACCTAAGACCTCGTCGCTAGCTCCAAAGACCCCATTGAAGAGTCGGAACTTCTCATCCAGGAGCTCGTAGACGCGGCGGTCTGCAGCGTTCGTCTTGTCTAGGAAGTTGATCACGACCACATCATGTCGCTGCCCATAGCGGTGGCATCGGCCTATGCGCTGCTCGATGCGCTGGGGATTCCAGGGAAGGTCATAGTTCACTACTAGAGAGCAGAACTGTAGGTTGATCCCCTCGGCAGCTGCCTCTGTGGCGATCATGATGGTCGCTTTGTGGCGGAAGTGGTCTACTAGAGCTGCTCGCATGTCGGCCTCCTTGACACCAGTCACCCGGTCTGTCTCAGCATGGATAGCCTTCCAGTCCTTGAGGATCTTTGCGCTTCGTGCGTCGGTGTTTGTCCCGCTGAAGGTCATCACCTGATCGGCATACCCGTGCTCGGAGAGTAGGCGAAAGAGATATTCCTGAGTACGGCGGCTCTCTGTGAAGATGAGGGCCTTGCGCTCTGCTCCGAGCTGGGAGAGTTGCTCGAAGCCTTGCTTGAGAGCCACCAGGAGCTGCTCGGCCTTGCTATTGTGCTCGATATTATGGGCGAGGGCCTGGCATTGGGCCAACCATTCACGCTCCTCACGGAGTAGGGCTATATCCTCCTCCGACATCTCTTGGGTCTCGGAGGATAGATCCTCGCTCTCCTCTGGATACTCCTCTAGTAGTAGCTGTATCCCCTCATAGTCCGAGGCGGTCTCAGCCAGCTCTTCCTCAGCAGAGGACAGTCTGTTATCTATACGACCGAGCAACGTGTCTAGTGTCCCCCCGATAGCATAGGAGGATGAGGCTAGGAGCTTGCGCAGGACGAGTGTGGTGAGTGTGCGTTGGCTTGCCTGGATAGAGTAGAGCTGTGGTCGTTGGAGATACTTAGTGACCATGTTATAGAGCTTGGTCTCCTCTTCAGAGGGGACAAACTCCTGAAGCATCGGTATACGCGCTGTGTAGCTGACGTACTCCAATACCTGTCTGCGGAGTGTACGCTGGCAGAGTGGTGCTAGACGCTTCTTGAGTTGGGCGAAGTCAGCCTCGGTAAGTGTCCCACTATAGCGTGCCTTGAAGCTTTTGAAGTCCCCGAAGACGTAGGGGTCAATGAAGCTCGTGAGCCCATAGAGTTCATACAGACTATTCTGTAGAGGAGTAGCGGTGAGCAGGACCTTTTTCTTCCCCTCTAAGGCTACCCGCAGGGTATTGCCTGTTCGGTTATCCTTGCGATAGACATTGCGTAGACGATGTGCTTCATCTAGTACGACGAGGTCAAACATCGCCTGCCTGAGGTAGGACTCGTTTCGGCGAGCAAAATCATAAGAGCATACAATGATCCTCTCTGACTCGAAGGGGTTACTCCTCCCTCTCTCCTTCTGTGCCTTGACCCCCTTCTTGTCCAAGATGAAGGCCGGTAGATAGAACTTATCCTCAAGTTCCTCTACCCACTGCTTCCGCAGATTGGCTGGTGCTATGATCAGGAGTCGGCGCTTGCGCTCAGCCCATTTCTGTGATAGGATGATACCAGCCTCGATGGTTTTCCCTAGTCCTACCTCATCGGCGAGTAAGGCTCCACTTGATAGGGGGGAGCGGAACGCGAAGAGTGCGCTCTCTACCTGATGAGGATTGAGATCGACCTTTGCATCCTGTAATGTCTGAGTAAGAGCATCTGGATCAGAAGAGGATCGCTTGCGCCTTATCTCTGTAGCGATATATAGGGCTTGAGGCCATGTTATCTGAGCATGTATCATACGACCTAGTGAGTCATTAGTGAATTTGGGCCCGAGGGGGCTTTGTCTAGGTCTTAGGTTTGCATATGATTGCCCATGCTCTCCTCCCTACACAATCTTTCTCTCCATCCCTGTCCTAGGTCTGATGTGCAAGCTCGCCTCTACCCCAATGTGATTATTTTGCAAAGTTACCTATATAACTCGGAAATGATAAATGTACGATAGGCTCTATAGCCGAGTAGGGTGCCGTCTCTCTCCTCCCTGCATGATCGATCCTACCCCAAGGGATAGGTATGAGGGGGATGAGCCCGTGGGCAGTGGCGTCGCCTAGAGGCCCAGGAGCTGTCCCGTCGTCGGCTACCTCATGAGGGCATTCTCTAGGGTGGTGTCTAGTGTGGGACGCTCGAGCTTCTTCCCTCGCCCGAAGCCAAAGCTATAGGTCACCGTCACACCGATATACCGACCCTCGGCTTGGCTGTAGCGTTGTTGGTCTAGACGATATGCCCCGTAGTCCATATAGGTATGAGTGGAGGCATACTGACGGAGGATGTTCCGGATCGTAAGGCCGATGTTCCAAGCTCCGTGGTGCCATCTGATCACCCCTCCGTAGGTGCTGGGGCTGTGGAGGTATAGGGGCTCTCTCGCATCAAGGGCAGTATAGGGGGCTGAGTAGTCCGCCCCTAGATACACACGGCCTATCAGGTAGGATAGGGATAGGTCAAGCCGTGCCACGTGCTGCCTTAGCTGGTAGCGTGAGGCATCTATGATATTATACTCATAGGTCATAGAGCCCCCTAGGGTCAAGCGCTTCCCTAGTAACGAGTAGCTCCCCGATAGAGAGAACATATTGCCGTAGAATCTCCCGTCGTTGGCTCGGGTACTGTAGATCCTCCTCGTGTCCGAATAGTAATGCCGGAGTTCGTTGTGGAGATAGATCGTGCTGCTATAGGCCAGCTCCATGCCGAGCAACCTATAGTACCGTTGTAGGCAGCTGTATTGCTCACGACCTTGATCGGGCGCAGGTATGGGTTCCCCACCTTGACCTCGAGGGCAGAGATGGGGATCGTCATTGCATTCTTGTTGGATGGATCGAAGAGTGTATGGGTGTATTGCCCGTTCAGGGAGATCGAGTGACTCGGGGAGAGGGTATAGTTCGCACCATAGAAGAGTACGGGATGTAGGTAGGTCGTCGGCTGGTGATTTAGTGTGATCCCCATGGAGGAGAGTCTTGCGGAGGCATAGTAGTAGAGCTTGTTGCCAATCGCTTGGCTTGCTTGGAGCAGTGCCATGCCCTCTCTGGTGGTGAGGCTTTGCTCCCCAGTACTTATGCCCGTATAGCTGTCTCGGTAGCTCTTGGTGCTGTACATGAGGCTGAGCGTGCAGGAGAGGCCACCCCTGAGCGTCTTGGTGTAGAGGGCATTGGCCGTATAGGTGAGGTTCTGCTCCGAGGCCTCTGTGGCGAAGCCCTGCTGTCGATCCTCCTGATAGCTACGGCTATGCCGATGGTGTCCGTATGATCCGTCTAGCGATAGGCTGACCGTCTGCTCCCGAGGGAGTGTAAGGCTGTAGTCTAGGTGGAGCGAGAGGGAGAGCCCTCGGGCTCGTGTGCTCGTGTGCTGGGTCGTGGAGCCTTGGTCCCGATAGTTCAGTAGGCTATGCCTTTCCTCCCGAGGAATACCGGTGCTAAGGAACTGGATGTAGCCACTCAGCGAGCTACTTGTCCCCGTGTGTGCGAGGACGAGCTTGGCGGCCTGTCTATCGCTCTGCTGAGTCGAGCCGAGGGTGGTCGTGTAGCGCTCCCTCGTCGTCCCGTCGTGTAGGTGGAAGGCCTCCGAGCCCTCCGTGTAGTCATGCTGTCTCTTCCAGTCATGGTGCAGGGTGAGGGAGAGGGTCAGCGAGCGTCTCGTGTAGTCCGCATAGGCTAGGTAATCCCCCTGCCTAGCCAGGAAGCCCTCTCGGAGGGAGGCATAGATGTTGCCCCCATAGTCGAGTGGGGTGGTGCATATATTGATTAGTCCAGCCCTACCGGTGTATCGTCCCGTAGGAGTCCTCGTGTATTCGATCTTCTGGATCGTGCTTGACCTGAGGGGTAGGAGGTCTTCTAGCTGAGCCTCCCGACCGTTGATACAGATCGCGACACTTCCCCCGAGTTGGGTGCTGATGGAGGGTGGGTAGAGGGTGACGGAGAGGCTGGGGATCTGTAGGGCACTCAGGAGCTCAAGGGCATTGGTCGTATGTGTCTTTAGGAGCTTAGAGGGCCAAAAGAGGGCTCGCTGAGGTGTCTCCATCTGAGCCTTGGCCTCGATGGCTACCTCGGGTAGGCTCTTCACCTGGAGCGTGTCGGGAATAGGCGGCTGAGCGACAGCGTAGCTAGCCACACTGATGATAGTATAGAGGATCAATAGAGGACGAATGCTCATACTCGTGTAGATATGGGGTGTGTACTTCTCCGTGGATGACCCTGTGGGGCAATGATCCCCCCAGCACCTCAAAGGTAAGGAAGATTTGGTTGGGGCAAGGGGTACCTGCTAGCGGATGATCGGGGGGACTCCCGAGGGCGAAGGTAACTCACTCTGTATCCACCTCTTCTGAGAGAGGGTGACGCTCTCGGTAAGAGCGCCTCTGCGCTCTCGGTAAGAGCGCTTTCACGCTCTCGGTATGATCGCAAGTGCGCTCTCGGTATGATCGCAAGGACGCTCTCGGTAAGAGCGTTTCCCCCCCCCTGGCATTAGGTGGCGGAGGCGGACATTTTTGCCCCTCTCTAGTCTGTAGTGTGAGAGGGTATATAGTGCTCTCGAAGAGGTCGTTAGGGTGGGGTGATTTTGGCTATTCTTCCGCTTTCATTCCTTGGGGCTCCGGCTTTCGGTCGGGGGACGGCTGGGGGAGACTTCTTGGGAGGTGTGGTATCTTTATTGTGGCTTTGGGATAGAGTAACGTGACGAAAATGAAGATGAAGGACATAGCTGTAATCCTAAAAGGAATCCTACCAATCGCCCTGTGTGCTCTCGGACTCTTCTCCTGTCGGGGAGGTGGGCAACAGCAGAGCTTGCAGGGACAAGGGCACACTGCGCTCTCTGTCTACCTAGGGGTGATCCCCAGTGCAGACTGTGCGGGGATCGAGGTCTCGCTCACGCTAGAGGACTCCACCCACGCCACCTATACACGTGACTATATCGGCTCGGATCGTACCCTCTCCGAGCAGGGTACATACATCGTCGAGGATAGCGTCCTGCAGCTGATGTTACCACACGATACCCTACGCTTCGCCCTTGCGGAGGAGCGCCTCATACTCCTCGCAGAGGACGGGGGGCAAGACCATGGCTCCCAGGGGGGACACAACGTCTTGTATAAGAGACGTACCTATGACTTTGTCGGCACATACGGCGCCTTCGATAGCATCGATGGCGAAAGAAAAGAGAAGACCCTCCTGATAACACCCGAAGAGGAGCAGTATCTGGTCTCGATAGTTGTCCCTAAGGCCGGAGGCAAGGGTCTCTCCTACTTCACCGAAGTAGGGACACTCCGCAATGATACACTCTTTGTCCCTCTTGCTCGGTCGGATGAGAGCGCCACGATGTGCATCGTGCCCAGTCACGACCAGCAGGGCGTCAAGGTCTCCACGACCAAGCCCGAGGATCGCCACGCCCTCACGTGGTACTGTGGCGGTGGATCAATGGCTGGGACTTACTACAAGCCTACCATCACGAAGAGTAGCATCGGGGGGATCACGAGCGAGATGACCATCGGAGATATCCTCAAGCGCATACCTGAGGCTCAGGTGAAGCGGATGGAGGAGCATGGAGCGGCCGCTGATGAGTCGTCGTAGATGCGATCCATGCGCACTTCGCTATCTCCAAGTCCAAGCTCCCTCCTACAGGGTGGGATAAGAAGGCGAAGCGTATAGATGCCTCACAAATACCCGATACGGCACAGGTCGATAGCTTCACCCTCTGGTGGGAGTAGCCTTCATCGTACTCCATAAATATATATAGGGTAGGGGCAGTCCCTCCCCCGTATATGCTCATGCACGTTACCCTAGAGAGGAGGTCAGGACGGGGCTAAATAGCACTACTCCCCTAGTATGTGAGACCGTTGTGTCGGATAGAATGCCGCCGAGGTAGATATTGATGTGATCCCCCTGAGGGTGCTTGCTTTTCGTCTAAGTAATATCTACATTTGTCATACTACTAAATTACTAACTATAAACAAGAAACAGGGCTCTCTATGAAGTACCTATACCTTGTCGCAAGATATAGCCTGATGCGTGTATCCATGGGCGGGTTACCCATACGAGACATTATTTCGTCGTGCCATGAATAAGATGAAGTCTACAATGGGGCTAGTCCTCATGCTCATCGTCTTCGCCACACTCAGCGCCGAGGCTCAGATCACGATGAGCCTAAGGGTCAGCTGGCGCACCGAGGTCAGCCCGCTGGATACATTGAGGCAACAGATCAACGTGCCCTACCTGCATGTAGTGTATCGAAATGACAGCGATACGAATTACTATCTGGTGCGGAGGGACAGGCCTAGATGGATCTTCCCTTACGTCGAGTTTTTGGATGAGGCGCAATGTTACTATTTAGATAATCATGATTTTGTACATGATAGAGAGACGGAAGCCTTACGGTTCAAAGTATACAGCGAGGCAGAGCGAGAGAAGAAGAAACATCAGGTCGTGCTCCACTCCGAATGCTGGGAGGTAGATCTGCGAGACGCCCGAGATGGATATAGGTATTCCACGGACGCTAAGCTGAACTGGAATGTATCCTTAAGCTCCCTTCAGTATATCCTGTGCTACCTCATGAAGCCAGGGACGAAGCCTTCTAGCCTTATGCTCTGGACGGGATACCACCGTGCAGAGAACTTCGTCTATTCTGTAGCCAAGGAGCCCTACAAGACCGACGGGATACTGCGCCTGCTGGAGGGGCGCCTAGCCTTCCTACCGGCTCGGAGCGAACGAGAGTATATCTACAGCCTACTGGCCTTTCGGATTGTACGAGGGCGCTTCCACTTTGTCATTCCGAACTGGGTGGCGAAGGATACGACTATCGCTAATGAGGCTCTAGGAATGGAGGGAGATCCGAATCCACTCTATAATGGGGAGTCCCAACTGCCTCTTCCCAAGCTCTATGAGGGCTACCAGCTCTATCTAGGTCGGGTGAAGGGATGCTCCCTTTGGATCGATATGTAAAATGAGGAGAAGATGGATACCATTATGCCACTGCTAAGGAGGCTCGTCCTCATTATCCTACTACTGTCGGCGGTGAGAGCCATCCAAGCCGAGGAGAGGGTCTCGGTACACTTCGAGGTGCGCTGGCATCGGGAGCGAAATCCGATGGATACGCTGAGGCGAGAGCTCAATGTGCCCTACCTACATGTGGTCTACCAGAACCACACGGATACGGCCTACTACCTCGTGCGCCAGGATCAGAGCAACTGGATCTTCCCTCGGCTACGCTACTACACGATGATCGAGGGCTATCCCCGGCGCGAACGAATAAGTGATACCCATTATGTGCCTAGGTGGTCTACTAATGCCCTCAGATTCTACAAGGAACGGGAACGAAGACACATGACCCATCAGGTGCTCGTGTGGGATCAGGCTTGGGTGGTCGATCTGGAGCCCTCCATCGTAGATGGTCTGCCCAAGCCGCGCCTTGACTATCAGTACCCTTATGCTAACTGGAGTGAGTGTGCTTATTACCTTCAGGGACATCTGTACTATCTGCTGACACCTCAGAGGGGGCACGATTGGTTTCAGGTCTCCTTCCTACCAGATCACGCGGCGCACTCCGTGGCGACAGAGGCTGTCGTGACGGAGGGTGAGCTACGTCCCTATGTGCATCGTCTGGCCTTCCTGCCTGCCCGCAGTCGGCGGGAGTACGTGTACAGTCTGCTGGCCTTTCGCCTCATCCGTGGGCGCTGGCACTTCATGCTCCCCGATTGGGAGGCGAGTGCACGACTACGGGATGAAGGTACTTCGCTGAATGTCTACTTGCTTCGAGACCAAGAGGCTCCGACCTCGCCACAAGGCTACGCCCTACCTGATCGCTACGAGGGCTACCAGCTCTATCAGGGGCTAGTGCGGGGCGACTCCATCTGGATCGAGATGTAGCGAGAACGAGTATCGGCTACTAAGTGCCCTCAGCAGATGCTAAGGCTCAGACTTAGTGTATAGAGGTGTGTGCTTGTAGCGTCCGCCCACACAAGGGGCGTGGACAGAGGGGGACGTAAGTCGCTACTCCCCATTGTCTGCTGAGTATTGCCCTCGTGTAGAACATAGCTAGTGGGGAGAGAGGGGATGTGTAGGTTAGGGAAAGTGTTAGTACCGTGCAAAGATGTATCTTTGTATGCGTAGCTTGGGGAGGGATGTTTGGAGTCTCCGCTCCCTAGGCTACTTTGCGTGACAACGATACAGCCCCAGTATCACCCTAATTAGACGAGCTCGGGTACTTGCTATAGCTTCCTCCTCCAGGGGGACGAGGTGGCAGAGATCCAGTCTGAGGGGGACGGAGGGCACAGCAACAGGGTACGTAGACAACATAGACATACACAGCGAGCAGTGGAAACAAAGTATATCTTCGTGACGGGAGGCGTCGTGTCCTCCCTCGGGAAGGGCATCGTAGCAGCCTCCCTCGGGAAGCTCCTTCAGGCACGTGGCTACAGCGTCACGATCCAAAAGTTTGACCCCTATATCAACATTGACCCAGGCACCCTCAACCCCTACGAGCACGGCGAGTGCTACGTGACCGATGATGGGCATGAGGCCGACCTCGACCTCGGGCACTATGAGCGTTTCCTCAACGTCGCTACCTCTCGAGCCAACAACATCACCACGGGACGTATCTATCAGAACGTCATCCGCAAGGAGCGCAAGGGCGACTACCTCGGCAAGACCGTACAGGTCATCCCCCATATCACCGATGAGATCAAGCGTAATGTCAAGCTCCTTGGGCTCAAGAAGCGTTACGACTTCGTCATCACCGAGATCGGGGGGACGGTAGGGGACATCGAGTCCCTTCCCTTCCTAGAGAGCGTCCGTCAGCTCAAGTGGGAGCTCGGGCAGAGCTGTCTCTGCCTGCACCTAACCTATGTCCCCTACATCGCTGCGGCCGGAGAGGTCAAGACCAAGCCGACCCAGCACTCCGTCAAGCAGCTCCAGGAGGTAGGTATCCAGCCCGACATCCTCGTCCTGCGTACCGAGCATAGCCTCGGCAGTGACATCCTGAGGAAGGTCGCCCTCTTCTGCAACGTCTCCCCAGAGTCCGTCGTGCAGAGCGTAGACGTCCCCACGATCTATCAGGTACCCCTAGCCCTGCAGGCTCAGCACCTAGACGAGATCGTGCTGAAGAAGTGTGGTATCACACCCGAGGGAACGCCCGAGCTCAAGCCCTGGAAGCACTTCCTCGCCCTACGTGAAGAGGCTACCGAGGAGGTACGCATCGCCCTCGTAGGGAAGTACGTGGAGCTCCAGGATGCCTACAAGTCCATCGACGAAGCTCTCCTACAGGCAGCGACCTACAACGGACGCAAGCTCCGCCTCATCTCTATCCACAGCGAGCGGATCACCCCATCCAATGTCGCCTCACTCCTAGAGGGGGTCGACGGAGTAGTGGTCGCCCCTGGCTTCGGGTCAAGAGGTGTGGATGGGAAGTTTGAGGCTCTGCGCTACGCCCGTGAGCAAGGTATCCCCACGCTAGGGATCTGTCTCGGGATGCAGTGTATGGTCATCGAGTTCGCCCGCAATGTGCTCGGCTGGAAGGATGCCCACACGACAGAGATCGACCCGACGACGACGCACAAGGTGGTAGACCTGATGGAGGAGCAGAAGAGTATCTCCGACCTCGGGGGCTCTATGCGCCTCGGGGGCTACGACTGTATCCTTCGTCCGGGCTCACGTATCGCCGAGGCCTACGGCAAGGACTTCATCCGGGAGCGCCACCGGCATCGCTTCGAGTTCAATAGCCAGTACCGTGACGACTATGAGCGTGCAGGTATGATCTGCGCCGGGGAGAACCCCGATACGGGTCTCGTAGAGACGGTAGAGATCCCCAGCCATCGCTGGTACGTGGGGGTACAGTTCCACCCCGAGTATCAGAGTACGGTACTGCACCCTAGCCCCCTCTTCATGGCCTTCGTCCGAGAGGCTATCCGCTATAGCCAGGAGAACCAAGACGCGTGCTAGGACATTATATACACTGTATAGTATAGCATCCGAGTGGAGCGGAGGCTGTGATAGCCTCCTCTCTCACTCGGTCAGTAAATGATAAATGGATAAGAATACAATCATTGGAGCCCTACTCATCGGTGCTGTACTGATAGGGTTCACACTCTTTCAGCAGTCGGGTCCACAGCCGCAGGCCACTCCTACGACGGATACGACTCAGGTGGTAGCCCAGAGTCAGCCTACTTCCCCAGCCACATGGTCGGGGGCAGATGGCTGTACGATCGACCACCCAGGGGACTCCGCCTCTGTAGTCGGCCCCGTACTCCCAGCCTACCTACAAGAGCGCCCCGAGCAGACTGTGGTACTGAAGAACAAGAAGCTCACCCTCAAGCTCTCCAACAAGGGCGGCTCTCCCGTAGAGGCTACGCTAGCCGACTACACCGACCAGCAGAAGAAGCCCGTACAGCTCTTCCGCCAAGGTGACGCTACCCTCAACCTCCCCCTACGTACGCTGGAAAATAAGATCGTCAATACCTCTACGGCCTACTTCGACGTCATCAGTCAGAGCGACAGTGCAGCTGTCCTACGTATGCAGATCGACTCGGTGGCCTACCTAGACTTTGCCTACACCCTGCGCCCCGACGACTACCGTGTGGGGCTCACGATCACGGGACACGAGCTACGTCGCCTACTACCCGTGAACATGACCACGCAGGACCTCGAGTGGCGACAGCGCATGCCCCAGCAGGAGCAGTCCTGGAAGTTCGAGGGGCAGTATAGCGGTATCTACTATCACTTCCCCAAGGGGGATGTAGAGCGTCTCGAGACGAGTAGTGAGAGTACCGAGGAAATCAAGGAGTCTCTCCAGTGGGTGGCCTTCAAGGATAAGTACTTCAGCTCGGTGCTGATCAACCAGCGCACGGGCTTCCAAAACAATACGCTGACACTCCAGGCAGAGAAGGAGGGTAGTGGCTATGTCCGCTCGTGCTCCCTCGCAGCCACCTTCCCGATGTCCGTCAAGGAGGAGGTGACGCAGGTACCCCTGACCTTCTTCTTTGGCCCTAATGACTACGAGCTCCTACAGCGCTATGACGCCGAGCTCTCGCAGAATGATGCCCCTCTGCAGCTAGACCACCTCGTCTATCTCGGTATGAGTGTCTTCCGCTGGATCAACAAGTACCTGATCATCCCGATCGTGACCTTCCTCTCGGGCTTCATCTCCAACTGGGGGATCATCATCCTACTGATGACGCTGATCATCAAGATCCTCCTATACCCCTTCACGCACAAGAGCTACCTCTCGCAGGCCAAGATGCGTGTCCTGAAGCCTCAGATCGATGAGATCAATGCTAAGTACCCCGGCAAGGATCAGGAGGCGATGATGAAGCGACAGACCGAGACGATGAACCTCTATCGCTCCGCAGGTGCTAGCCCGATGAGTGGCTGTCTACCTATGCTGCTGCAGATGCCCTTCCTCATCGCGCTGTACATGTACTTCCCGACCTCGATCCTGCTGCGTGGGCAGAGCTTCCTGTGGGCACAAGACCTATCGACCTATGATGCGATCATCTCGTGGGACTTCAATATCCCCCTTATCTCCTCCTTCCTGGGTAACCACCTGAGCCTCTTCTGCGTGCTGATGACAGTGACCAACGTCATCTATACACGCTACACGATGAGCCAGTCTCCTAGCTCCGCAGAGGGTATGGCTGGGATGAAGATGATGCCCTACATCATGTCGATCATGTTCTTCTTCATCTTCAATCAGAATGCCTCTGCGCTGAGCTACTACTACTTCGTCTCTACGCTGATCACCATCCTGCAGTATCTAGCCTTCCGCTGGACACTCAATGAGGAGAAGCTACTGCACGAACTCGAGGAGAACAAGAAGAAGCCCCGCAAGAAGTCCAAGTGGATGCAGCGCCTCGAGGAGGCTCAGCGTCTGCAGCAGGAGCAGCAGCGCAAGGCTCAGAAGAAGGGTAAGCGCTAGACTATACCCCCACTCACCCCCTATAGATAACGACTAAACAAGGATGCGCATCTCTCACTCCAAGGGTGCGCATCTTGCATTCGGATGATTCCCATTCCCCCTAGTAGACTATCCTATTTCCTCTTCCTAAGATACAAATGGAACCCCTCAAGCATGAATGTGGCGTGGCTATGATCCGCCTGCGTAAGCCCTTCAGCTACTACCAAGAGAAGTATGGTACGTGGATGTATGGGCTCAACAAGCTCTACCTCCTGATGGAGAAGCAGCACAACCGCGGGCAGGAGGGTGCAGGCCTAGCCGTCGTCAAGCTCCAGAGCGAGCCCGGTGACGAATACCTCTTCCGTGAGCGTGCCGAAGGCTCCTCTGCCATACAGGAGATCTTCAATGCCGTCCATGCCCAGCTCGCCCATGCACCTGCCGATAGCCTCGGCGACGTAGCCTATGCCGAGCGCAATCTCCCCTTCGCAGGCTCCTGCCTCATGGGGCACCTCCGCTATAGCACCACGGGCAAGAGCGGTCTGACCTATGTGCACCCGATGATACGCCGTAGTAACTGGCGTGCGAAGACGCTCTCGATCTGTGGAAACTTCAACCTCACGAACGTCTCTCAGGTCTTCGATGCCATTACCTCCGTAGGACAGCACCCTCGCCACGTCTCCGATATGCATATCCTGCTGGAGCAGATCGGGCATAGGCTGGATAGAGAGGTCGAGCGTCTCTTCATCGAGAGCAAGGGGCACGGCCTGCAGGGGATGGATATCACCCACTACATCGAGGAGCGTATGGATCTGGCCAACGTCCTGCGTCAGTGTGCCCCCCTCTGGGATGGTGGCTTCGTGATGTGCGGACAGACGGGTAGTGGGGAGAGCTATGCGATGAGAGACCCTTGGGGGATCCGTCCAGCCTTCTACTATGTAGATGACGAGATCGTCGTGCTGGCCTCCGAGCGTCCCGTCATACAGACGGTGATGAATATCACGAGTGACCGAGTGCAGGAGCTACACCCAGGGCAAGCCCTCCTCGTCAGTCGCTCTGCCGAGGTGCGCACGGAGCAGATCGTGGAGGCTAAGCCCAGCGCTGCCTGTAGCTTCGAGCGCATCTACTTCTCTCGTGGCAGTGACCGAGACATCTATCGGGAGCGCAAGGCCCTCGGGGAACACCTCACGCCCGCTATCCTCAGGGCAGTAGACGGAGACCTACAGCATACGGTCTTCTCCTTCATCCCCAATACTGCCGAGGTTGCCTATTATGGTATGGTCGAGGGGCTGGACAAGTACCTCACTGAGCAGAAGCTCCAGCAGATACAGTCCCAGCCCGACCTTAGTGAGGAGGCTCTGAGGACTATCCTTGCCCAGCGTGTACGCACCGAGAAGGTCGCCATCAAGGACATCAAGCTCCGTACCTTCATCTCCGAGGGCAAGAGCCGTAATGAGCTCGCAGCACACGTCTACGACATCACGTATGGGTCGGTGGAGCGAGGTGTAGATAGCCTAGTGGTCATCGATGATAGTATCGTGCGGGGTACGACCCTTCGGCAGAGCATCATCGGTATCCTGGATCGCCTCGGGCCTCGCAAGATCGTCATTGTCTCTAGCTGTCCACAGGTGCGCTACCCAGACTACTACGGGATCGACATGAGCAAGATGAAGGAGTTCATCGCCTTCCGTGCTGCCATAGCCCTCATTCGTGAGCGAGGGATGCAGCAGCTCCTAGATGAGCAGTACCAGAAGGCGCTCCAGCTAAGTCAGCTACCCGAGACGGAGTGGGTAGAGAATGTGGTGCAGGCTATCTATGCTCCCTTCACCCCCGAGGAGATCTCTGCCAAGATGGTAGAGCTTCTTCGCCCCGAGGGGACACGTGCCGAGGTGGAGCTCGTTTTCCAGAGTCTCGAGGGACTCCACGAGGCCATCCCACATCATCCAGGTGACTGGTATTTCTCGGGCTGCTATCCTACGGCTGGTGGCTCACACCTAGTCAATCGCGCTTTCATTGATTATATGGAGCAGGATCTAGGTTAGTGCCTAGTCGGCGAGTTCTCTAATCTCTTTATAGCCCCTGCCCTCAGAGTAATGAGGGTGGGGGCTTGCTTTATCTGAGGGTGGGGGATAGGGAGGAGCTTTGGACACTCTCCCATCAAGGAGGGAGAAGTCTACAAACCAATCTCTGAGTGCACGAAGATCCATCCGTGAGGGAGTGGAGACGCTTGTCCTGAGGGTAGGAATACCCATTTCCCGAGGAGGCTAAAAAGTAAGAAGGTCACCCGCTCCCACGCTATTGGGTAGAGGGTGACCTTCTCTGAAGGGGGGAGCCACGAGCAGATTAAGTGAAAACTCCGAAAAACAGGATTTGAGTTCCTCGATACCTTTGTAATCTACTGTATCCCCTGTCGCCAGGAGAACGTCCCTCGAGAGGGGCGTTGTAGCCCGCCATTAGCATCTCGGTTTGTCTCGGTTTTCAACTATAGTACGATGAGTTTCCCAACCGACATCGTGGCTCTGTTTCTTTCTATAGGCAAAGGTAGGCTTTATCGTGGAAGAATGCAAATAAATGCAGGGAAATCCTCCATCGGGCTAGTCTATTGTCCGAATAGCTCGTGTAGGAGCTCGAAGCGCCGCAGTGCCTCCTCGCCGTGCTTGGCGAAGCCCGAGCGTACCTTGTCGAGGCTCTTACGCTGTCCTAGCTTCGTCTTGGAGTAGAACTTGTCAGCGTAGCAGATGAGCTTCTCCTCTAGGCTCTCTGGGGTGTAGATCCCAGGGGGGAGGGCGATCCCCCGGCTATGTATCTCCTCCTCGGTCAGCCCGCTGCCCGTATGACGCTCGGCGACTAGGGCGTGGCGGGGGAGTCCTAGGCTCCTCAGGAGCTCTGCCCCGAGGTAGCCGTGTAGGATATAGGGGGCATCGCCGTGGCAATGGATCTCGGGGGCATTTGTCCTATAGATGCCTATATCGTGGAGCATAGCTGCCTCCTCGACGAAGGTGCGGTCGAGGTTCATCTCGGGGTGTCGGTCCACGAGCTCTAGGGCTAGACCAGTGACATCCTCGCTATGTAGGCGCAGGATGCGCTCTATGTCGCTACCCTCGGGGTAGTAGCGGTGAATCAGCTCTAGTGGGTTCATCGTCTGCGCTTCTGAGTGGGTGGGGGAGTAGGAGCTTCCTCGGGTTGCTTGGGCTCCTCGGGGAAGATGATAGTCTTTGCCTGCCGTATATCGCTGACGGCACGTATGAGGCAGGGGTAGAGGACGGAGGTCTGTCGGGTCGTGAGGGGCTCACCGCTCGAGGGCTTGAGTGGAGGTGTAGGGAAGATCCCCTCGAAGAGGAGACAGGCATAGCCCATCAGGTAGATCCCCACGAGTAGACCTAGTGCAAGGCCTAGTATGCGGTCGAGGATCCCCAGCAGTGTCCCCTTCGTCAGGGAGGAGAACCACCCCCCGAGCATACGGATCCCTAGGTATACGATGAGGAAGCCAAGGAGCGGGATGATGAAGCCCCATGCGCCCACAGGGTGCCCGAGGAGTCCCTCTAGTGCGGACTGAACCCATGGGGTCAGACGCCAGGACTCGCGGAAGGCAATGACGACGGCGGCCACCTGTACCACACGCTTCACCGCTCCACCGAAGAGCCCTGCGAGGGTGAAGAGGAGCACGGCTCCACCGAGGAATATATCTAGTTGGTTCATCTCTGTCTCGTAAGTACTTATTGCCTACAAAGGTAGCTTATCTCCCCCATATGGGGTCTCCGAGCTCCTGCCCTCAGCCCTCGGGGGGAGGGGACGAGGGGGAGGTCGTAGCCCCTAGGGCTGACGCATGATCTCGCTCGCATACTCCAGCCTTTGGGTCTTCGGGGATATTATTTCATATCCTAGAGAGCCTTAGCCCAACCCTAAAGATCCTAGGCATTATCCCCAAGAAACAGACCTACAAGAGAGCCCTACAGAGGATATACTTAGAGCGCACTTGTGTACACGCGTGTATACTGTTGTGTACACGTGGGTATACAATAGTGTACACACGTGTATACTCATCCCTCCTAGGTAGGAGGTATTCGCTGGGGATCTCTACACCTTGGACACGGATCCTTCTATCTTCGGCGTATACTCCTTGACGACCTTGCCCTCGCACTATGGTGATTTCTGTAGTGATTTCTGCGTCAGCCCTGGGGGGTAGCCCCTAGGGAGCGATACCCTTGGAGGGAAGTCGTGTATCGGAGTGAGGATGAGGAGGCTGTGTTTTAGGGAAAGGTGGTATCTTTGCCTTGCAACAATATTTAATCTCTACATAGGATGAACTACCGAATAGCTTTGGTCTCGACGCTTTTTGTGCTGGCGAGTCTGACGTTCTTTGCCTTGCCCTCCTGCTCATCGTGCTCCTCTCACTCGTCCGACTCCACGGCCTCTGGGGTAGGTGATAGCACGGGGACGGCTACCCTCGCGAGCCTGGACTCCATCGTCGTGGAGGGTACGTACTATGAAGACCAAAATAAGAAGAGTGGCCCTTCGCTCCATGCGAGCATCGTCTTCCGCTACCTCGCTGGAGACTCTACGCTGGAGCATCTATTCTCTCGAATAGCTTTCGGGGATCAGTATGCGAGCCTCTCCCCTCGTGCAGCTGTAGATGCCTACATCCGAGATATGAGTATCGAGTATACCATACAAGATGAGTCCACCGAGGAGATGTCCCAGGAGGACCTCAATGAGCTCAAGAGTGACCTACAGCTCTCTACCAAGGTAGACTATATCGACAGCCTAGTGATCAGTGTCCGCAAGGATCTGGCTGAGTACTATGCGGGTGCTGTGCATGGCAACTATGGGACGGGCTTCTACAATATTGACCGCCGCACGAAGACCCTCCTCAGGGAGAGTGACTACTTCGTCGAGGACTATGCAGCGCAGCTGATCAAGATCCTACAGCGCAGACTCCTCATTGGCTACAAGGTTAAGACCCTCGAGGAGCTAGAGGAGAAGGAGGGGATCTCAGCGGTGGACCTCACACCGAATGACAACTGCTCCATTGGCCCGAAGGGACTGACCTATATCTACAATCCCTACGAGATAGGCCCCTATGCCCTCGGGCAGGTCACGATCTTCGTCCCCTACGAGGATCTACAGCCGATCCTTCGCCCCGGCTCTATACTCTCCCATTACCTCCCTCACTAGCCCTACCCACATAGATCGGATGGATATCATCAAGAAGTACTTCCCCGCTCTGAGCCCAGAGCAGACCGAGCAGTTCGCCCAGCTCGATGCCCTTTACCGTGACTGGAATGCCAAGATCAACGTGATCTCCCGCCGAGACATCGACGGGCTCTATGAGCACCATGTCCTGCATTCCCTCGGGATCACGCAGATGATCCGCTTCAAGGCGGGCACTCGTATCCTCGACTTTGGCACGGGCGGGGGCTTCCCTGGGATCCCCTTGGCAATCCTTTTCCCCGAGTGCGAATTCCTACTGGTCGATAGTATTGGCAAGAAGGTGAAGGTCGCAGGGGCAGTGGCAGAGGCTCTTGGGCTAACGAATGTCCGTACGCTACATGGACGAGGGGAGGATGTACGGGAGACCTTTGACTTTGTCGTCAGTCGTGCTGTGATGCAGCTTGGCGAACTCGTCGGCTTCACCCAGCGCCTGATCCATCATGAGCACCGTAACGGGATGCCCAATGGGCTCATCTGTCTCAAGGGCGGGGAGCTACAGGCGGAGATCCGCCCCTACAAGCGGATCATCGAGGTGCAGGATCTCTATCCAACCTTCGAAGAGGAATACTTCAAGACGAAGAAGGTCATCTACCTCCCCCTCTAGCCCACGAGCCGAGGTATCCCCCTTAGACTTCGTGATGAAGAAGCGTACGATCACCGAGATGGAGCGACTCACGCTCCAGGACTTCCAGCGGAGCGATAAGCTCCCTATCCGTCTCGTGCTAGAGGATGTGAGGAGTATGAATAACCTAGGCTCCATCTTCCGCACTGCCGATGCCTTTCGTCTCGAGGGGCTGACTCTGTGTGGGATCACGGCACGCCCTCCACACCCAGATATTCATAAGACTGCCCTCGGGGCGGAGGAGAGTGTCGCTTGGCACTACGAGCCCTCCATCCTAGAGGCACTACGTGCTCTACGTGCAGAGGGCTATCACTTGCTCGCGCTAGAGCAGGTACACGATAGCCTAAGCCTAGAGACCTTCGTCCCTGATCCTGCGATGCGCTATGCTCTAGTCCTAGGCAATGAGGTGCACGGGGTGAGCGAAGCTGTGGTATCCGAGGTAGACCAATGTCTGGAGATCCCCCAGTATGGGACGAAGCACTCTCTGAATGTCAGTGTCGCCACTGGGATTGCCCTCTGGCAGATGGTCTCGCCCCTTCTCCCCTTGCTCGGCCGATGACGTACCTTCCTCCCGAGCTTCATGAGACCGAGGATGGGAGCTTGACGCTGTATACACCTACCTTCGGGGAGCACTACCACTCGACGCACGGAGCCGTGCAGGAGAGTCGCCATATCTATATGGGGCTTGCGCTACGGGGGAGGCTGGAGCGATGGGATCGGAGCAGTGGGCGAGTCCTAGAGGTGCTGGAGGTAGGCTTTGGTACGGGACTCAATGCCCTGCTGACGGCACTCCTTGCCGAGGAGCTCCATCAGCCTATCCACTACACGACCCTAGAGAAATACCCGATCGGCGAGGACGTCTACAGTCGTCTCTCCTATGACTTATCCACAGAGACACAGGGCGACACCCTCCTACGACTACTCCACAGTGCTCCTTGGGACGAAGATGTGCCACTGAGCCCGACCTTCACTCTGCACAAGGTACACACCGATCTCACGACCTATATACCCTCCGAGGGGATAGACGTCATCTACTACGATGCCTTCTCGCCCGAGGCTCAGCCCGAGCTATGGGACGAAGTCCTCTTCCAGCGCCTATACGCTGCCGCACATCCTGGGGCAATGCTCACCACCTACTGCGCTAAGGGGGAGGTGCGCCGACGCCTCCAGCGTGCAGGCTTCGCCGTAGAGCGTCTCGCAGGCCCTCCGGGCAAGCGTGAGGTGCTCCGTGCCACTAAGTAATCCTCACCCTTATCCACCGACTATCTTATGCTTATCCTCATATCCCCGGCGAAGACCTTCGCAGGAGCTAAGTCGCTATGTCCCGATGCTCCATCCTCCACTCCCCGCTTCCTCTCGGAGGCACATCAGATCATCGCCGAGAGCCTTCGCCTCTCAGCCCAAGAGCTGGGACGGGAGCTTGCCCTAAGCCCTCGCCTAAGGGACGAGGTCTATGCTCGGCAGAGAGCCTTCTTCGACGAAGGTGTAGTGGAGCGACCTGCCCTGCTGGCTTACTCGGGGATGGTCTACCGCAAGATAGCAGCGCAGACCTTCAGTGCCGAGGAGTGGCGGATGGCGGGCGAACGTCTTCGGATGACCTCCTTCGTCTATGGTCTGCTCCGACCGAGTGATCAGATACGTCCCTATCGGATGGAGGGGGGCATTCACCTACCCCTGTGTGGGGAGGGAGAGCGTCTCTTTGACTACTGGCGAGACCGCCTCACCCCGCTACTCATCGAGGAAGGCAAGCGACAGGGAGGCACGCTCCTCTATCTGGCGAGCGAGGAGATGCATCAGCTCTTTCACTGGGCGGAGGTGGAGCGACAGCTACGTGTCCTCTCCCCGACCTTCCTAACCGTACAGCCCGATGGTCGCCACAAACAGATCGTCGTCTATACCAAGATGGCTCGGGGAACACTCGCAGGCGAAGTGATCCGCCGAGGGCTCACCACCGAGGACGAGGTCAAGGCCTGTCGTCCCGAGGGCTTTTGTTTTGCACCCGAGCACTCCACCGAGCGGGACTGGACGTTTCTCCTCCCGCAGTAGTACTGAGGGGCGAGTGGAGGGGTAGGTCTGATAGAGCTAATAGGGATAATAGGGCCAATGGGTCTAATGGGTCTAATAGGGTCTCAGAAAAGGCAACCGCCGAAGGGGGAGGCTCTCAAGCGATCCACGGACACCCCCGGGGTACATCATGTGCGACGCCCCTGCCCTATACGAGATAGGGCAGGGGCGTCATACTACTTACTACACTGTGAGGGCATCGACCCCCGAGGTGGGGAGCCAAGCCTCACGAGGGGCGAAGGCTACTCTGTGGGGACGGCAACACGTGCGTTGCCTGCAGAGACGGCCTTGATGCTGTTACCCTTGACCCAAGAAGAGCCGAGGAAGAAGTGTGCTTCCCCTTCCTTGGGATAGGTAGCGTCGGCGACGAAGATGAGCTTACCCTGAGCGTTGTACACCTCGAAGGCAACGACATTCTTCCACCCGCTGATCTTTATGGACTGGCTGTTGATGCTAGCCTTGCTTCCCTCGATAATGCTTGGCTTATCCTTGTAGAGATAAGCGTTGTTATCGGTGATGTACTCTAGGGCGATGTCCTCCTTGGGTAAGTGGAGGCTAGCGATGCGGTTCTTCACTGCGTTTGCTTCCACCTCGGTGAGGACGAAAGGTTTCTTGCCATAGTCATCAATGATCGTATTCACGGCACGGAAGAAGCCCCATCGCTCGAAGTAGCGGGTGAGGTCTCGCCCGGCCACCTTGGAGACAGCATAGGCAAACTCTGCCTGCTGTAGACCAGGTGTCCCTGGAGAGTCATGCCTGCGGAAGTATTCGTAGAGGTCGGGGTAGAAGCCAGAGACAGCATCCGCATTCAGACGAGGGCTATGACCGAGCACCCTGCCGAAGTAGAGCTCCAGCTGCCAGAAGGGTACGAGCTGCTTGAAGACATCGACCCCCTGCATGACACCATCCTTAGAGTTCGTACTCCCTGCGGAGCAGAATGGTGTCTCCCCGGCGATGATGTGCGAGAAGGCGAGCGAGTAACGGTTGTTGCCATCACCCATACGCTCCTCCTGTAGGCGAGAGGGTTGCTTGAAGACGTAGGTCGTGATGTACTCCGAGGGGATGTTCACCGTACACTCTGTCATCCCATGCCATAGGGCTCCCGGACGGATCTGGTTCATATGCCCGATCTCGTGTGAAGGCCCCCAGGCAGCACCCTGCGACTTGGGGTTACGCATCTTAGCTGGGTCTAGGATAGCCTCTGCCGTGCTGACTACGTAGGCCGTGTGGTACCACGTAGCGTACATATAGGCATGGTACATGACGTGCAGGTACATGCGGTTCCGAGGCTTGCAGTTGTACTTGTAGTAGCCGTGGAGTACCCATTCGTTGCGTACGATGCTGTCGTAGGTATTGGTGATGTCGCGCCCCTCGGGGGTGTAGTTGCGGAAGTTGGCCGTCTCGAAGGTCAGGTGAGCATACTTACCAAGGACGTCGAAGTACTTATCGGAGGCCTTGTTCAGGAGCTCCTTCCAGCGACCAGATAGCTTCGGATTTTGGGAGTCGTAGTAGCCGTTGACGGTACCTGTAGCGAAGTGCATACGTATAGGCTGTAGCGAAGGGAGCTTAGCCTCGTCCATGGTGTGGTACATCACATAGGCAAGCCCTGGGGCACGCATCTTGAGCTTGTTCATCCCCTTGTAGAGCGGGTAGTACTCACCGCCGAAGCCATCACCACCAGGCTTGTCGAGGTTCTGTACACGTAGGCTTAGCCCCTCGAAGCCCCGAGTGTCCTCGACGAAGACGATGAGATCCTCACCCTGCTTGACCGAGATACCTGTGGGGTTATCTAGGAGCGAGTAGGGATTGGTCTTATTGCGAGCAGCGACCACATTGGGGTGGAGGTAGGGCTTGAATTCGGCGACACGGAACTCCTGGTTGTACTTACCCTGCTTGATGAAGAAGGCTAGGTTGCGGAAGAAGGGATCGGTGCACTGAGCGATCTTGGCATCGGTGACGTCGGGACGTAGGGTGGTGCAGAGGTCGTCTGCGAAGAGCGTCTTGTAGTCGAAGCTCTTGCTACTACGCTTGAAGAACATCATCTCGGCACACGAGGCGAAGCCCTGACCGTCTCCTGCTCCACTGCGTACGATGAAGCGGAAGCTCTTGGCCTGTAGGCGACGATCGAAGATGACCCGTGTGGGCTGTGAGCTCCCCCCGAAGTCCTTGGAGACGAGCTTCTCGAAGTTCACGCCATCCTTCGATACCTCGATATCGACCTGCTTGAAGTTCCCATTCTGTCCGCTGGTACGTGGATAGTAGACGAGATAGTCTACCTCTGATACCTCGGCGAAGTGGTAAGTCAGCGTGATGGGGAAGTAGTCCTTGCCCGTATTGGTCCAGTTGGAGTGATAGAGCGTACCCATGTCTCCGTCGAAGGATCTTTCGATCTCACCACCGCTGGGCTGGAAGGAGGAGGCCTGACCGCTGACTACCTTGATCTGCTCGTCATCGGCTAGATTATCCGTGCTACCTGCGACGTAGTCCTTTGCACCGAGCTGTGTGAGGGAGATGAAGGCACGGATGGCCTTGGAGGCATCGGCGACCCCCTTCTGTACGACCTCGATCTTGGCGACACGATTGCTCTCGCCGGTGTGAGGGAGGGCAACATAGGCATGGCTCTCCTTGTGCATAGCCTTGAGCTCGGAGGGTGCCTTGACCCACTCTGGGAGCTTGACCTCGACCTGCGTATTGGTCGTGATGACGAAGTCAATACCGCCCCCAGAGGCGGGTAGGGTGAAGATCTGCTTGTCGATGAGGATCGCTGGGGCTACCCCTAGCTGGCGTACGGTGATGTACTTCTCTCCAGCGGAGGAGCTGATGGTGAGCTTAGCTTGACGGATCTCGGTCTCCTCGTTGGTCTGTACCTCTACGTGGAGGGTCTTACCCCGGGGCTTGGCACTGCACCAGGACTGGTTGCTCTCGACTCGCCAGCCCTGGGGGAGGTCACCCACCTGGATGATCTTGGAGGAGGACTCGCTCTTGAAGTCGATATTCTCGGGGAGGGTCGTCTGGCTACCATTCTCCCCTCTCTTCTTGCCTCTGCCGGGGTCGTCGTCCGCCTTGCAGGAGACGCAGGCCAGGCTGAGGATAGCTGCACAGAGCAGGCTAAAGAGTCTGATGGTCTTCATTCTTCTCGATGATTACGTGTTATAGTTAATCTGTATCGTATGCGAAGGGAGAGAGGTCGGGAGAGGGCTAGGCATGACCTATCCCTCTACCCGACCTCTCAGGAATGTAATCTAACGATCACGACTATTCTTTGGTCGTCTCACCGGTCTCGGGGTCATAGACCTCGGTCTGGTGAGCAAAGACGTGGAGCTCAGCTAGGGCTGCGAAGAGTTGGTTGTTGTAGACCTTCTTGATCTGGAACCAAACGTAGGTGTAAGCCTTGTCGGCGAGCATCACGGGAGAGGTGTAGTCTGCCGCCTGAGCATCTGGTAGACCAGTGAAGGCTCTGAGACGGACGGCCTTGTTGGCCTCGAGGTCAAAGCTACCATTGAAGGCTTCGCTCACGTAGATGTCCATCTCCACAGGGTTGAGTCGGCTATTGTGACGACCCTTCATGAAGAAGTGGAAGGCCTTGACTGCCTTAGGGAGCTTCATCACGATATAGTGAGGCATAGGACGTTTAGCCTTGCTCCAGTTCTCGTGGTAGAAGGTCGTGTTGTTGTTGTCAATCAAGTTTGCCTTGGGGCCTTCTGAAGACTCGGGGTCACTGACGAAGAGGTCATCCGCACCTGCCGCGAGGACGAGCTTCTCGGCAGCTACATCCGTGATCTTGGTGACCTTGGGCAGTGGCTTAGCCTGAGCCGAGATAGTACGGGTAGTCCCCTCAGCGCCCTTCTGTCCTATGGGGCAGATCTTGAACTCGATCTCTCCATAACGAGCGAGTAGACCATCGACACGTAGGGAGTCTGAGTAGACGCTCGCCAGACGCATTGCGGGCTTGTTGGTCGCAGGGTGCGTGTAGGTGACCCGCACGTAGCGGTAGTCTGCACCCTGTGGGATAGCCCACTTCAGTAGGACAGAGCCCGGTCCCGGCTCTGCCGTGAGGGAGGCTTGGTCTAGGTCGGTAGGCTTGGCGCCTAGGTCTTCCTTTTTACAGGAAGACACTAGGACAAGCGAGCCCAGCATGAGGGCCATGAATATCTTGTTCATCTTATCGTCTATGATGGGTTAGTAACCAGGATTGTTGATGAGGTTCCCGTTCCTATTGATGTCGGCGATGGGGATCGGTAGGAGGTAGTTGGCATCGGAGAAGGCACGCTCGAAGACGACTTCCTTCAGCTTCGCAAAGTCCTCGATGCTCGTGGCCTCGATGTCAAGCCCCTTAGCCTTGTGACCGAAGGCATCCTTAGCTAGGAGCCAGCGACGCATATCCCAGAAGTTCTGGTTCTCTAGGTAGAGCTCGATCTGGCGTTCCTGACGTACGATCTGGCGGAGCTTAGCCTGGTCGGGGGTTACCCCAATAGAGCCCCATGCAGCGTCTACAGTGGGGATACCCGCACGGGTACGGATCTTGTCGATGTAGGTCTTAGCCTCAGCTAGGTCGCCCGTCTCGACGCAGGCCTCTGCGTAGGAGAGGTATAGATCCGCAAGGCGTAGCAGTGGCCAGGGATGAGAGATGACGGAGACACCGTTCTTGGCCATGAGCTGGTTGGGGAAGGTACCCTTCTTGTTCAGGTAGCCACTGGGGGTGTAGTTGTTGTTACGTCCCTTTCGCCCTTGGTTCCCGTTCTTGGTGAAGTCTAGGAGTACACGGCCAGCCTCGGGCATGAAGCTAGGAGTGGGGTAGAGGGGGTTGTTGGGCTCCTTGTTAAGGATTTCGAAGTACCCACCCTGGAAGCCGATCCAAGCATAGAAGCGAGGCTCACGCTCGAGGTTGAACTTGATGGTCTTCACACCCTCCTTGGCATGGGCGGCATGAGCAGCGTCTACGGTCACGACCTCTAGTGGATCTAGGCTCTTGGTCTCGGGGTCTTCATTCCAGGGGAGACCGTTCTTGGTGTAGAAGCGGTTGAGCATAGCCCACGTAGGCCCTACCCCGTTGTACCCATATTCGCTACCATCGACACCCTTAGGGGTAGACTTACCCTGGAAGTCATACAGACCGACCCCACGAGAGTCTGCGAAGATCACCTCGGGGTTGGGGCGACCTACCCAGTCTAGGATCGTTAGGCGTAGGCGACGCTCGATGCCATTCTCTGGGTACTTGTTCTCAGCCTTGTACAGGTCATCCTTCATATAGAGGGCATAGCCGGCAGCCTCGGCAGCGTCGATAGCCTGCTTGAGAGCTTCCTTGGCACGTACCCACTTCTGAGGGTCGTAGGTCATAGGCATCAGGTGGTTGCCATTCTTGTCCTTGAGGGACTCGAAGAGGCTTGGCTGTCCTCCGTTGAAGAGGGGCGAAGCGGCATAGAGATAGAGCTTGGCCTTGAAGCCCTTGGCAGCGGTGCTCGTAGCGAGTCCGACACGGCTCTTCACATCGTTGCGCGTAGCAGGTAGGCCAGCGGCGGCTTCGTCGAACTTAGCAGCGATCCAGCTGACACACTCATCGAAGTTCGTACGAGCAGCATAGTCCTCGACCTTAGTGTTCACGTCAGGGAGTTCCTTGACGAGGATGATCGGGCCGTAGCAACGTAGCAGGAGATAGTGGTAGTAGGCCAGCAGGAAGTTGACCTGAGCCTTGTAGTCCGCCTTCTCTGCATCAGAGGTATTGGGGATCTTGTCGATCACTCTATTGAACATGTAGCACTGGCGGATCCCCTGAAAGAAGGTATTCCAGTAGGAGATACCTGGGGTAGAGGCTGTGTACTTTCCCTTAGGGAAGCTGGCGAAGGACTCGTGCTCGAAGGAGGTGATCACCTCATCGCCTGTCAGCAGGTCGAGACTCCCAGACGTCCCCCCAGGATTGGGGAGATAGGCATAGCAGGAGTAGAGGTAGTCGATCCCCTTATTGCGGTCTGAGAAGGTGTCCTTCTCCGTGGGACGTTCGTCAGGGACGATGTCCAGGAAGTTGCAGGAGTTCCCGAGCAGGAGGGTAGCCCCGCACAGGAGGGCTAGCTTATATAGTCTGTTCATCGGATTCTTCTATGATAATATAGCGTGATAGACGGCTACTTGAAGGTGAGCTGTATCCCGAGGTTGAAGGTACGCTGCAGAGGATAGGACATCCCGCGGCCACCACCAAGCTCTGGATCCCATAGCTTGAAGGGGGCGAAGGTCAGGAGGTTCGTCGCGTTTACGTAGATACGAGCTATCTTGTATTGATAGCCTAGCTCTAGATTACGAAGCTTCAGGAAGGAAGCATCGCGTAGCCAGTGTGAGGACCCCTGCTGGTTATTGTTATTGTCGTGTAGCGTTAGACGAGGATAGAGGGCGTTGGGGTTCTGATTGTCCCGGCTCCAGTAGTCTTTAGCTACCCACTGCAGGACGTTGCGCCGAGACTGTGTGCCGAAGGGGTGGAAGCCACTCATCATCAGCGATACATTGGCCTGTCCCTGGAGAGTGAAGTTGAAGTCGAACTGCTTGTACTTCACCGTTGCACCTAGCCCATAGTTGATCTCAGGCACCGTAGGATAGCCCATGGGGACACGGTCGTCGGCATCGATCTTGCCATCGTAGTTACCGTCCTTGTCGGGCTGATCCTTGTACTTGAGGTCCCCTGGAGCGATGGCGATATTATTGAGCGTGCTCTTGGGGCTGTGGTCTATATCTGCTTGGTCGATGTAGTAGCCATCGGAGACGTAGCCCCAGTGGGTGAAGAGACGCTTACCTACGCTACGTAGGGCTGGGCGAAGGTTGGCAGCTTCATCGTACTCGAGGATACGGTTGCGGGCGAAGGTGAAGGTACCACGTGCCTGGACAATCCAGTCCTTGTTGAACTGCTTGTTGTACTCCAGAGCTATATCCAGACCCCAGTTCTTGATCTTAGCTAGGTTGCCATAGATCTTAGCATCAGCCGTACCGAAGTAGTTAGGGATGGTCTGCTTCTGCTGGAAGATGTTGCTACGGATTTCCTGGAAGGCATCCACCGTGAGGCTAAGGGACTTGAAGAGCTGGAGGTCAAAGCCGACGTTGAGCTTCTTCCCGATTTCCCAAGTGATCTGGGGATTAGCATAGCGGGTGAAGCCTGGACCACGACGGTTCTCGTAGGTTCCATCATATCCCGTAGTGAAGTTGGGGCGGTGGTTATTCCCCGAGGTAACGACATCCTCGAGGTAGATGAAGCGCTGTCCTACCGTCTTGTCATTCCCTACGAGCCCATAGTTGGCACGGAACTTTAGGTTGGAGACAACTTTCTCTAGGGGCTTCCAGAAGCTTTCCTTGCTGACATTCCAGCTTACCCCGATCGAGGGGAAGAAGCCCCAGCGGTGTCCCTTGGCAAAGTTTTCAGAGCCGTTGTACCCAGCATTGACTTCTAGGACATAGCGATGAGCGTAGTCATAGGTAGCACGGGCTGCAAACCCCTGACGGCGGTGAGGGAGTGAATAGACGAGGTCGGTACCTGGATTGTTGATGGTAGCCTCATCTTGGTTGTAGAGCGCCATCGCAGACACATTATGGTCACCGAAGCTACGGTCGTAGTTCAGGTAGGTCTGTATATAGAGACGCCTATCTCCCATAGAGCTCCCGTTTGAGCTCAGGATGGGCTTGGTGGGATCTCCTCCGATGGGGGTTAGGTTGTAGTTCCCATTAGCATCCTTCGCTGGGGAGGCGAGCATGTAGCCATTGTAGCCCTGGAAGCGGAAGGCATTACTGAAGCTCCAGTTCTTGAAGGAGATGAGCCCCTTGAAGCTAAGTCCCTTGGTGATGAAGTCGAGCTTCTGAGAGTAATCGATATTGGCGATCACTGTGCTCTCGAAGGTATCCTTATATCCAGCAGCTGCCATAGCCACAGGATTGGTGGGAGAGTAAGACCCGATCTTGGTCCCCCCCCAGCGGTACCAGAGTGCATCTCCCTGTGGGAACATGACGGGGTTCGCTACCGGGTTGGTATCCATGATGGAGTTGAAGACCCCGTTCACTCCCCCAGCACCACTACTGGCTGTGATCGGGCCATGGTAGTCGTTGATTTGAGTGTTCAGGTGTAGGGCGATCGTTGCGCTTGGGGAGAGGTGGAAGTCTACGTTGTTCTGGAACGCATACTTGATGTAGTGGATCTCGTTGCTGTAGGAGAAGAACTCCCTGCTTCGTCCCCGGAGCATCCCCGTCTCATGGCTGACGTTGACGTTCATGAAGTAGGTGATCTTCGACGTACCCCCACGGATGTTCATGTTGGCGCGCTGGTTATAGGTCATGTTCTTGAAGACCTCCTTGTACCAGTCCACGTTAGGATACTGATAGGGATCGGTGCCAGCCAGAGTGTTGCGGATGTAGTCCTCGGAGTAGAGCGCATCACCTGTGCCTTGGTTCCTCACAGCCTCGTTGTACATACGCATGTAGGTCTCGGCACCAGCGACCTTAGGCACGTTAATCGGGGTATTGATATAGTTCTCGATACGTACCCCGATGATGGGGCGCTCTAGGTCTGCCCCACTCTTGGTCTTGATGATCAGGACCCCGTTTGCCCCGCGGGTACCATACATGGCAGAGGCCGTAGCATCCTTCAGGATAGAGAAGCTGTCGATGACCTCAGGGTCTAGGGCATTGAGGTCGGCCTTGGAGATCTGCACCCCGTCGAGGATGATCAGAGGCTCAGCACCATTCATCGTGGCGATACCACGGATGAAGAAGTCGGCGCCATTGCTCCCAGGCTCCCCACTACGCTGGTAGGAGATGACCCCCGCTAGACGTCCAGCGAAAGCGGTGGAGAGGTTGGCAGCAGGCACCTTCAGCTCCATAGGGCGGATGGTCTGGATCGACCCCGTGACGGTCTCCTTCTTCTGTCCCGTACCGAAGGCGGTGACGACGACCTGGTCGAGCATCTTGGAGTCCTCGGCGAGGGAGATGGAGAGGATGTTGGTCTTCCCGACACGTACCTCCTTAGACGTATAGCCCACGGAGGAGATGAGGAGGACGTCGCCAGGATGAGCCTGTATCTCGAAGTTCCCTTCGATGTCGGTCAGGGATCCCGAAGTGGTACCCTTGAGGCGAACTGCAGCCCCGACGATGGGCTCGCCCGTCTTGGAGTCCGTTACGACCCCGATGACCTTGATCTTCTTAGAGCTCTGGTCATTGAGGTTGGTGGAGGCTTCCACCTTGGCTACTTGGGAGGGCTCCGTCGCAGGGCTAGCCGAGAGGAGCGTGGGTAGCGAGAGACCAGCTAGGACACACACGCATACGCTTCGGCGCAGGAGGTGCTTCCTTCGGTGGTCGTCATTGTAGTGTATTCCCATAAAATACGTAAGTTGTATTACATGATTATGTTACGCATGTAGATCATTATTGCTGCTGGGGGTGGTGGTACGCCATGCTCGCCGAGCATACACCCTCATGTCTGGGGAGATGCCGGATAGAGGAGGTTGAGTTACCTACTTTAGAGTGTTGATGTTGTCCCTATACTAAGATGTGTAGAAATAAACTCTTGTGGTTTGCTTATCGGGCGTTCCACATGGCAAAGTTATATAAAAACTTATACTATAAAATACCTTGCGATAGAGGTGGATATACTAAAATTCTTTATTAGAAAAATACTGTTTACTATACGCTATTCCTCAGGTGATCTACCCCCTAATTCACCTCCTTTCCCTTGTCTCGTGAAAAGAATTGTGTATACCTCAATCTCAAGGTTTAGGTATTTTTTGCGTGCATTGTGTGCCTTCCTCTCCCCTTTTCGAGACATGAGGTAGCGAAATGTACCATCTTTGGGTCAGAGCTGGTGAAAATGTGCGCTCAGGGGCAGGGCGGAAGAGCCTGAGGAGCATAGACCCGGGGCGGAAGTGTCGGTCCTCTATCCGTGGGCTTACCCCGTGTCTCCCCACTTCCTAGATGGGGTAGTGTACACGCGTGTACACTACAGTATACACGTGTGTATACCACAGTGTACCCACGTGTACACAACCTCGCTCTAAGTATATCCCCCGTAGGGCTCTCGTGGATACTTTGTCCGGGGGACTAACGTCTAGGTATCCGAGAGGTTAGGCTAGGGCACCCTAAAGGTTAGGAATAGGCCATCCCCGCCATTAGGGATAGCGTATTCTTGCGGTTAGGAAGTTGGGGATCCAGCGGTTGGGGGTAGGGGCTCTGTTGGTTGGAGGTAGGGGCTCTGTTGGTTAGGGATAGGGTGTTCCACAGGTGAGAGGCGGGACATCCCTGCGATTAGAGGTAGGGTATTCCCTCGGGTAAGAAATCATCCTGCCAAACGACCCGAGAGGGGGTGGCAGGGAAAAGAGATCATACGGTAGAGATAATCTCCGGGTAAGAGGAAGGGGCTGACCACGCTCTGACGTGATCAGCCCCTCGTAGCCTCGCCCCCCGTGCCTCTGAGGGGTGGGGGGAGACGCTCCTATTGTCCGGAGCGGAAGAGTAGACGGAAGGCCTCCTCGACGGTCTTCACTCCGACGAGGCGGATCTTACGCTCCTTGTCCTCTTTGCCTCCTGCGAGTCCCGAGAGGTTGGCCTCGGGTAGGAGCATAGCTCGACAGCCGATACGCTCGGCCTCCATGATGCGCTGCTCGATGCGACTCACGGGACGTACTTCGCCGGAGAGCCCTACCTCACCCGTGAGGCAGATCCCCTCCGGGAGGGCTAGGTCTAGGCTCGAGGAGAGGACGGCCGAGATCACGGCTAGGTCGGAGGCTGGGTCATTGAGGCGGATCCCCCCAGCGATGTTGAGGAAGACGTCCTTCTGGATCAGCTTGAAGCCCGCGCGCTTCTCTAGCACTGCCAGTAGCATATTCATTCGCCGAGTGTCGTAGCCCGTGGCGGAGCGTTGGGGGGTGGCATAGACCGCAGAGCTCACCAGCGCCTGTGTCTCGATGAGGAAGGGGCGCACGCCCTCCATCGCCGCAGCGATAGCGACGCCACTTAGCTGTAGCCCTGTGTGACTCATCAGGTGTTCGGAGGGGTTCTCCACGGGGCGTAGCCCACTCTGTCGCATCTCATAGATACCGAGCTCGGCGGTACTGCCGAAGCGGTTCTTCTGTCCTCTCAGGATACGATACATATAGTGCTTATCGCCCTCGAACTGTAGGACGACGTCCACCGTATGCTCTAGGATCTTAGGCCCTGCGATGCTTCCCTCCTTGTTGATGTGTCCGATCAGGATCACAGGGACGTTCTCGCTCTTGCAGTACTTCAGTAGGGCACCTGCACACTCTCGTATCTGTGAGACGCTCCCAGCCGAGGAGTCGGAGAGCTCGGTCTGTATCGTCTGTATGGAGTCGATGACGACGAGCTCTGGGCGCACGTCTAGTGCGGTGTGTAGGATCTTCTCTAGGTTCGTCTCCGCATAGATCAGACACTCCTCGTTCGTCCTACCGAGGCGGTCTGCACGCATCTTTAGCTGGGAGAGGCTCTCCTCCCCCGAGACGTAGAGGGTGCGGTAGGGTATGCTGAGGACGGTCTGTAGGATCAGGGTGGACTTCCCGATACCGGGTTCACCACCGAGTAGGATGAAGGATCCCTCGACGAGTCCCCCGCCCAGCACGCGGTTCAGCTCGGGGTCTCTGAGGTCGAGGCGTACCTCCTGTCTCTGCTCGATGTCCTGTAGGCGTACGGGGCGGGAGCTGGTGGTGATGGAGGCGGCGGTGAAGGTGGAGCTCGCCTCCTTCTTCCCTACGACGATCTCTTCCTCCTCGATGCTGTTCCACACACCACACTGCGAGCAGAAGCCCTGCCACTTAGGGTACTGGGCACCGCACTCGGTGCAGTGATAGATGGTCTTTTTCTTTGCCATGAGCTACTTAATCTTTCCTACAAAGGTAGCTAGAGTCCGCGGTACCCCTACCTCCCCCACAAGTGAGAGGGCTGACTCCCCCATGGGTTCATTAACCATGGGGAGCCAGCCCTCCTATATATTGTAGGCTTAGCTTAGGGGCTAGAGCTACCAGATCACGATCTCGTCGGTGAAGATGAAGTGCCCAGCAGCACGGTCGTTCGCTGCTCGTAGGCGGACGTAGCGTGCTCGCTCCTTCATCGGGAAGCTAAAGGTCTCGAAGACGGGCTTGTACTCCTCCTCGCTCGTCTGGGTCGTACGCTTGCCTACACTGCGGTAGTTCACTCCGTCCTCGCTCAGGAGGATCTCTACCTCACCGGGCATATAAACCCACTGGATGCGCTCCTGCATGAAGCGGGCGAAGATATGGTGCAGCTCTGTGACAGCCCCGAGGTCGATCGTCACATCCAGAGGCTTCGTGAAGCCCTGCCACTTGCCGTCTAGGTAGGTGGGAGTGCCACGTACTCCATCGAGTAGGGCTCGCTCACCGCCTGCGGGGTACTTGTCGTTCCAGCGGTGCTCGTTGTAGGTGATCTGCTTGCCGATCCCCTTGTGGTAGTCTGCTCGGTAGTGGACGCTAGGCAGGTCAAGGGGCTTACCCTCTTGGAAGAGCTTAGCGACCAGCAGCACAGAGTCGGTGCAGATGATCGGACGACCCTCATAGCGGGGAGAGGATAGGGTAGGCTCAGTGCCGTCCGTCGTGTAGTGGATGTCGGCCTTGGGACGCTCGGCAGAGAGACTTAGGGAGATCTGTCGCCCGATGCTATCCACCTGCATATCTACGGCGATACGACGTAGGGGATAGGCATTGATCCCTCGCTTCTGTAGGCGGGGGAGATGCTGATTGACACGGGCGAGGAAGTCTGGGTAGCTCCTCACACTCTGAGGGCTCCAGGTAAGCTCTGCCAGCGCGAGGATACGGGGGAAGAGCATGTACTCTGCATGCCGCTCGTCGAGTACGTACTCCGTCCAGAGGTTCGCCTGTGCCCCGAGGATGTGCTTGCGTTCGTTCTCCTTGAGTACCGCAGGGACGGGGTTGTAGGCGTAGACCTTCTCCAGCGTGGTGAAGCCTCCGTTAGCCCGAGGCTCGCCGTCGGACTCTCTCTGGTAGAAGTCCAGGTACACGTGGCTCCCAGGGGTCATGATGACGTCATGCCCAGACTGAGCCGCAGCGATACCGCCCTCCTCTCCACGCCAGCTCATCACGGTGGCATCGGGGGCTAGTCCGCCCATCAGGATCTCATCCCAACCGATGAGCTTGCGCCCCTTGCTGTTGAGGTACTTCTCTACACGGCGGATCATGTAGCTCTGTAGCTCGTGCTCGTCCTTGAGTCCCTCCTGCTCCATACGTCGGCGGCAGTCGGGGCAGCTCCCCCAGTGGTTCATCGCTGCCTCATCGCCCCCGATATGGATGTAGCGAGAGGGGAAGAGCTCCATCACCTCGCTGAGGATATCCTCTACGAAGCGAAAGGTCTGCTCCTTGCCGATACACAGATCCGTGCTCTCGAAGTCCCAGCGTCCCCGACAGCTCAGCTCGGGGTAGGCGGCGAAGATCTCGTTGCTATGCCCGGGCATCTCGATCTCGGGGATCACGGTGATGCCTAGTCGGGTAGCGTGCTCTACGACCTGACGGATCTCCGCCCGGGTGTAGTAGCCACCATAGGCACCGGGGGTACCCTCGTCTACGAACTTGCGGTCCTTCTGCCAGAAGGAGTCCCAGTCGTTGGTCATGCGGTAGGCCGCTTTCTTGGTCAATAGGGGGTACTTCGTACTGGGGAAGCGCCAGCCTCCTCCATCGACCAGATGCCAGTGGAAGCGGTTGAGCTTGTAGCGAGCCATCTCGTCGAGGAGACGTAGGATCATATCGCTACGCATGAAGTGGCGGGAGACGTCCAGCATCACCCCTCGGTAGGCAAAGCGTGCCGAGTCTGTGATCGTCAGCTGGGGGAGGCGATCGCCATACTGCTCTACGAGCTGTAGTAGGGTCTGTACCCCCTGCTGTAGCCCTGTCTGATCTCGCCCAGAGAGGGTGATCCCCCCCGAGCCGATCTCTAGACGATAGCCCTCCCGCCCAGCGATCCGAGGGTCGATGAGAGTGCGTAGTCGTCTACTCCCCTGCGAGCTCACCGTGACCCTACGACCCGTCAGTCGCTCTAGTCCTGTGCGCAGAGACTCGGGGGCATTACGTCGCAGGACGAGGGCCTTGGGCAGGGTGTAGCTCCCCTCAGCCCGCACGACGGAGGCTGGGTGGGGGATGATCTGTAGGCTGTCGGTGGGGGCTGCCTGTACACTCTCGGCCGAGAGTCCCAGGAGCAGTAGCGCTAGGGCGGTGTGCCAGTGCACACGGGATAGCTTCATAAGTGTCACGTCTCTATATATTGTATATATGATGATGTCTCTAGGACAAAGATAGCCCAAAGGGTGGGGATACAACGAATAAGCCTCAGGTGAGTCGCCCTGACAGTAGGGGTGATCCCCTATCATCTGGACGCTACCTGAGGCATATCCACTAAATTACTACGGCAAGCCGAAGATCCTCTTGATTTAAAAGAGCGGACTCCTCTTTGGGGAATGAATTCCAAGTGTGGGGTACCCACACCTGTAGCTTTCCTCGAAGCATTTAGAAGAGCATTGCAGGTCTTCTGACTTGCATACCTTGTCTACCGTCGCATCACCTTCCCAAGGACACAGAACCCTCAGTGGTGGCTGATCGCTCAGCTCATCGTGGTAGCAGTATGATATGCTCACAGCAGCGGGACTGTCCGAGACTTGCACTCGGTTCCCTTTTAAGCCCTCCCGCCCCGAGATACACACAGATTTTATTCTCAGGACTTCGGGCACAACGCTCGGAGCAAAGTTAGTAAAATACTATGAATACTCACGTATCTCACCGTGGGTACTCCTTTGCCCCGTCCGCTCGCTCTCGAGGGGAGGCTCTTCGGGCTAACCCTTGATAGCGATGATCTCGATCTCTACCAGCCCACCCTTCGGGAGCGTCTTGACGGCTACGGCTGAGCGTGCGGGGAAGGAGCCCGTGAACTGACGTTCGTAGACGGCGTTCATGGCAGCGAAGTCCCCCATGTCAGCTAGGAAGCACGTCGTCTTGACGACGTCGTCGATGCTGAGGCCAGCGGCCTCGAGGATCGCATGGATATTGCGAAAGGACTGCTCCGTCTGTGCCGTCACCCCCTCGGGGAAGGTGCCGGTGGCGGGATCGATACCTAGCTGCCCAGAGGCATAGAGGGTGTCGCCGACGAGGATCGCCTGGCTGTAGGGGCCGATGGCGGCGGGAGCGTTGGGGGTGGAGATGATCTGTTTCATTGTCGTTGGATAGATTAAATTAAGATGTCTACAAAGATAGGCTACTCAGCGCAAAGTGCATAGCCAGCGTGATGATCATTGTGTAGAGGGCTACCCAGGGGAGGACGGCACGGGAGGATAGTCCATAGGTGTGGCAGGATAAGCAAGAGAGAAGTGCAGCGAGCACCTCGAGCGTGAGGATGGCCAGTCCGTGCGCTAGGAAGCCCTGTCGCCCCATGAAGAGGTGTATCGTCAGCTCGACGCTGACAGAGAGTAGAGCTACCAGGAGCGCTGTGAGGAGATAGACGGCCCTGCGTACAATACTTGCCTTGTAGGACATAATGAACAGATGAGTTGGGTGGCTAGCGCTGTCCCCACACTAGGGTAGACTGAGCGCTCTAGTCACGAGGGTGTGTATGTACCAATTCTCCGTCACCCGTCTCCTAGGACCCCTCTCTAGGATAAAGCTAAGGATCATCACAAAGATAAACTTTTTTTCTTCCACGCAAAATCCATGGGTTCGCCCCCCCGAGGCTGACGTATGAAATCACTATCGTGCGAGGGCAAGGTCGTCAAGGGAGTATACGCCGAAGATAGAAGTATCTATGTCTTAGGCTAGATATGCCCAGCGAATACCTCCTACCTAGGAGGGATGAGTATACACGTGTGTACACAACTG